>DVMB01000017.1 GCA_018715225.1 Candidatus Onthoplasma faecigallinarum | reverse complement strand
TAGGAAAAAGTTGGATTATTCTTCCTCCACATTTCAAAATCGCTATTGAGTAATGTGAGGAGATATTCTATCACTGCCACGATAGGATACCCCTTTTCTAGGAAAAATCTAACATCAGCAAAAGCGTCCTTTCTCTTGCTAAGTTTTCTTTTATTTCCAGTATTTTCATCTAATATGCAAATATTAGGAGTATGTGCATATCTAAATGGTTTGAAGCCGAACGCTCTATTTAATTCGATATGAACTGGAAGCGATTGATACCAGTCCTGCCCACGCACGATAACAGTCGTTTTCATCAAATTGTCATCAACAATGTGTGCAAAGGCATATACAGGTATGCCGTTAGATTTGATTAAAATATCGTCCCTTGCATTTTCACGCAAATCACGCTTGCCCATTATCTCGTCTTTGAACTCATGTGTCTTTTCTTTGTCTCCTGTACTTTTGAGTCTAAGGGCAAAAGGTTTACCCTGCTTTAACTTGTCCTTTATCTCATCTAGGGTCAAATCTCTACACGGATCTTTTACCTCCAGATCCATAGATTCGTTCAATTCTTTTTCACGTTTTTTTATGATCTCTTCTTTGCCCGCAGTTGACGCACAAAAACAAGGAAACGCACGACCCAATCTAACCAGTTCATGTGCAAAGGCATGATATATATCTAACCTCTTCGACTGCACATACGGACCATAATCTCCTACCTCTTCTAGACTACCTCGATATCCTTCGTCTGGCGTTAGTCCAAAACGGACCAGCATATCATAAGCAACTTCGCCCGCATTTTTGATCTCACGTTTTCCATCCGTGTCTTCCAGCCTTAAATAGAATATTCCATTAGTAACATTTGCTAGCATTCTATGGATCAACGCCTGCATTAAATGCCCTATATGCAAATAACCTGTTGGGCTAGGACCCAGCCTAGTTACTTCTCCTAAAACATTCCTATCTTTGTATTTTTCGAAATAATAGGACACATCTTTGACATTTGGATATAATAGATCTGCCAATTCGGTACATTCTTTTTCCGTCATCTCTAAACTCCTAAAGCAGTCAAAATTTCGACCAAAATATTATTATAATTGTCTAGCAAAACTCCATGATTATCAACAATCTCAACACACATCAATTCGTATGTCGTAGCATTGACATCATCAATTATAACTGTATAAACAATATCCTCACACGCTCTTTTATAAATATCCACATCATTGTACAGAGCTGATTGAATGTTGTATAATTCGATCGCTAGATTATAGAAATTTTGTTTCAAACTTGTGGATCCATTTATTGCTGAAGCAATTGACGGATCAAAAGATTTGTTTATTTCCGCTACTTGTGCCATATATGTTGAATAGTTTTCTTCCAGAGAAGCGAACGCTCCACCAACTTGTGTCGTATATGCTGTAGACACAATACCGCCACCTAGATATAATTCGGTATAGATTTCAGTCAAATTAGATATTTGTAGTTTCAACTTAGCATTCAAATTTGATGTTACGCTCAAGGCATTGAACTCATCTAAACTTTGCTCATAGAAATTTGGATTAGCATCATTTAATGCATAGTCAAAATAAATTTCTGCCAAAGTGTCAGTCAAGGCATAAGCCGACGCAAACAACTCGTCATAACTATCAAAAAGGTTTTTAAGTCTAGACATACAAGATTCATTCGTGATCTCCGTATTAGAATTCAGGTTGAATCTCAATCTATCCGCCACCATATTAATATCCGCATCTACCGTACGTAGAGCATAATTCAAATCATCTAAATTCTGCTTCAATTCATTTTTTAGATTTTGTGGTGCGTCAATGCTATCCGTCGAACATACGTTGATATAATCGTACACAAAAGCCATGCTGTTGCTAAATAGGCTATTATAATAACTGCCTAAATATGAATATGGTACAGTGGTATTGATTGCATCTGTGAAATATTGTTCATCTTGATATACAAAATTCGAATAATCAAACTCAAACTCATTGTCAATCGTTAAATTTAGAGTTTCATAATTTGAGGCTATTGCATAAAAATCTGTTGAAAGATTCGCCAAATTATAGTCGTCGTCATCTCCACAAGCCGTGAAAATCAATGCTCCTGGTATAAGGAACAAACACAATATTAAACTCAACACTATCTTCTTCATATCTACCTATATCCCAAAAATTTCTTTAAAATAATACACTGCTCTCTGTTCATTCGTAGAGTTGTTATTTATACTTGTAACGGTATTTATATTCCTAGCCAAGTCTGTTGCAAAACTTGTTTTATTGCACTGAGCATAATATTCAATGAAATTGTTATTCAAATATGAGAAGTCCCCAACGGACGAATTGTTTGTATTTAAATACCCATTTTCAAATGTCAAATAATTATTCACAACATTTATATTTGCACTATTTGCCACCTGCCTCAAGCCATTTACATTGTTTGTAACATTGGTAAAGGTATTTGTAACAACATTAATATATAAATCAATCATACTGAATTTAATATCCGCATTAGCATATGGCAATGTATTTACGACTTCTGTATTGATGATATTCATCAAGTCCGCACAAGCCACCAGATACGAGCACCATGAATCATATAACCTGTTCGCTCCTGTTACCCTATCGAAATATGCACTGCTGTTGCTCCTGGTAATATATTCGTCCATGACAGCGTCAATTTCGTCCTGCATTGTATATATTTCATTTAGTCTGTCAACTATTCTAGATTCGTCAATGCCCTTTTCTTCTGCGTCAATCAAATAGTAGTTCAAAACTGTGGTCATCTCATTTATCTTTGAATTTGTAGTGATAATCAAATCAAATCTAGATTCTGCCAATTCATTTACCGTCTCGATTTTTGCCCCGTAATCTTTGTTTTTCACGCCATAGACAAATTCACTGATAGACGCCGAAGCATCAATTTGATCCCTCATGTGAGCATAAAAGAAATAACAAGTACCTGCTATCGTGCCAGCAACTAAAACAACAATTACAAAGACCTTCAAAAACTTCTTCATATTTTGATTATAATGTTTTCACGAATGAATGTCAATAATATTTATTAATTAACAAAATAGTTATGATCATTTATAGGCATAAAGAGATGAAAATTTCTTTGATAAAATTTTTAAATATGCTATACTTAAAATATGAAAAATATTTTGATCACAGGAGCAAACGGCGGAATTGGTTCAGCCATAGCAAATAGATTGGCAAGCAAAAATACTCGCCTATTTTTAATCTACCACAACAATAAAGAAATGGTAGAACAAATTAAACGCAACAATTATGAAATATACCTATATCAGTGCGATCTAACTAAAGAAAATCAAATAAAGGAATTGATACATGAAATCATAAAAAAATTCCAAAAAATTGACGTATTGATCAATGCTCAAGGGGTATCCACCTTCCAACAGATACAGGACACGACCGAAAATGACTACAATTACATTTTTGACACCAATTTCAAGAGCGTAGTTTTCACCATAAAATATGTAGTGAAACATATGATAAGCGAACAATGTGGAAATATTATAAACATTTCTTCCATGTGGGGAAATGTTGGTTCTAGCATGGAGAGCCTCTATTCAGCCTCCAAGGGAGCAATAAATGCCCTCACGTTGTCGCTCGCCAAAGAGTTGGGCCCTAGCAACATTTGTGTAAATGCGGTCTGCCCCGGGCTCATTGACACCAAAATGAATGAAAAAATTGACAAGTCAGCAAAACTCGAGATCATTGATTCCACCCCGTTACATAGAATTGGCAAACCAGACGATATCGCCAAGATTGTAAAGTTTTTGGCATTGAACGCCAGTTTTATCACTGGTCAATTGATAACAGTGGACGGCGGATTTACTCTATAAAAAATTTAATTTTTTAAAAACTCCACAACTTAGATATACTTAAGGTGGAGTTCAGTTCATTCGACCTTAAGTTTTTTATTTTGATTAATTTTAAAATTAACCACCTTTATTTTTTTCCTGCACATTAAACCCTTTCGATCCAATGTAAATACACGAAGTTATACAATATTTATAGAAAAAAGGATAGTTTTATATCCACTATCCTTTTTGTTTTAATTTATTAGTTGACATTTATTTCATTAAAAAACTAACCATTATTTTTATTCGACATTTTTGCGTTTAATTCATCTTCGCTCGTTGCGTGCTCTACCAACTTTTCGCCTACGCACCAACTGGCAATCATATATCCTGTTGTCATCAAAGAAATCAACGAAATAGATATGAATAAATTGAAATAATCAGTAGCGATTCCTTGAGGTCCTGCGTTTATGACATACAATATAACCGCCATTACGACAGCCAACACACTGAGAATATAGACAATTAGTCCAGAAATCGTCTTTGCTTCATGCGTTGCCGTGCATATTATGTCAAATATTAAAACACCTATCACTAGCCCTGACCAAATGAAGTAAATAACCTTGGCCCACATTGCCACATCTTTTACTACTAACGCAAAAATGAAGAAACCCACATTTATTAACGCCAAAGCAATCAACGTGTAATAGACAATGGTAGATAATATTCTTTTGTTTTTTACACTCATAATTCCTCCTTGTAAATATGTTTTACAAATTGATAGGATTTATTCATCCATTACGAAATTGGAGGGAATTAAATTTTTGTTTTTAGTTTTCTTCTTATTTTGAAAGTTCTACTTCTGTCAGGCAATACCAATTTAAACAACTCGCATGTAGGTATTATGATAATAGATGCAATTATTACAACTATCCACTGCGAAAAATTCAAAAACTCTAGCCCAAACAGTTGATACATGAAAGGAATACATGCGACACACAAATTAATCAAAAGCGTTACGACAAAACATATATTGAACGTCCTATTGTCAAACAAATTTTTTGTAAATATTGAGTTGTTTGTCTTGCAATTTACGCTATGCAACAATTGCATAAATATTATGCTAAAGAACACCATTGTGCTTGCGGCATTAGGGGAATAGAATTTGATTCCAACGACAAAAACTATCATCACTATCAATGTCTGCAAAATAGATTGATATATGATGGCGACCCCAACTTTTCCGCCAAATAGTCCACTCGAACTATCTCTAGGTGGCGAAGTCATGACATCCTTTTCCACCTTTTCCATACCGAGAGCAAATGCCGGCAAGCTGTCCGTAACTAGATTGATAAACAACATCTGTGCAGGCAAAAGAAATGTAACATCGGGGAAAAACACGAGAGCCAGCAACATGCCAAATACTTCTACACAATTTGTGGAAATCAAAAATTGTAGTGCCTTTTGGATATTGCTATATACCTTTCTACCCTCTTCTACTGCGACAACAATGGACGCAAAATTGTCATCTGTTACCACCATATCAGCGACATTTTTGACAACATCAGTGCCAGATTTTCCCATGCCTACACCAATGTCAGCAATCTTTAAACTTGGAGCATCATTGACCCCATCGCCAGTCATAGCGACGATCTTTTTTAACCCCTTGAATGCTTTTACAATTCGTACTTTATGTTCGGGAGACACCCTAGCATATACCGTATAGTTTTGACAATTACGCCTCAACTCTTTATCGCTAAGCTTATCCAGCTCTTCGCCTGTTATCACTTGCTTTATAGATGACGCTATCCCAAGAGTCTTTGCTATTGCGAAAGCCGTCCTTTTATGATCGCCTGTGATCATTACAGGCTTTAGCCCCGCCTTGAAGCATTTTTCTATGCTGTCTTTCACTTCTGGTCTAGGATTATCCATCATTCCTGCCAAACCTAAAAAAATCATGTCCTCTTCCAACTCATCTTTCGGGTTGTAGATGTCATAATCTTTATAGCAAAACGCAATCACTCTCAGGGCTTTGTCCGTCATGATATCGTTGGCGTTCTTCACTCTTTCTTTCAATTCATCACTAAAAGGCAGTATTTTGTCCCCCAACTTGATGAATTTGCATTTCTTTATCAAAATTTCTGGTGCACCTTTTGTGTAACTTTTGACCCCGCCGTCATTTACTATGACGCTCATCATCTTTCTCGTCGAATTAAAAGGTATTTCATGAATGATTTTACAATTAACCGCATCTAAAAAATCTATTGCATATTCATATAGTGCAGTCTCTGTCGGCTCTCCTACTATGTTACCTTTTTCTTGTCTAGCGTTATTACATAGTAGCATACACTTGATCGCATCGTGATACACTTCCCCTTGTTTTAAATTGAATTGATTGTCCCAGAATGTATCTACCACCTGCATTTTGTTTAATGTCAGCGTCCCCGTCTTGTCCGTACATATTACTTCGCAACTTCCCAACGTCTCGACTGCATGAAGGTGTTTTATTATACATTTACGTTTAGCCAACTGCTGAACCCCTAAGGCAAGAATAATGGTTATTACTGCAGGTAGACTTTCTGGTATGGCAGCGACAGCGAGGGCTACAGACGTCATGATTGCGTTCATAAACCCATTGCCACTGATCAATTCTATTGCCAAGATTATTACACATACACCTAGCACCACCCATGTGATGATTTTCCCTATTTTATCAATCGACTTTTGAAGAGGAGTTATCTCTTTTTTAGCATTAAAAAGGAGGTTTGCAATCTTTCCTAGTTCCGTATTCTTACCTGTCGCTACAACCACCCCTCTTGCCTTGCCATTGGTTACCATACTCCCAGAATATGCCATATTTTTTCTTTCCGCTAGAGGCGTGTTTTTATTTAATACCAAGTCCGCATTTTTCTCTACAGGAAGGCTCTCCCCAGTGAGCGAACTTTCATCGCATGAAAAGTTGTTGCTCTCAAGCAAACGTATGTCCGCCATGACAATGTTGCCCGCCTCCATTTCAACAATATCCCCAGGAACCAACTCGGTACTATCCACATTCAAGACGACTCCGTTCCTGACGACTTTCACTATGGTTTTTTCAAACTTTTGCAAGTCATTGATACAAGCCTGTGCCTTGTTTTCTTGAAACACTCCAATCAAAGCGTTCATGATGACGATAAAAAGAATCACAAACCCTTCAAACAAATCTGCATACTCTTTGTTTATAATAGCCACAGTCAAAGAGACTACCGCTGACACCAGCAAGATAGCCACCATTATGTTTAAAAATTGCTTAAAAAAAGATTTCAAAAAGGTCTGTTTTTTCTCTTTTTCTAGTTCGTTTTTGCCATATTTCTTGAGCCTGTCCCTGATCTCTAAATTATTAAGTCCAGATTTTGAACTATTCAGTTTTTCCAAGGCATCACTGCTTTTTAAATTATACATATTCCCTCAAACTAACTTATTAAATTCTTTCCTTAAATAGAACATATCTTATAAAGCCAATCTTTAGCATCAAGAAATATGTCGAAATAATAAAATAATTCATAATTTTACAAATAGAATTGTAATTTAAAAAAATATGTGCTAAAATACAAACGGATTTATCATGAAAGAAGAAATAGAAAAATTAAAAAATAGATTTGATGGTCAACAACAGAAGATAGTAGACGAACTTTTGACTATAATTGATGATATGCAACTGGGCGATGACAACAAACTTGAAGGAGTGTTGTATCTCAGTTTGAAATCTGGCAAGACATCTTTGCAGGACATAAAAAATGAATATCCTGAGAATATCTATAACACCATTGAAATATTAGATAAATTAGACAAAATCAATTTCTCACAGCAAAAAGAAGAAGCAGAAAATTTGAGAAAAATGTTTTTTGCCATCACGAAAGATATTCGAATAATCATGCTAAAGATTGCCTTTATAGTAACTAACCTAAGGTTTTCAAACGAATTAAATGATGCAGACAGAAAGGCTCTAGCACGCTCCATTTTCACTCTCTACGCCCCACTATCCGCTAGATTAGGCTTGTCCGGATACAAGACAGAACTCGAAAACGGTGCTTTTCAAATTGAGAATCCAGAAAAGTACAACGAGATACAGAACGAAGTGGATATGCGTTTCCACAAGCGTCAGCCGATTGTAGAACGCCTGACAAAATTGGTGGAAAATTGTATGCATGACCTAGGCATCAAAGGTAAAGTCTACGGAAGGAAAAAGCATATCTATAGCATATACAAAAAATTGAACGACCACAACCTAGATAATATATATGACCTAATAGCCGTGCGTGCGATTGTCTCGACTGTGCCCGATTGTTATGCCCTGCTTGGCAGATTACATAGTATCGTTGAACCGATTTCGAATAGGTTCAAAGATTATATCGCAATACCTAAACCTAATGGATACCAATCATTGCATACCACTGTGAAATTTGAAGGTTTTCCTGTCGAGATTCAAATCAGGACAGAAGAGATGCATAAATACGCCGAATATGGCGTGGCTGCCCACTGGCTATACAAAGAGAAACGCAACAAGCAAGACAACCTAGATGTTCGCCTTGCATGGTTGAGACAGATGATGGAAAATGAAAATGTCAGCATTGATGAACTGGCAAATTCACTTAGCCAAGATATATACAATAGTGAAATTTTCGTTCAAACTCCAATGGGTAAGGTCATCTATCTACCGAATGGTTCCACTCCGCTCGACTTCGCCTACGCTATACATAGTGAGATAGGCAACAAATGTGTAGGAGCGAAAGTCAATGGTAAAATGGTGTCCACATACTCAGCCCTACACAATGGCGATGTGGTTGAGATCATCACCAATCCTAACTCTAAGGGACCATCAAGAGATTGGCTAAAGATATGCAAAACCAGCGAAGCAAGAAATAAGATCAACTCCTTTTTCAAGAAAAACATGAAAGAAGAGAATATCAAACTTGGAAAGACAATGCTGGAAAATGCGATCAAAGAAAAAGGTTACTCCGTATCCAAGTTGATGATAAAGAAGAATATAGACGAGATTTTGAAATATTACAACATGAATGAGATAGACGAGTTCTATGCAAACATTGGGACAAACGCAATCTCTGCTAAACTTATTGCCAACAAACTAGCTCAAGCCTATCAAAAACAAATTCAAAAAGAGGATCTCACTACAAAACAAGAAAACACTATCTCATTATCCACTCCAACCGATAAGCAGATCGGTATAAAAGGACTAAACAATATCATGATCAAATTCGCCGGTTGCTGCAAACCAATGTATGGAGATGATATTATTGGATTCATTTCTGCAGGACGTGGAATTGTCATTCATAGAAAAGTTTGTCCAAATGTGAGTTATTTTAGAGCGTCGAGAATTATTGAAGCCTATTGGAAACCGATAGCTTCAAAAGAGCATAAAACAAAAAAATCAATAAAAAATGAAAAAATCAATAAAAAATCATGAAAAATATATAATAAACAATAAAAAATGGATAAATTTTATCCATTTTATTTTTTAGGTAAGCATATTAAACAAATTTCTGTAGGATATATGCACCCTCCGTAATATCTCAAATGAAAATCATAATTATCGTTGTATTTTTCAATCAATTTTGGAATTTCAAACAAATCTGTATTGTTGTGATATACTGCTATCAATAGTTTAGGAGAGCCATTTTTGATGTGATTTTTCATTCCCTCAATAGCCAATCTCTCTCCTCCTTCAATGTCCATTTTGACCAATGTGATTTTGTCTAAAACATCGTTGTCAAGACTATCTGCCTCTATCGCAATATTCCCATTCGCCGAAATCTTATTTGCTGACGGCTCAATGTTTTGATCAAAATATAAAGTGGAATTTTTGTCTGCAATGGCTTTTTGTTTTACTATAATATTGCTATAAGATGCTAAATTTTTTTCTATTTTTTTGATGTTGTCGTCACTGATCTCATAACAATAAATTTTATTATAACTATCTTCCCCGTATGAATTTAAATAATCTATCACTGTATCCCCTGTAAATGTACCCACATCTACAAAGACTTCGTCCTCACATTTTGGCATCAAGTCGAGATCAAAATATTGTTTATAAATATTCTCCATACAGTTTTTCAAATTGATAAAATCAAAATTATAAAAATTATTCAAAATAGAAAATAATATGTATTTTGATTTGTAATCACTTAATCTATTATATAACCATACATAATCTTCTAAATTTTCTTTAAATACCAAACTTTTTAAATAAAAAATTTGAAAATTATCATTATCTATATTCATTTTGCCCCAATAATCAAATTTATTAAAATAATTTTCCATTGATTTTTGTGTAACAAAAGGTATTTTTTTAAATTTATTGACCATATGAATATAAATATCATAAATATTTTTATTTTTTATCTCTTCAATTAATTTAAAAAATAAATTGTCAATATAATTTCTCATTTAATTTTCCTTTTTTATAAAAAAATTATGAATTCTATTAATTTTGTATCAATTTTTTGTCAATATTTATTAATTTTTTATTATTTAATAAAATTTCATAATTATATTTATGTTGTTATTTTCAAATTTGACAATTTAATTTTATTCGTCAAACTTAAATCCAATGTGTTGGCACATATCTTGTTTGTTACTTATTGAAAGTGAAAAATTTTTGCTAAACTTGTTATACATATCAAACAATAGATTGTCTCTACCAAACGAAAAATAATCTTTTTCATTCAATATAATATGATCGCAAAGCACGACATTCATTATACAACAGATGTTCAAAATATTTTGAGTGGTCAATATGTCTTCTCTGCTTGGCTTCACTTCTCCGTTGGGGTGAGTATGAAAAAGCACAATAGATGCTGTATTTTCGTTGTTGATCATATTGGCGAATTTTTTAATATCTATGGACACACTGTTATCACTATTCCCCTCTATTATGATAGTTTTCATGATCTTACAACTATTGTTCAAGCAAACTACATACAAAAATTCCTTATTCTTGATTTCATACTTACTTCTAAAATATTTGACACATTCATATGGAGAACGCAAAAAATTAATGTCATTTTCTTCCTTGTCCTCTTTGAAAATGTCAAACAATCGGGGCAACATACTCAAGAACAAAGCCGTCTCTTCCCCAACACCTTTGTTTTTCATTAGATCATAATAATCTGCTTCCAGCACCTTAGAAAAACCTCCATAGGTATCAATCAATTCATGTGCCAACTGATTAGTATCTTTTTGTGGAATAGTATATGTCAAAATCAATTCCAAGACCTCATGCAAACTAAGCGAAGTCAAACCATTTTGCCTCACCTTATCTTTCAAGCGTTGCCTATGACCGCCATGCACATGTTTATACGGATATTTCATACTTTAGTTCCTATTTATAAAATAGCATATTTATTTAATATATCAAAATATTTTGAAAAGCATATTTTTTAGTATATAATATTTTTTAATCTGTGATATAATAAAAAAGAGGTTAACTATGAAAATATTAAAAAAATTTAGAGTTTTTTTCTTGATATTATTGATTATTCCATGTCTACTTTTGTTCACAGCCTGCACGCAACAGGACCCATACGTCGTAAAAATTGAAAAGACATACACATTAGGTAATGTCGACATATACACTATAACCTACTCTAATGGTACCACATCGACCTTTACAATAGAAAATGGGACAGATGGCGAAGATGGCAACGATGTAACAATAGAGAGCATTTTTGACTACTGCGTCAGCCAAGGATTGTATAACGAGGACGAATTTACAAAATTCCTAGAAGACTATCTATCTATAGAAGCTGGAGATGATAGTTATCAATACGCTACAAACAAAGCCCTCCTTTCAGCGGTAACCGTCTATGTCGAACAACCCACTCAATCTTTAGGTTGGTACGGTCATATAACTAATGATACTCAAATAGGCTGTGGCGGAGGAGTGATATACAAAATGGACGACGAATATAGTTACATCATCACAAACTATCACGTTGTATACTATTCCGCTTCAATGACAGACAACAAGATCGGTAAAAACATTTATATATACCAATATGGTGTAGATGAGGATATTGTAAAATATGAAGATGTTTTAAACGATGACGGCTATCCTCTAGTAGAATTCAATGGCGGTGCGGTAAAATGCGAATACCTCGGCGGATCTATGAATTATGACATCGCAGTATTGAGAGTATCAACTCAAGACCTATTAGCGAACAATGCAGATGCTCGTGCGGTTGATATTGCAGACGGATATTCAGTGGCTGACACTGCTATTGCTATAGGAAACCCAGAGGGAGAAGGATTCAGCGTAACTAAAGGAATTGTCTCTGTGGAGAGTGAAGATTTGACAATGCAAGGAGCAGACGAAGAGAGCATAATTACATTTAGAGTGATGCGAATAGATGCAGCAGTCAACGGCGGAAACTCTGGCGGTGGACTATTCAATTCAAATGGAGAATTGATAGGCATTGTCAACGCCAAAGGAGTATATTCTAGCGACAATACTCCATTGGACAATTACGCCTACGCTTTACCTGTAGATAATGTAACTAAAGTGGCTGACAACATCATATCCAACTATATTAACAACAACAATACCGCCACCGGTGTCGTAAAACTAGATCTAGGACTCACAATCACTTCACAGAATAGCAAAGCAACCTATACATTTGGAAAATTAGTAATAACTGATGACGCTGTAATAACAGAAGTATCCGCCTCCTATACCAGCGATTTCCAAGTGGGCGATATAATAAAGTCAATTCAAATTAATGACACCACTTACGAAATAACTAGATATTTCCAATTTGACGATTTGCTCCTAACTGTACGAGAAGGGGACAATGTCATTATCAAACTTAACAGAGATGGTGCTGAAATAGAAATCGACCTATCCACAGTTGATTCCAACTATTTTGTCCATGTGGTATAAAAAACTTAAGGGTTTTCCCTTAAGTTTTTTTACATTTCTTTCAATGTATCAATACATATTAAATTAAATCCCAATGCAAGGACATCTCTTAACGCTTTTATTAGATTGATTTTTGCATTTCTAATATCATCATCGCCGTCAAGAATCTTTGTCGCTGTATAAAATTTGTTGAATGTTTTGCAAATATCCAACAATCTTTTTACCATAATGCTTGGATCTCTTTTGATGAGACTTTGCCTTATACTAGAGGCAAAATCATTAATATATTTTACGAGTTCAAAGGCGTCTAGATTAAAACAAGTGTAGTTAGCTTTTATTTTTGATTCTTCATGTTTTCTCAAAATACTCTCTATTCTAGTGTAAGTATATTGCATGTATGGTGCGGTCTCCCCTTCAAAAGAGAATGCCGTCTTGACATCAAACACGCAGTCTTTGTTCCTATCCACTTTCAGCACAGAGAAATTCAAAACCGCTCTAGCCACCTTTTTTGCCACTTCTTTTGGGTCCTCAATCTCGAACTTCCTATCCTTGATGATATTGTTGGCCTCATTCAAAGCATAGTCCATCAAATCTACTAAGACTGCCTGCTTGCCCCTACGTGAACTAATTTTGCCGTCAGGTAGGCTCATCATACCATAGGACACATGCTCCATATCGTGAGCAAATTCGTACCCAGCGAGTTCCATGATTTTGAATAATTGTTGAAAATTCAAGTTTTGCTGAATTGCTGTAACATAAATCATTTTATTGAAATGATATTCTTTATACCTCTCTATTACCGCACAGATGTCTCGTGTGGTATATAGTGTAGTCCCGTCATTTTTCAATATCACTGCTGGAGTCAAATCATATGGAGAAAGATCCACAATCTTTGCCCCTTGGCTTTCAACCAAAAGATGCTTGTCTTCCAACATCTTTATGACCTGCGGGGCGAACTGATTGTAATACATCTCTCCCCTATAGTCGTCAAACTTCACACCTAATAGGTCGAACATCCTTTTTGCATCAGCCAAAGCTATATCTACAATAGTTTGATAGATAGGATAGATTTCTTTATCCCTAAGTTCAATTTTTTTGAAAATATCACGTGCAAATTGCGTGAGTTCTGGATTGTCTTTTTCTTCCTGGTTGAAGCGGATATAATAATCTTGCAAAACTTCGTTGCCTTTTTGCTTCACTTCTTCCATGCTTCCCCATTTTAGCATTCCGCCAATTATTTTCCCAAAAGGCGTACCATAGTCTCCCACATAGTTCAATCGCTTGACAACATATCCGCATTGTTCAAACAACCTTGCCAAACTTTCCCCAATGATACTACTTTTCAAATGCCCTATGTGCAAAAATTTTGCTAAATTTGGACTGCCATAATCAATCAAGACGATCTCATTTTTGCCGTCATTTAGTTTTAGATCCGCAAGATTGAAATTCTCCAAAATCATTTTTGATACATACGTTTTATTCAAAAAGAAATTGATATATCCGTTTAAAATCTCTACTCTTTCAATTAAGTCCGTCTTTTCTATTGAGGCAGAAATGATATTTGCTATCTCTACCGGACTCTTCTTCATAAGTTTTGCGAGAGAAAAACAAGGCAAACAATAATCTCCCTTATCAGGAGATATACTTTCGACTATCAAATTTTCAAAATCCACATTTTCTAACTTAAATGTAATACTATCAGCCAAACACTTCTTCAAATTCATGCATATATAGTAACATAATTCTTCGTATTTTGCAACAATATTAAAAAAAATCATTGACAAAGCAAGATTATGAATTAAAATTAATTTATGGATTTAGAACGACTTCACAAATTTAGTGATAATAAACTGATATCTCTCATGAGACATTATTTTCAAACGATAAATGAATACGATTCCGTATCTCGAGACGAAACCATAAACTTTTTGTATTACTATAATGAATATATTTTAAGACTAAACAATATTGATACGCAAAACTATAATATTGTCATACACCACGACTACTCAAGCGAACAGAACATCTCTGCTTTTATGTACAAGACAAAAGATGTCTTTCATGTTCACATTCAAAAGAGACTTTTGCAAGAAATCATCGACAAGAAAAGAGGTGCTCTTATAGAATTGTTGATAGACGCAGGACACGAATTTCAACATATTGTTCAATATTTGCAATATAATGACGACATAACCGACTATGAAACTCAAAAAGATGATATCGCTTCAGCGATTGATGCGATCCCAAAAGTAAAAAAACTAAAGAAATTGCGTCATTCACTCTGTCAACACAATGATTCATTAAATTACCTTCATCCCATTGAATTAGATGCGGATAAAAAAAGTTATAATTATGTGTTAAATTTGTTAAATACTTTAATAGTTGGCGAACAAAATGTAGATTTTATATACGATTTGCTAATCTATAAAAAGATGGTAAAAATGGATAGAAAATCTAGAGGGCTAGAGTTGCACAAGGTCAAAATGACTGATGATTATTCTAAGAGATTAATATTGAAATCTTTAGATTCAAATTTTTAATTATTTCAAGACTTCTGCACATGCTTTTGTATATGCTCGAGTAAGTCCTCCCGCACCTAACTTGATACCGCCAAAATATCTAACCACCACGACCATGATGTTGGTTAGATTTTTCTTTTTCAAGACATTTAATATTGGATACCCCGCAGTCCCGCTAGGTTCGCCGTCATCACTACATTTTTCATGTACCGAATCTCTATTGTAAATATAGGCGTAACATATGTGAGTGGCTTTTTTGTGTTGTTTTTTTAATTGCGACAAAATATTCTCCACATCACTCAATGCGTCCAAATCATACCGGTATGAAATAAATTTGGACTTGTTGATAATCAATTCATAACTATTCATAAAATGATTGTATCAAAAATACGATAACAAAACAATAAAAACACATAAAAAAAGCGGCGGTCCGCTTTATTTCATTTCTTTAATTATTCCCATTCTGTCTACACTATAACCGACCGCCAAAGCGCCAGGTCCAGTGTGGCAAACTATGAACAATGGCAATGGATCGTTAGTGAAGAATGGAAGATCAGCAAACGCTTGACGCACTTCCGCCTCAAAATCTTTTACTTCCTTTGCATCCAAATCAGGGAAACTATGTGCCATGCCGATATAAACTTTCCCTTCTTTCATCTCTTCAGGGAATCTCTCTTCAATCTCTTTTCTTGTCGCATTGATCATCTTGGCTCTAGCCTGTTTCATAGACATAACTTTTGCATATGCGTCCAACTTCCCGCCATGAATTTGTAGAATTGGTTTGATGTTCAAAAGTGTGCCTATCGCCGCCGCAGCAGGAGTTACTCTACCGCCCTTTTTCAAATATCTTAAAGTATCCACCGCAATGTAGACGCCACATTCGCTTCTAGTCTTTTCAAGATATTCTTTGATCTCTTTGCCTGTCTTGCCATGGTCTATCATATATCTTGCCTCGAACATAGCCATCTTGTTCATATATGCAACACGCTGATTGTTTACAACAAAGACTTTGCCCTCAAATTCATCTAGGTGGCTAGCATTTATAGCGGTATTGCACGCTTCACTAAGTCCAGAAGAAAGAATGATGTAGACAATCTCATCATATTCTTTTAGGATATTTCTCCACTCGTCTTTTATGCTCTCAATACTAGGTTGAGAGGTACTGACATCTGTTTTTTTGTCTTGAAGATATTTGTAAAACTCTTCATAAGACATATTCTCTCCCTCATAATATTCTTCTCCGTTTACGATGAAAGATATTGGAAGCATTTTGGTTACATTGATTTTTTCCATTTCCTCTTTCGTCAAGCTCCCAGAATTGTCGATGACCAAAGCTATTTTTTTCATAAAAACTCCTCGCATTTCAAATAATAATAAACATTTGTTTATATTTGTATTATATTATAAACGATTTTATAATTCAAACGATTTAACGAAATTAGCATTAATTTAGCGAATTTCAAAAAAATACTAGACAACATTTGACATTTTTGTTTAATTTTAATATCATCGTAACTATGAAAAAGGCTGAATATAAAAATTCAATACAGAGCAAGAAAAAAATAACTTCCACGTATTTGACCCTGCTGATTGAAAAGGGAGACAAATTCACAGTAACTGACCTTGTGAAACGTGCGGGGATAAATAGAGGAACTTTTTATCTGCATTTCAAGAACTTGCAAGACGTATCCGTCTATATTGAAAATGAATTGGCAGAGAATTTCCAAGAGATAGAGATTAATTTCCGCCAATATGATATCGACAGATCTCCTGAAATCATATTGGACAAACTAAATGATATTCTCAATAAAGATTTGAAATATTACAAGTTATTTTTGACTGCCAGCGACAACAATCAATTATTAGAAAAGATAAAAAAGTCAATTCTAAAACTTATATCCAACAATTTCATGGTGATGAAATATGTTACCAACTATGAAAACTTTAAGATTGCCGTACAATACATTGTCGGCGGAGTTGTCAATGCCTATGCCGATTGGTTCAAGGGTAACATAGATTGTGAGTTGAAAGACATGTCATCTTTTTTGGCAAATATGATCCGTTCTGGATTGAAAGGAATTATACAATACAATGCGTACTAAAATTATTGATTACGGAATGAACGGCGAAGGTATAGGAAAAGTTGATGGAAAGACTTATTTTATTTCCAACGCCTTGATCGGCGAAGATGTGGAATTTAAAATTATTTTGGACAAACAAAATTATGCTTTTGCTTCGTCTAGCGAAATATACCAACCTTCACCTGAGAGGACATCTCCCCCATGCCCATATTTTTATGAATGTGGAGGATGCAGTCTGCAACACATGAAATATCCGCACCAACTAGATTTTAAATCACTGTTGGTGAAAAAGACTTTGAAGAAAATAACAGATATTGACCTAGATGTCAGTTCAACCTACCCTTCTAAACAATTCAAATATAGAAACAAGGCTAGTTTTAATACTAACGGCACCAACGTAGGTTTTTTCAAAAAAGAGAGCAACGATATTGTCAACATCGATTACTGTATGTTGATGAATGATGACATCAACCAGCTTTTCGCAATATTTAAAACCTATCTGTCAACTCTAGATAAAGACAAAGTGTCTTTAATAAAACATTTAGTTGTACGTGCAATAGATCATCAAATTTTGGTAGGATTAGTTATCAAGAGAGATTTTGAATGCACTGATTTTTACTCTCAACTCAAAAACACTTTTTCTAAAATTGGATTGTACAAAATCATCAACAATAGACGTGATTCGGTTGTCCTCAGCGGAAAGACAATTCATGTATCAGGCATAAAAGAGATCTGTATCAACAATTTTAATTTGACTTATTCTGTCGATTTGTTGGGTTTTCATCAAACAAATATTGAAATTCAAAACAGCATCTATCAAAAAGTGTTAGAATTGATTGACCCTGATAGCATTGTAGTCAATGGTTTTAGCGGAGAAGGTTTGTTGTCCGGGATATTGGCAAGCAAAGCAAGACACGTCTACGGCATTGAAATTTCTCCATCCTCACATAAGTCAGCTGAAAAATTGAAGAGAGAAAATCATATTGTCAACCTGAAAAATATATTGGGTGATTTCAATATTATGATTGATAGCCTTCTTAACCAAGTCGACAGCCTTATTCTTGACCCATCTAAAAAGGGATGTGGGAAGGAAATTATGAATAAAATAATTGGAATCAAAAATATAATATATATATCCTGCAACCCAATTGCATTAGCAAAAGATTTGCGTTTTCTCACGAAATATTATATAATTGATTACATGAAACCATTCGATATGTTCCCTAACACGAATAGTGTAGAGACATTGATACATTTGAAATTAAAAAAGGAGAAACAATAATGATATTAAGCACTGATTCGACCGCCAACTTACCGAAAGAATACTATGGCGAAATGAATATAAAAATGATCCCTATGCAGATCAATTTGAACGACAAGACATACGACGATTTGAGCACTGACCTACCTGTAGAAGAATATTATCAACACATGCGAGATGGAGCGACTCCAACTACAGCACAGATCAACGAATACAAAGCAAGAGAATATTTAGAAGAATTGCTAAAGTCAGGTGAGGACATATTGCATATCGGCTTTTCTTCCGCCCTTAGCGGTAGTACTTCCACTATGAAACGAATTGCAGAAGAGTTGAATGAGACGCACAAAAATAAGATAGTTGTAATAGATTCTCTTAATGCCGCATCTGGCGAGGGAATGTTAGTCATGAAAGCCCACGATATGATGAAAGAGGGCAAGACAATAAACGAAATAGCCGAAGAAATTGAGAAATTAGTGCCATATTCATGCAGTTATTTCACTGTCGAACAACTAAAATACCTAGTCCGTGGTGGTAGACTTAGCAAAGTATCTGGCATGTTGGGGACACTACTAAACATCAAACCTATTTTGCGTGTAGACGATCAAGGACGCCTCGTTGCATACAAGAAGGTCATTTCTAGAAGAAAGGCTATTAACGAACTAGCCAACATCTGTTGTGAAAAAATAGCCGACACAAAATATGTATTCATCGATCACGCTGTCTGTCAAGACGATGCCAACAAATTGGCGACCATGCTAAACGAAAAATTAGGTGTTGAACCAATAATCACAGATCTAACACAAGTGATAGGTTGCCACACAGGCCCTGGACTATTGGCAGTATT
>DVMB01000016.1 GCA_018715225.1 Candidatus Onthoplasma faecigallinarum | reverse complement strand
TGTAAGTCACTAATTGAAAATACATTCACTATCTCTCCTTTTAATTTTCAAATTTAGGTACGCACCATCGCAGATTCCTGTCGTTAGACAGATATCAAGATGTAAGTCACTAATTGAAAATATTTTCATTTACACATATCCTTTTAATTCTCAAACGCTGAGTCTATTTCTCAACTTCTATGCCAATGTAACCCACCATACCACTCTATGTTAGGAGACACCTACCCAATTAACAAAAACAAGTTACATTATATCAATCTAGGATCTGTCAAAATTAAAGTCAATTTCATATTCTATAGTAATACAATTTTAAACCTTACGAGAAAACATAAAATTTTAAACATTGTAAATATTTTTTTATTTATAAAAATATTATATCATTTTTTAGATATTTCGTCAATTTTTTTGTCTTGCTGTGATTTTTTTTCGTTTCTATCATACAGCAATTTAAGTTTTGGGCGATTGTAACGTTGGACCATAACAGGCAAAATTTGGATAACAAAATTGACTACAGCCATTGGCAAGCCCACAATGTACCACAATTTTAAATTAATAAAAATTACAAATATACTTAGCACAGCACTGATTACATGCATTACTTCAGCATACACGGTCTCTTCCATAAACTTATAAATATATTGGTTGTCGTTCATGTCCAAAATTTTATCTTTACCAAATCCTGTGAGGGCTTTGCCCGTCTCTGGAATTTTATCTTTCCATGAGCGAATCTTCAATTTTAAATACAACTTTGTTTCCCATGGTTTGACGTTGTATATTTTGTTGAATGGATTTATCCATTTTTTTGGAAGTAAGCGTACCAATATTGCGACCAATGCATCTATCACAAACAGAGCGAGAAATGTATATATAATAGTAATCAATATTTCTCCATCTGTGACAGATAAAAAATTGAGTCCCACAGACAAACTCAAAATTGTGGTAAAAATTACACCTATTACAACAATGCACATATATAATATCATTTTGTTATATAAGACTAACAAAAGCATGTACTTTTGTCAATGATTTATTCATTTTAGTAAAAATTAATCACTTTCACACAAAAGTTAAAAAGATTGAATAATATATATTAGTAATATTAGGAGGTTAAAAAATGTCTTTTTATACAGATGCAAGACCGGGCATTTTCCCAGGTCAAACTAACAATGTAATGAATGGACTTTGTGAACGTATTTGCATTCAAGTAACAAAAGTTTTTGATGCTTGTATGAATCAATCGCAAATAGAAGATTATTCGTTGACATTGACAAATTTCAATCCTGCTGCTCCAACGACTCCCCTCACATTCGTCAGCGGAAGTTCTGTAGGAAGCAACGCAACAGTAACTGATCTAGTAATCACTAGATTTGATGACAGACCAAATTTTGCACGTGTGCAAGCTAACATAAATATTCCAGTTACAGTTACATATACAGATGCAAACAATGTGCCAGGCACAGCCGAAGGAACAATTACTCTTGCTCAAGACGTCGTATTATATGTTCCACAGCCATCGCTTACCCCAATTGATGTTATTGCATTTGGTAGTGCCGTGATAGCGTCCGGCGTATACAACACAACCACTGGAGGATTCACAATTTCTGCTTGCGTTACAACCATACTAAAAGTAGTAGCAATAGTAGACGTATTGGTTCCTAGCTACGGATATTGTCCTATCCCACCTTGCACTCCATTCACTGGCTCTACAGTCTGCCCTGGAGTATTCGATCTACCGCTTTATCCAACAGCCGTGTCCCCTCAATCAACAAATTCTAGATAAAATTTTGAATAAAAAAGAAAAGCTCCCCAAAATAGGGAGTTTTTTATTTTAGTTATTAAATTGTATATTTTTGTTTTTATACTAATTTTTTTAAAAAATATCGAATTTTTAACAAATTTTACACATATTGCTCTAAAATTTTGCATATTTTGTCAATTCCTAATTTTTTTTGTGCACTCGTAGGAATTATGACCTCTCTATTATGCCTAATGTCTTGACCTATTTTTGTGATATTATTATTCAACTCGCTCTTGCTCAACTTGTCCGCTTTTGTCAAAACTATCACGTGAGGAATTTCATTTTCTGCAAGATAATCCAACATTTCCTTATCCAAATCTGTTGGCATATGACGACTATCCAGAAGTAGTAACACTAGACGTAAATTTTTATTACCGACAAAAAAATCGTTCATCACTCTATCCCAACTGCTGACAAGATTCTTGCTGGCACTAGCAAATCCGTATCCAGGCAAGTCTACCAAATAAAACTGATCATTCACATTAAAATAATTTACCAAGCGAGTCCGTCCAGGTTGCGAACTGGTCTTGGCCATCTTTTTATTATTGGTGAGCATATTAATTAAACTACTTTTCCCTACATTACTTCTACCCACTATCGCAATCTTAGGCAAATCATCGTCAATAAACTCTTCCTTTTTGCTGGCACTTTTCACAAATTTTACATTAATAAATCTTATCTCTTTTTCACTCATATTATTCTTCCTTGTTTTATTCTAACAAACTCACGCTTATTTCGTCAATACATATATAAAATTTAACTCAACAAAAAAGTTGACTTCTGTTGACATTATCGAACATATGTTCTATAATATTGCAAAGGAAGTTAAAAATGAAAGATAGACGTGTGATATTACATGTGGATATGAATAATTTTTATGCATCGGTAGAATGCCTGATGAATCCAAGCATAAAAAATTATGCCGTTGCGGTAGCTGGAGATCCTAACAAACGAACGGGAATAATTCTAGCGAAAAATTATCTAGCGAAAGTCTACGGAGTAAAAACAGGCGAGGCAATCTGGGAAGCAAAGCAAAAATGCCCATCTTTGATAACCGTAGCCCCGCATCATGATAAATATCAAGAATATAGCGAAAAAGCACACGCCATTTACTATCAATACACCGACCTTATTGAACCTTTTGGGATAGACGAATGTTGGTTAGATGTCACTGATAGTTTGAAACTTTTTAATGCCACCCCACTTGAACTGGCAAAAAAAATTCAAACCCAGATATACGACGAACTAGGATTATCGGTATCTATTGGTATCTCATGGAGCAAAACTTTGGCAAAATTGGGTAGTGACATGAAAAAGCCAATGGGATTAACCGTTATTGACGAAAACAATCATATAGACATTATAAAAAAATTGAAAATTGAAGACATGATTATGATTGGAAAACATACCGCTAAAAAACTGCACGCCATGAACGTGAATACTCTATACGATCTATATCTACTCGACCCGCAATTCTTGCGTCAACATTTTGGAGTCGTTGGACTATATCTCCACAATGCCGTCAGCGGGATTGATGACGACAAACTCATTACCCCGAAAGACGAAGACACAAAAAGCGTTGGCAATGGTGCAACTGCAGTAAAAGACATGACGGATATAGATGAAATAAAAGACTTTCTTCATGATCTATCCAGCAAAGTATCTCGCAGATTACGTGCACATGGGTTTTTAGCAAAGACTATACATGTTACGATCAAATATGCTGATTTTACTTATTCATCAGCACAAAATACGATGAATCATTATTTTAGTAACGAACAGGATATTTTCAACTATTCTTACGAGATTTTCTACCACCTCGCAGGAGAAAAATTTCCACCAGTGCGAGCCCTTAGAATATGCACAACAAATTTAATAGTAAAACAGGAGGAACGACAAGTTAATTTATTTGACAATGTGAAAAATGAAAAACTTTGTTCAGCCATAGATTCGCTAAAAGAAAAATATGGCGAAGATGTAATTTCTCTAGCTAAAGATTATAAAGAATTTTAACTGCGTATAATAGATATATGAAAAAATGGGGATATCTAATAATATTTAGTTTTATATTCACACTTTTGCTCGCTGGATATAAAACTTTTTTGAGCCTTACCCACCCAATCAAATTTCAATTAGAAATCATAGACATTTCAGCAAAATATGATTTGGACCCCACAATCATAGCAAGCGTAATAAATGTAGAAAGTTCGTACGATGTAGACGCAGTCTCTAGTAAAAAAGCCTTAGGCTTGATGCAGATTAAATTGTCCACCGCTCAATATATGAACGATTATTATGGTATAGATACAATGTTGAACGAAGAAGACTTGTTGAACCCGCTTACAAATATTGAATACGGATGCATATACATACGTTATCTATTAAATAAATTTGACAATATCGAAACATCGCTATGTGCGTATAATGCAGGAGAGACAAGAGTAAGAGTATGGCTTAGAGATAATCAATATTCTAAAGACGGAAAAACCCTAAATTATGTTCCATATCAAGAGACAAATAATTATATAAAAAAGATTAAAAATAATATAAAATTTTATAAAGATGTTTATAAAAATTTTTAAAAAGTGTAATTTTTAATATAAATTTCATTTATTATCTTCGTTTTCGATGTGATTTTTGACTTTTTCAATTTTTTTTGACTTAATTTTATATTTTGCCAATTTTACAGAAATCATTATCACCAATACTATCAGGTAAATTCCACTGATTATTCCTGAAACCACATATAAATATTTTACAATAAATGCGTATCCTAGATTCGATAAAATAAAATTGATTAGCACAATAATTATTGATACAAATATTGATTTTTTGTCTTTTATCAATATGTTTTGCGTGTTATAACTGCATATCATCAAAGTAGAAAATAGTCCGCAAATTAGTGCCACAAAATATATGTAATAAAACCAAACAGAAATGTTGGCGCTAACTTCAAACATTGGCATATCTGTACTACAATGATTCGAAGCAAACACAAGGATATTCAAAAAGATTATTAGGCAGATACTAAATATGACAAAGAGTTTACCTTTTGATCTTAGTTTCGTTTCAAACAAAACAGGAAGCGCTGCGACAAAATTGTTGACTCCAAACAATATACCATAATACACCGCCATAAAACCTGATTGCACATTTATCTGCATGTTTACGTTCTGCGGGTTTATGTTTCCTATAGAATTGATTACAATTACTGCTATCATCAATGGCACAATAATATTGGCTATCAATTTGACTTTTCTTATTCCTCCAAACAAGACAAACAAAGTTATTATAGTGAGAATTATTGAAGGGATCCTATAACCAATGCCAAAGAAATTTTCAAACAAATAATCTGCACCTGCCAACATTCCTGCACTTGTAATAGTAAAATTGATTATCATTATTACATTAGTCAGTTTGCAAAGAGATCCAAATATTATACTGTTAAATTCGCTATAACTATTCAATTCTAATTTCTTTTTTACATAACCGACAATCAAAAATAAATATATGTACAACAAACCAAATGCAAGCAATCCTATTATGGACGCACCATCAAATGCGAAAAAGAAAACATATATTTCTTTTCCCGACGCAAATCCAACTCCAATTATGGCACTCAAGATTAAAAAATAGTCCACTACAGTGGACCAAATTTTCTTTCCACTTTCCATATATAATTATATGAAAATGGATAAAATTAAATTACTATTTATCTAGCATAATTATTCTACCGCAATGTTCACATGGCATCATTTTTTTATTCTTCAATTTTTCAATAAAGTTTAGCGACAATTCTGTCTTGCACCCGCCACAGAATCTAGAATCTTCAAGACTTACATATACAGGGAAAATTCCATTTGATTTCATCTCTTTGTATTTGGCATATTTCTCTTTATCTTCCACTTTAGGCTCCAATGCTTTGATCCTACTCTCTATCTCAGCAATTTTTGGAGCCACTTCCTGTCTTTTTTCTTCAATCCTAGCTTTTATGTTTACCGAACGTTTCTTTGCCTCTGTAAGTTTGTTGGATAATTCTGCACTCTTTCTAACGATCTCTTCTGCTTTTCGTACCAATTCTTCAACTCGCCTATTTTCTTCACTGAGTTCGCCCACCAAACTGTTGGCATCTGTGATCAAAGAAGATATGTTGTCCAGGTTTATATTCTCAACATTACGCTTTTTTACAATTTCACTATTTCCTTTGAACTTTGAATATCTATTCATGGCTGAATTATAATTTTTTATAATTTCATTTGCCTGTGATTCCAACTGTTCAAAACGAGTCCTACCCTCTTGCAAAACTTTCTTGTAATTTTTGAAGTCTATGCTCGCCTGACATTTATCCACTTCTCTATTCAAAGCCCTGATTTGTCTATCTAAATTTTGAATTTCTAATATAACTTTCATCACTTTCTCCCTTTACCCGTATCTTCTTCATCATCTGCCAAATCATCACGCAAACGTTTTAATTTCGATGGATGACGCAATTTTCTAAGTGCCTTTGCCTCAATTTGACGGATACGCTCACGTGTAACCGAAAACTCACGACCGACTTCTTCCAACGTCCTTGGGTGAGCATCGTCCAAGCCATAACGCAAACGTATGACTTTTTGCTCTCTTGGGGTCAACGTCTCCAGCACACTCATCAACTGTTCTTTCAACATATTTTGCATAGCGATATCTTGTGGGGATAGTGCGTTTTCATCTGGGATAATATCCCCGATTTTGCTGTCTTCTTCATGCCCCATTTTGCTCTCTAGCGAGATTGGGTCTTGAGATATCCTTTGCACCTCTAACACTTTTTCAACAGTCGTATTTAGCCTTTCAGCAATCTCTTCAATGGTTGGGTCTCTACCTAACTCTTGCATCAACTCACGGAATGCCTTATTGTGTTTCGAAATAGTCTCTACCATGTGCACAGGTACACGCATCAGTCTCGCTTGGTCCGAAATAGCACGTGTAATACTCTGCCTAATCCACCATGTGCCGTATGTTGAAAATTTGTATCCTTTGGTATAATCAAATTTTTCAACCGCTTTGATCAAACCTAGATTTCCTTCTTGTATTAAATCAAGGAACGGCATATTGTGTTTTTGATACCTTTTAGCAATACTTACGACTAACCTCAAGTTCGATTCAATGAGTTTGTCCCTAGCGTATTCGCTATGTTCTTCTGTCAATTGCCTGCTATATTCTCTCTCTTCGTCCGGTGTCAATAGCGGAATTTTGCCTATACTCTTCAAATATACTTTCACTGGATCATTGACATTAATTTGGCTAATTATATCTTCGATTTCCTTGTCGTCGACCGGAACATCACTGATTGTATCTGTGATTGTGATACCATTCTCAGTCAAATATTGTTTAATTTGTTCAACTTCATCCGCATCAATTTCTTCATATTTCCTAATTAAGTTGCCACATAGTTTATCATCCGAAATTGATTTTTGATGTTCATCTTTTAATTGTTGCAACAATTTTTTCTTTATTTCATCAACATTAACCATTCTTTTTCTCCTCAAACTCTTGTATTATTTTTTCTCTAACCCAGTAAACTATATAATCGTTAAAATCAATCTTTGCATCAACTTTGTAATTTTCTAACGCTTCCAGCAATCCTAAATTAGCCACCTGAATCAAATCTTGAATGTCCACATCTTTATGAAAAGTGTGGTAGTTGACACACATCAGCATCAAATCCATCAACTTGGAAGTGAGAATTTTATCCTTGATTTGCTTATCCAATGTCTCTTTGTATGTCTTCAAGAGGCTGTCCAATTCTTTCTTGGAAATTCGCTTTGGTTTACTTTTTTTAATATCTGCATAATAATCTATTATACGCTCCAACTCGCTTTCGTCAATATCATTCGTCGCACTTGGACGCAGTTTAGAACGAAAGTACAATTGGACATCTTCTCGCTTGTACCTACCATTTTCCGCCAACTCCTTATATAAAGAATCGACATCATGCACTCCTAAATTTGTGAGATATTTATACAAGGCGTCCTGTCTATCTATTTCTATCACTGTTTCTCCTTATTAATTTTATCCGTAAGTTCCTTAATTTTAACCAAATAATTCAATCTTTCATCATCAGTTTTGCTATTGATCAATAAATCTCTATATTTTTCTTTTTCTTCTTGCAAAACATATAACTTCACTCGTTTGATTGTATCCGCAATCATGGTTTCAAAGACCGCATCATCTGGAAAATTGTAATTGATCACTCTATCGATCATAGACTTGTCATTTATTTCAAAATTATCAAACAATGTGGATATATTAAAATCTGTTTTTTCTTCTACTTTTTGCCTCAAAAATCTATACAACTCACTTAATTCATCATCAGTTGAGAAAATTCCTGATATTTCATCAAAATTTGTTATCTTTTTGTATAAAACTGCGGCAAGAAGCATTATTTTGCTATCTATTATGTATTTATTATTGACAATTTCACCGATCTTTTTATCAGGTTTAGGCTCTTCTTTTTTAGTCTCTTTCTTGACCATGCTCTTTCGCAAAACATCTATTGGAATTTTTACCAGTTGCTGAACACAATTTAGATAGATCTCTTGCTCGGCTGGAGATGAAAATTTGGATATATAATTCAGTGCCTCTTGAATATATTTGTTCTTATCCGCATTAGAATTTAAATCATATTTCTTTGCACTGTCGGCTAAGACGAAATCTACACAGTCTTGCGCATGCGATAGCATGTCCATGAAATTGTCTTTTCCATATTTCTTCAAATATTCGTCTGGGTCTTTTGCTTTGTTAACATCTAGACGTACAACTTTTACATTCAACCCTTCTTCTTTCAAAATATCTATCGCTTTATATGTAGCCATTCTTCCCGCATTGTCCGCATCCAGACACAAAATGACATTGTCTACAAGTTGCTTGATTTTTTTCGCATGCTGAATAGTCAAAGCCGTCCCCATGCACCCTATAGTATTTGTCAGTCCCGCTTGATGACATGCAATCACGTCAATATGCCCTTCAACAATTATAATCGTGTCTAGCATATGGCTTTTTTTTAGGTCTCTCACAAAATTGTATGCAAACAAAATTTCACTTTTGTTAAACACTATCGTCTGCGGTGTGTTTTTGTATTTCGTGTGGTCAGGTGCTTCGCTGACACTCCTACCTGAGTATGCAACAACGTCCCCAAATCCATTGAAAATAGGGAATATTAACCTCGTGCCATAAAAATCATACAAATTGCCCCTTTCGTTTTTGCCAACCACGCCAGCGTTGATCATGTCTTGAGTATCGAACCCTAATCCCAATAAATATTTTGGTAAATCATCATAATTCAGCGATGCTCCTATTTGGAACTTCTCTATCATGGCAGAGTTTATTTTCCTAGACTGCAAATAGTGTGCCTGTTGCGAATTGGGAGCATTTAAAAGGTTTTTATGATAAAATTCTGTGGTCGCCTTCAAAATTTGATATGCTTTATCTCGTTGCTTTTTTCTTCTTTGCATTTCATCATTTTCAGCCATTGTCGGCATTTCAATACCAGCATTTTTGCAAAGCATCTCTACCGCAGTCAAAAAATCTACATTTTCCAATTTCATAATAAGAGTTATGACATCTCCACTCTCGCCACACCCAAAGCATTTGAAGAATTGTCCGTCCTGCCTTATTGAAAAAGATGGCGTTTTTTCATTATGAAATGGACAACATGCCCAAAAACTATTGCCTCGCTTTCTTAATGTTATGTATTTGCTCGCTATATCAACAATATCATTCTTTGCACGCAATTCATCAAGAAATGCAGAAGATATATTCCCTCTCGTCATCTGTACAATCTCCAATCAGTTATATAATACATCATACAAAAAAATTATCCTTTATATTTTTAAAATTTAAAATAAAAAAATTATATTTAAACCATTAAAATTAACTCTCTTCATAACTTAATACAACAAAATATATAAAACTCCTAATAATTTTAAAAAATTTATCATCTTTTTATTACAAACAGCAAAAAACCAAAGGAATTTATCCTTTGATTTTTATATTTAATTGTTTTGTTCGGTTATTCCTTTTCCCCACTTCAACTTCCGTTTTGTGGGGTCCCCATGCGTTTAACCTTGCTTTTTTGTTTTGTCTATCAAATTATTTTTCTATTAAATTTACTTTCTTGGATTTTTGATGTTCGCTTGAGCTGCGGCACGTCATAACTCTCGCCTTTACCATATTGCTACCGCAATATTGGTCCTTTCGCTCGGTTATTCCTTTTCTCCACATCAACTTTCGTTTCGTGGGGTCCTCATGCGTTTAGCCTTGCTTTTTTGTTTTGTCTATCAAATTATTTTTCTATTAAATTTACTTTCTTGGATTTTTGATGTTCGCTTGAGCTGCGGCTAAACGGGCGATTGGCACACGGAATGGTGAACAGCTGACATAATCTAGTCCAATATTATGGCAGAATTCTATACTTGATGGGTCGCCACCGTGCTCTCCACATATACCTGCATGCAAATCAGGGCGTGCTGATTTACCAAGTTTTACAGCCATTTCCATCAATTTACCAACGCCTGTAGTATCAAGACGTGCGAATGGGTCTGATTCATAAATTTTATTTGCATAATATGCTGGCAAGAATTTACCTGCATCATCACGGCTGAAGCCGAATGTCATTTGAGTCAAATCGTTCGTACCAAAACAGAAGAATTCCGCTTCTTTCGCAATTTGATCTGCAGTCAAAGCTGCCCTTGGAATCTCTATCATAGTGCCGACTTCATATTTCAATTTGGCTTTACTCTCTTTGATGACTTTATCAGCCGTTTCTACAACTATTTTCTTAACGAATGCCAATTCTTTTACATCGCCAACTAGCGGTATCATAATCTCTGGCTCAACTTTCCAATCTTTGTGCTTGTTTTGTACATTGATAGCGGCTTTGATTATAGCGTTGGTCTGCATTACAGCGATTTCAGGATATGTGATTGTCAACCTACATCCTCTATGCCCCATCATAGGATTGAATTCGTGCAAATCGTTGATGATCTGTTTGATTTGAGCAACAGTTTTGCCTTGTGCTTTTGCCAAAGCGGCAATATCTTCTTCGCTGGTTGGAACAAACTCATGAAGAGGTGGATCCAAGAAACGAATAGTTACAGGCATACCCTTCAATGCTTCCATCAAGCCTTCAAAGTCTTTTTGTTGCATTGGCTCTATTTTGGCTAGTGCTTTTTCTCTCTCTTCTACAGTATCAGCGCAGATCATTTCTCTAAATGCACCGATTCTTGCTGGATCAAAGAACATGTGTTCTGTACGGCACAAACCAATACCTTGAGCACCCAATTCCGCTGCACGTTTAGCGTCCTCTGGAGTGTCCGCATTTGTTCTAACGCCCAGAGCTTTGTATTTGTCTGCCAATCTCATGATTCTACCAAAATATCCGCTGTTTGGATCTGCTGGCACAGTCTTTATTTGACAGTCATAGATTTTACCTGTAGAGCCGTCCAAAGACAGATCGTCTCCTTCATGATATACCTTTCCTGCCAATGTGAAGCATTTATCTTCTTCATTCATTTTGATGTCGCCACAACCAGATACACAGCAAGTACCCATACCACGAGCAACAACCGCTGCGTGAGATGTCTGCCCACCACGAACAGTCAAAATACCTTGAGCATATTTCATACCTTCAATATCTTCTGGGCTGGTCTCAAGTCTAACCAAAATAACTTTTTCTTTTTGTTTACCTAATCTAACGGCATCTTCTGCTGTGAACACAATTTTACCTGCAGCAGCCCCTGGAGAAGCGGCAATACCCTTACCTACTACATTGTTTTTGTCCGCTTTCTTCAAAGCGTCCGCATCAAATTGTGGGTGCAACAACATATCTAGTGAACGAGCATCTATCTGCATCAATGCTTCTTTCTCTGTGATCATACCTTCGTCTATCAAATCACACGCAATTTTGATCGCTGCAGCAGCTGTCCTTTTACCATTTCTAGTTTGAAGCATATATAAGTGCTTATCCTCAATGGTAAATTCCATGTCCTGCATATCTCTATAATGTTTTTCAAGGATATTACATATCTCTTTGAATTGAGCGTAAACTTCTGGCATAACTTCAGCCATCTTCTCAATAGGCATAGGAGTTCTAACCCCTGCAACCACGTCTTCGCCTTGAGCGTTGATCAAGAATTCTCCCATCAAGCCCTTTTCGCCTGTCGCTGGGTTACGAGTGAAAGCGACACCTGTACCTGATGTGTCGCCCATATTGCCGAACGCCATCATCTGCACATTGACTGCTGTACCCCAAGAATATGGGATATCATGATCCATACGATAAATATTAGCCCTAGGGTTATCCCACGAACGGAATACCGCTTTGATCGCTTCAAATAATTGCTCTTTTGGGTCATTAGGAAAATCTTTGCCCAATTGCTTTTTGTATTCTGCCTTGAATTCGTTAGCCAATTCTTTCAAATCTTCTGCTGTCAAGTCTACATCATAGACTACGCCTTTTTTCTCTTTCATTTGGTCTATCAATTTTTCAAAATATTTTTTACCAACTTCCATTACGACGTCGCTAAACATTTGAATAAATCTTCTGTAGCAGTCCCACG
>DVMB01000015.1 GCA_018715225.1 Candidatus Onthoplasma faecigallinarum | reverse complement strand
ATAAATAAAATTATAATTAATTATAAAAAAATAAAAAAGATGCTATTTTTTCGCATCTTTATTATATTTATTGATATTTTTATCCAAAATTTTATATCCCATAGGTGTTTTAATGCCGACCACTTTATACGGACATTCTAGGTAACACATGTTACAAAAGATACATTTTTTGTAATCAACATACGCATAGAGCTCGCCCTCTTTATCATACTTCATCATAATTGCACCAGTCGGGCAAATCTTGCTACATACCCCACAACCTTTGCATTTGTTTGGTTTGATTACGACTCTTTGTTGATGTCTTTTAAAATATGAATTTTGCTTTGATTTACTGGTATTTAATAATTGGGAATTTGTTATATCAAACAAAGCAAAATCTTCCACTTTAAATTTCTCTAATTCATCGCCTAAGATATTGTACGGATCATCTAAATCAATCTTTTGTCTAGCTTCCGCCTGCTCTAAAATGGTATGTTGGTATTTCAAACCTAAAATATCAATTAAACTCGCATCTAAACTAAATATGTTCTCACTGACAGCAAGACATGACAACATCCTAGGAGAATCTCCAGCCTCTAGACTAACGACTCCATCTACTACATTTAGGACAAGTTTATCACTGAGCGAATCAATGATGTCTATAACATAATCATTGAAATCGGCGACTGTATTTAACCTATTCTTAACAAGAGTTTTTACCTCTCCAGGAAGCAAGCCAAACATATTAGCACATGCACCAATATAGCCCAATCTTTTACCTATTTTTAATTTTCCAATATTTATGATTGCATCAACCTCGTTAATCACATCCAGCATCTTGATTGATTTTGCTTTCACTCCATCAGGGGTCTCGACGATACAACTTTTTAAGTCATTATTTAGTGTGCATTTTGTTGTATTCGCAACCTCTAGCATACCTGTGTTCATATAGATAGAATCTAAAATATTGTTGGATAATTTCCCATACGGACTGTCCGCCACTATGCAGTCCACACCAAATTCGTTCAATACATCTATTACCCCTCTCACAATGGCGGGATGTGTGCATATACCTGTATCCGGCGTAGTCTTGTGAGGCATACAAATTTTTATCAAAATTTTCATCTTTGGACGGACGATTTTCTCTATATTCATTGAAGCAAAAGACTCTCTAACAGCCCGTCTCACAATTTCAATATCATAACTATCCAAATATTTCAAATACACATTATTATTCATATGATTATCGTACTAAAATTTATAATAAATGTCAAATAAATAATAATTCGTTTGATTTTTTTTGGGATTAATAATATAATAAAATCATGGTAAAAATTTGGGGGAAACTATTAAGCAACGAACGTATAATTAAGAGTACAACCATTGAAGTAGATGAAAAATCAACTTCTTTTTTTGAAATGCTAAAAAATTTAGCACAAAAACTCAATATCCCTACCCCAATACTTTTAGATAAACATGTGTATGATTTTAACCTTTTCAATGTATGCACATTTAAGCCAGATGATTTCGTAGAATCAGTAGTATTTGATAAGTTTGTTTTAGAACATATAGATAATGAATAAAGGGGAAAGTATGAAAATAAAAAATATCGCAGTGTTGACAAGCGGAGGAGACGCTCCTGGAATGAATTCAGCTATCTTTGGTATATTTTCCGCTTGCCAAGATAATGGTATAAATTTGTATGGCGTATATAATGGTTTTGATGGTCTCATTGACAACAAATTTAGGTTAATTACTTTTGATATGCTAGACGGCAGAACTAATCGTGGCGGAAGTATTTTGAAAAGTGCCAGAAGTAAAAGATTCAAAAAACAATCATATTTCAAAAAAGCGATCAGCAATTTGAATCTCAATAAGATTGACGCTCTTATAGTTATAGGTGGAGATGGCAGTACCCGAGCCTGCATCGAACTGAGAGACAATGGTGTAAAAGTCATATCTCTACCTGGTACTATTGATAATGATTTGAATTTTACCTACACCATCGGTTTTGATACCGCTACGAATAATATTGTCAATGCGGTAGATAATATCATGGATTCACTTGCAACGTTTGGATATGGCACGGTAATCAAATTGATGGGAAGAGATTGTCCAGATTTGGTAGAAAGTTGTGCAAAAGCCTTGCACACAAAATATACAATCACGAAAAAGGATTTTGATATTGCCCCACTCATAAAATCAATAAAGAAAAATCACGATGATTGTCATCTTCCTCCTGTCGTTTTGGTACTAGAGGACTGCATAGATTGCAACGAGCTATCAAAAATTTTAGAAGAAAAGTGCAAATTCCCTTTCCGTGCACATATATTAGGATATGTGCAACGAGGTGGTAGCCCATCTGCGTTCGATAGAAAATATGGATTTTCTGCTGGCGAATACGCTGTAGACGCACTCATAAATGGAAAACATGGTTTTGCTGTGGGAATGGTTGGAAGTTCAATTACGAGCAAATCATTTGAAGACATCATTAAATTTTGACAAAATCTCTTGACAGTGAATAAAATTAAATGATATAATCGCTTCGTTGCGATAGAAATCTATTGCAATTATTTATTTGGAGAAATGCTTATGGATGAGAAAAATTTTATGACGCCGGAAGGTTTACAACGCACAAAAGAAAGACTTGAATTTTTGAAAACTGTTAGACGCCAGGAGGTCGCTGACAAGTTGGCAGAGGCTAGAAGTTATGGCGATTTGAGCGAAAACAATGAATATGATATGGCTAGAGAGGATCAGGCTAATGTAGAGGCTGAAATTTTTGAATTGGAAAACAAATTAAAATCCGCTGAGATCATCGACCCTAAAAAAGTCAACACAAATAAAGTTGGCATCGGTTGTACCGTTACTATTGTGAATACAAAGACCAATCAATCTTTTGAATATAAAATTGTAGGAGACACTGATAGCGATCCTTTGAACGGACTGATCAGCAACGCCTCCCCTATCGGTTCTGGAATTATGAATAAAAAAGTTGGTGAAATAGCCATAGTTAAAACACCTGCCGGAATTGTTCAATACAAAATTATGAAGATTAAAGTTTAATCTTATATTTTTGTTTTTGTTGAGAAATGTATTTATTACATTTCTTTTTTTTATAAAAAAAATCTCATTAAACATGAGATTTTTGCAATAAATTTATATATTTATTTGAAAATTATTAAATATTGTTATTATTTGAATTGCTGTTGTCTATAGAAGTATGATCTATCTCTTGGACAATTTCATCAATATTTACTTTTGATTTTAAACACATTGCCACAATCAACAATACCGTTGTAACTAGATTGAATGTCAAAATACTAAACACTAGCAATGTAATAATGAAACCATTTTTATAATTTGATTTATTGACATTCACGTTGACTACAATGCTAAAGGCGAGCGTAATCAAATTCATAAGTACCAGATATGAACCAGCCATATTAAAGAGACCTTTGGTCGAGTTGACTAACAGGTTGATTTCTTCGGTCGTGAATTGAGATAATGTGCCCTCTTGCGTCAAGATCTCCACAACAAAATCATAAGTCACATATCCTGCACACATAAACATGAACATGCCGATGATCAGCATAAATACTGCCCATATTATTCCTACTATTGCCCCTGAGATTATTAAGGCTTTTTTAGTTTTGTTTTCCATATATCTAAACCTTTTATATCTTTGTTTGTTTTAATATTATTACAACGAGCAATATATGTCAAGTTTTTTTCAATTTGAATTGTAAATTGATAAACAATATGTTATAATTTAAATATGATTGAAAACATCGGTGAGACTTTCACTTATAAATCACTAGAACTTGACAAAAATTTAATGCACGCATATTTATTATATTCAAGTGATAAAGAATTAAATAACAATGTGGCACTTTTTTTTGCAAAATCATTGATCTGCGAAAGACATACCGCATGCGACAACTGCCCTGCCTGCCAGCAATTTTCTTCTCGTTCGCACCCAGACGTGTATATCTTGGATCAAGACAGCATAAAAGTGGAGGACATCAACACTATTATCAACAAACTAAACACGAAGCCCATTTCTAGCGACAAAAAAGTCTTTGTCATTTTGAACGCAGAGAACATAAATGAAATATCTCAAAACAAACTATTAAAATCGCTTGAAGAGCCGAATGAAAGCACTATCTTCATACTAACCACAACGAAAACGGACAAAATTTTGACTACTGTCATGAGTAGGGTCAAGAAAGTGTATGTACCATGTTTAAATCATGATGACAAAATTATCATAGCAAATTATTTAATCAAACAGAATATTGACATACAAAATTATGTGAATACGAATTTTAGTTTGACAGAAATATTGAATTTGGTATCCAATTCAAACTACAAAAATACGATAGACGACATATATCAAATGTTTTTATCATTAAATTCCTCTCAAGATATTCCAAAAGTGGTAAACAATTTGTCCAACACAAACAAACAACTGTTCTACCCTTGCCTGCAGGATATTATATTAAACTGTCTAGACCCGAAAGAGACTAAATTTGATAAAAAGATGTTAGATTTGATCAATTCGAAGTTTCCGCAAAAAGCACTTTTGAAATGTCTACCACTGATTGAAGATGCCTACAAAAAAAATACAGCCAATGTCAATTTCTTCTATTGTTTAGATAACTTGCTGTTTAATATGTTGAAGGAGAAATACTTATGCAGTTAATTGAAATTGTTTTATATAATAATCCTTACCTTGCGTTTGCGAGATACAATAATGAACAATTTTTACCCAACCAAAAAGTAATTGTTGAGACTAATAGCGGACTTGAAATTGGTATGGTAAAAAATATTGTTGAAAGCAATAGTGAAAAAGACCTAGTGAAAATCAAACGAATAGCGACTGACGCCGATAAAGCCACACATTGCAAAAACTGTCAGTATTGCAAAAAGATTTTACCTGAGATCAAAAAAGAAGCCGAAAATCTCGGCTTGAATATGAAAATTGGGTTCATCAGCACAAATTTAGATCAAACCAAAATAATCATCAATTACACAGCTGACGATCGTGTAGACTTTAGAGAATTGATCAAGATCTTAGCAAGTAAATACAAAACCAAAATCGAGATGCGACAGATTGGCTCACGAGACGAAACCAAAGTGATAGGAGCAATCGGCGTCTGTGGACAAGAAACTTGTTGTAAATTGTTCTTGAATGATTTTGACAAGGTATCTATCAAAATGGCAAAGACTCAAAATATCGCACTCAACCCAACACGAATAAACGGAATGTGTGGTAGATTGCTCTGTTGCCTAAAGTATGAAGACGAATTTTATGAACAGATGCAAAAGAAAATGCCCAAAATCAATACTAAAATCAAAACTCCAGACGGCGAGGGCGTGGTTACATCCACCGACTATTTGAGAGAAACTGTAACTGTTACTTTTACCAATAATGATTCTACCGAAGTAAAAATTTATAATATAAATGATTTAAACACATTAAAAGATAAAAAAAATGACAAAAATTGATAATTTTAAACTTGAACACTTTGATAATGGAATTTCCATATACCAGAGCGACAATTATTATAAATTCACGCAAGACGCTATCCTGCTTGCGAAATTTTGCAATATAAAACATAGCGACAATGTTCTAGAATTATGTGCAGGGAGTGGAGTCATAAGTTTTTATGCTTATTCGCTCTGCCCTTTCAATCACCTATATTTCAACGAAATTCAACCTGAAATGTGTGAGATAATAGAGGAAAATATCAAATTTAATGGCTTCAAACGCAGAAGCAAAATATTTAATTGTAACCTAAAGGACTTATCTCTCAGTGATTTTAGCAAACCATTAGATGTTATCATTTGCAATCCTCCATATCAAAAGGTCAATGCCAACAGCCTTATAAACGAAAAGCCTGAGATTGCTGTCGCTAGACATGAAATATTGGCTACCCTAGAGGATATAATAAAAAAATCTAGCGAACTATTAAAGGACAAAGGGCGATTATATATGGTACATCTTGCTTCACGTGCCACCGAAGTCATCTCTCTTTGCAGTAAATACAACATCGAAGTCAAACGCATGAAACTGATATTCAACGGCGAAAAAGAGGCATATTTGGTATTAATCGAAGCCGTGAAGAATGCTCAACCTGGAGTTAGAATTTCCAAAAACAAAGAAACAAAATAGAATTTGCATCCCTCTATCCATGCAAATAATTTTTCAATAATTTTATTGATATAAAGAAACAAAAAATTGGTAAATCTACTACCAATTTTTTGTTTTTTTGAGATTTTAAAACTTTATACATTTGCCGAATTTGACTTTTCTCTAAAATAATTATACGCAATTTGACTCAGCTCATAAGCACTTGAAGTGCGTGCTATCTCATGCCCATTTATCCCTTCTACTATTATATCGACCTTTTCTTGGCTTGGAACAATGTGAAGATTTGCTTTTGTGTGATTAGAGTTGCCATTAACATCTGCTAAATAGTCACATATCTCATATATTTCCTCTCTATCTAGCTCTGCTAGTCCAAACATTTTGAACATCTCATCTAAACTACACCCAGTTAAGCGAAGTTGCCTAGTAGAATAAGTATCCGCTGTACGGAGTGTTGTTTTAAAACCATAGCCCTTTTCACTATTTTCTTTCTTGATCTTTTCTATCTCCACGATATAATTCATTATCAAATCACTAGTATCTATTATTATTTTCATATTATCTCCTTATATTTTTCCCTATTCTAGCACAGGGGGGGGGTATGTCAAGCTTTTTTTTATTTTTAGATAAAAATTGTTCTTTCAACCACTAAATATTATATTATTTTACGAGAAATGATTTTAATCGATAGATCTTTACAAATTGTTTTAATTTAGCTATAATATAATAGATGTTATATTTTGTATCCACTCCAATAGGAAATTTAGAAGACATTAGCCTTCGTGCTATTTCTACGCTAAAGTCATGCGATGTCATAGCGTGCGAAGATACTAGACATAGCAAAATTTTGCTAGACCATTATGGCATCGATACCAAGACTATCGCCTATCACAAATTCAACGAAAACAATAGTGCCGACGGCATTGTTGAACTACTTAAAAAAGGAAAAAACGTCGCAGTGATCAGTGATGCGGGCATGCCTGTAATCTGCGACCCTGGAAATATACTTGTCAAAAAACTCATCGAAAACAATCTAGAATACACAATTATTCCTGGAGCGAACGCAGGGCTATCTGCCCTGGTTTTGTCTGGGTTTGATGCTAGCAAATTTGCTTTCTTCGGCTTTTTGAGTGAAAAAAATAGGGAACTTCGTTCCCAACTACAAGAAATTGCCGATTTCAAAGGGACTCGTATAATATACTCTTCAAAATATAATGTAAATAAGGACCTTTCTAGCCTATACACTGCTTTAGGTGGAGTAAGAATTGCAATTGTTAGTGAAATCACAAAAATACACGAACATGTACAATTTGTTACCTTACCCTACCACCTAGAAGAGCCAAAAGGCGAATATGTTTTAGTCATAGAATATGTTGAAAAATTTGCACCCATACCGAATGATGAAGATATTTATCTTGAATTAATAGGCGTTATGAAATCTATGACCAAACAAGAGGCAATGCAGTACATCAAAAATAAATATAATTTGACGAAATCATACGTATACAATCTTTATGAAAGACACAAAAATTAGTTTAAGGAGAAAAAATGCAAAAACTACTAGTCCAACTAGGCACAGAAAATGAATGGCAGATAGCATACGAGATTATTAAGAGCAATCCAGATTCAAAAAATTTGGTATTTATGATACATGGCGGAGGTATGGATTTGCATGAAAGATACTTTTACCTCACTGAAGAGATATATGACGCTACAGGCAGAAGGACAAAAACCTTTGACGATATGGTGCAAGGAAATTATGACAGGCTGACCGAAAGATTAATCAAAAACAACGCCGATTGCATCATATGTAGAATGGACAATAGAAACCATGGCGAAAGTCTGGTGAACGGACAGATGGACACACGAAACACGTCATTTGTTCGCCTGGCTCAAGATGAAGCTGAATTGCTGCGTTATATCATACAAAAATATAAAATTGAACATGTAGAAATTGTTGGCACATGTATGGGCACATTGATCACTCAACTGATGCTCACTAACGAAAACAATCGTGACATTGTAAACAAAGTTGATAGCGTTGTATTTAATAGCCCACTCTACACTCAAAATTTAGCGTTCCCTAAAGAATATGAGACATTCAATTATAAAAAATACCAACAACTGATGAATAGCGACGATGATTTTCAATTCACAAAAATGCGTGGAGTATTTGATTCTAAACAGACTCTATTGGAGTTGGCAAAATACCCAGATCTGCATAAAAAATTTGCCGAGCTTATGATACCAACTCAGTTGTATTTGGGCTTTGGGGATAGATTGTTGCCATACAAACGGGCAAGAGAAATTGCAGAAGAGATAAGGCAAATCAACCCAAATTGCGAAATCATAAAGGTCAGCAGATCTCCAGTTAAAACACAAACCGCAAATACTCTTATAAAAAAAATAATTGCAAAAGATTCCAACCATTGCTTATATGATCCAAAATCTTCGTACAAATTCGTTACAAAAGCAAGTGAATTTATCCTCACAAATTTAGCAAATCTTGAAAGTAAAAATGATTTCCACTAAATTTAATTCAAAAAATTCAAAAAAAAATCATATAAATACCCGCCAAATAAAAGAAAATCAACAAAAAATGAACTATATTCAAAAATATAGTTCATTTTTCTATTATCATATACACTTAAATTTGATTTTTAATAATCTTCGTTATACACGTATTGAGTGGTTATATCTCGCATGTTCATTTTAGGGATTTGTTTCATCAATTCTGTAACTGCGTCTACAATTGAGACAGTTTTTTGATAGACCAAATCCATATATTTTAATATCACTCGCATTTCATTTATGTAACTATCGATTATTCTAATTTCATTGGATACATCGCAAGCTTCCTTGCATTGGAGATAAAAACTTTTCAAAGTTTGAAGATAATGTATCACTTTCGTGCACCTGTTGGTCCCATTCTTCTCATAGAACAGGAACGTACCTTTCCTCATAAATGTCTTTATCATCTTTTCAGTTAGTTTCACTATGCGATTTAATTCATTATCCAATAATGACATTTTAATATTCTTTAATTGCTCGAAATGTATGTTTTCTTCGTCTTTGCTGTCTGTTATATTGATCAACATGTTCGTTATAGAATAATTATATACATTGTTAAATGTTTTCTTCTTTTGTTTAATCAGTTTGTTGAGCAATTTTTCTTCTTTTGTGTCAATTAGTTGAATAATTCTATCCTTTTTCATTAATTGACCTCGTCTCCCTTATTAGGTAAATTTGACCTAAAATTTTGATTAGCAAAAGTGGATAATTTTTTATAAGCATATTCTCGTTTATCTTTCGCAAGCCGTAAAGATTTCTCAACTTTTTTGACAATGCACAATAGTTTGTCATATTCTTCTTTTGTACTGACTGTAGACAATTTTTTATGTAATGCAATTAATCTATTCAAAAGATTGACACAGTTTTTTTCACTAGTTGCATAACTGTCGTTATATTTTTGATATAATTGTCTAATTTCCTCAATAGTATGCTGTTTCGGTGCGGTCTTCATGTTGAAATGATAGCACACTAAATTTTATTTGTCAATATTGTTGGATAAGAGAATTAAATTTTATTTTTTTGTAAATTTCATCTTAAAAACAATAGAATTTGGTACTAACAATGATAAACTATATATTGAAAAACGATTTTTTAGAATTTAATATCGCCAATTCGCAACAAAAAATAAGCAAAATATAAATGCTTATTTCGATCCGTATCAATTATCTACCAATCCCAATATATAATTAGCATCCGCCCCAATAACTTCACATATCTTTGATAATGTAGTAATCGACGGCAATTTATTTGTAGAAAAATATTGCGTTAACATAGATTTATCAATACCTATTTTTTTCGCTATTACACTATATTTATAACCACTATTCTGTATCGCTTCGTTTAATCTTATTTTAATCAATCTTCTCTTTTCATTATCAATCATATATTTACTATAGACTTTCTAGTAAATAAAAAAAGATTTTTTGACCTATGGTCAAAAATTAATTTTTAAAACTTCTAATCTGTTAGACCTAAAATATAATTAGCATCCGCACCAATGATTTCACATATTTTTGCTAATGTTTCAATAGTGGGTAATTTAGTCGAATTTTTATATTGAGTTATGCTTGAAGGATTTATGCCTACTTTCCTACATATTTCAGCATATGATAAACCTGAAGCATCTATTTCTTCGATTAATCTTTTTCTAATTACATCTTTTAACAATACATCATTCATATATAATATATGTTAACTATTAGTAAACAAAAAATACTTGACATTTACTAATAGTAAATGATATAATTAAAATCAAATGGCAAATCATTAATTATGTTATTTTTTTCATATAAATAAAAATATAAACACCCCAGTTTTTATATTAAAATAATGTTTTGTCATTGAAAAAGCAATTAATATTAATTGCTTTTTTTTACCTTAATCAATGCATAAAATATAATTAACATCAGTATTAATAACTTTACAAATTTTTGCCAAATTTTTTAACATATGTTAAATAATAGTGAGCGAAAAATAGTTGACATTTACTATTAGTAAATATATAATATAAATGTGAAATTGAAATATTAAATAAAGGAAAGATGACTATTTCATTTCACAAAATTAAATGCTGCAGCACACAAAAGACAAAAAGATAGTTGTTTAGCAACTATCTTTTTTATACCATAATTAAATTATAAAAATATATCCTAGTAATGATTGGCGATTTAATAAAAAATCGCACTATTAAATAATTACCTATTGTTGGAAAAGAAGTAATGAAGGAAAACCTTTTTAAGGTGTTCCTTCATAATATGTCGCAAAAGCACTGAAGATCTACATTTGCGATTTTAATAAAAAAAATCGCAAGTAGCAAAAGTGCTATTTGCGACATCAGGTTGATGGCAACGATCTATTTTCTCGGGCCGTCTCCAGCCAAATATCGTCGACGTGTAAGAGCTTAACTTTTGTGTTCGGAATGGGAACAAGTGGGACCTCTTAGCTATAATCACCATCATGGTTCATTGAACTTCAACCATTGTTGAATTAGAACAATGACAACTGCATATTAGTGATACAAATATAATGTAATCTGTCAAAAAATCATTTCTCAAAAGGAAGGTGATCAAGCCCTCGACCTATTAGTATCAGTCCGCTGAATACATTACTGTACTTACACTCCTGACCTATCTACCTCTTAGTCTTAAAGGGGTCTTACTAACTTGTGTTATGGGATATCTTATCTTGAGGCATGTTTCACGCTTATATGCTTTCAGCGTTTATCACTTCCGTACTTCGCTACCCTGCTATGCCGTTGGCACGACAACAGGTGCACAATAGGTACGTCCACTCCGGTCCTCTCGTACTAGGAGCAGCCCCCCTCAAATATCCTACGCCTGCGATGGATAGGGACCGAACTGTCTCACGACGTTCTGAAC
>DVMB01000004.1 GCA_018715225.1 Candidatus Onthoplasma faecigallinarum | reverse complement strand
CTTTCTTCAGCAATAAGGCGAGCATTAAAAATGTGTGGTGTTTTATTACAGGAATTCTTATTTATCATTTTTGTTTTTAAATTGAATTTTGATTGGAGTTCCTTTGAAATCAAATGCACGTCGCAAATTGTTCTCAATATAACGGATATATGAGTTTTCTACCAAACTTGCGTCATTACAATATATATTAAATGTCGGCGGACAGATGGCTACCTGTTTACCAAAAATGATTTTCAATCGTCTGCCGTTCTTTGCTGGTGGTTCGGTTGTACTAATTGCATTATTTAGTACATTGTTAAATAACGCCATAGGAACCTCTATCTTCGCATTTTTCAGTACCATATCCACGGTCTCCATTATTTTACCAATTCTCTGTCCTGTCTCGCAGGAAACATACAAGGTAACATAATATTTCATAAATGCAAGGTCTACTTGGAATTGTTTTTCAAACTTTTTCACGCTCGTTTCGTCTTTGTCTATCAAGTCCCATTTATTGACAACAATTACGCTAGGTTTTCCCTGCTCGTGAATTAAGCCTGCAATTCTTACATCCTGTTCTGTTATGCCTTGGCTGGCATCTATAACCAACACCGCAACATCGCACCTTTCAATAGCGTTCAAAGTTCGAATTGCACTATAGCGCTCAATACTGCTCGGCTCTATCTTTGATTTTCTTCTAAGCCCTGCTGTATCTATCAAACAATAGTCCTTGTTGTTCCACCTAAAAGGAGAGTCTATAGCATCTCTTGTCGTCCCAGCAACAGAACTTACCACTACTCTATCTTCGCCTAAAAGTCTATTGGTAATACTTGATTTGCCCGCATTTGGCTTACCTACCAAAGCAATTTTTACGACTTCGTCATTTTCTTCTGTCTCAATGTGCTTCAAATATTTTACCACTTCGTCCAACAAGTCGCCTACGCCCTTACCCTGTTCGGCTGAAATTGCAATCGGGTCTCCCAAACCTAATTCGTAAAACTCGTATGTCTTCTCTACTTCATAGTTATCAAGTTTATTTACCGCTAAAATTTTAGGTGATTTTGATTTCCTCAAATAATTTGCAATTTCCATATCTTGAGCGGTCAAACCCTGTTTCCCGTCCACGAAAAATATTATCACATCAGCGAGGTCTATTGCCAAATTCGCTTGCTCTAAAATTCGCTTATTCATCTCGTCTTCATTATTAAAATCTAGCCCGCCAGTATCAACGATTTGGAATTTGTATCCGCACCATTCAGCATCTGCAAAAATCCTATCCCTAGTAACTCCTGGGATATCCTCTACTATGCTGATTTTCTTTCCTGCCACTTTGTTAAAAAAAGTGGATTTGCCTACATTTGGCTTGCCAACTATTGCGACCAAAGGTTTTTTCATAATCACCTACCAAAACATTCTTTTACAAATTGTTTTGATTATAGCAAAATTTTATTGGTTTTACAATCTTTTACCACAATTTTTATCGCAAAATTCACACCCCTGTTTTTTTGTGCGTATTTTTTTGACTAAAAATATTATTGCCCCAATAATTGCTGCAACAATTAATATGCTGATCAATGCAAATGTAAAGCCATGCACTATTCCGTTGTATATGACAAAACTAAATATGTATGCTATCGTAAATTGACTGATTACGCTAAACCACATCCAAAACGAACCTATCTCTTTTTTTATCACCGCAAGATTAGACAAACACGGACAATAAAGTAACGAAAATACCAAGAATGACGCTGCACTGGCAACAGTAAAGTTCACTACACTTGTGGCACTTGCTAAACTTGCAATCAAGGCAGAAGTGCTCGCCACATTGTTGCTGATAGAAAATGTTGATACCATCAACTCCTTTGCCATAATGCCGACAATTAGTCCGCATACTACTCCTGCGTTGTTTAGTCCAATAGGTTTAAATATGAACGAGATTTTGTCCGCCAAGAAAAACAAAATACTATCCGCTATAACGTCGGTGTATTTCAAATCGAACATCGTGTGCGACAGTATCCAGACAATGATTCCAACACTTACAACTATTCCAAATATTCGCTTTATCATGTCCAATGCGTTTGTCTTGCCCACTTGCAACATATGCTTGCAATCAATCGAACGCAATGGCGGAAATTCCAACAACAAATCAGTAGATTTTGATTTCAAAATTGTCTTGTTCAACACATATGCCACGACCAAAGCCACTGCTAAGCCCAAGAAGTATAGTCCAGTGATGACAAAATATGCTTTCGCTCCAAAGAACGCAGAAGCAACAATCACATAAATTGGCAGTCTTGCCATGCAACTTATATATGGGTTCAAAATTGCGGTCTTGATCCTCAAATTTTTGCTATTCATATTTCGTGTTGCAACAGTGGACATCGTGTTACAGCCTAGCCCCATTAGGATAATGTATACCGCTTTACCATTTAGTCCAAAGTACGACAAAAAATCATCGAACACATATGCCATGCGAGCGATTATTCCGCTGTCTTCCAAAATACTCAAAAAGATGAACAACAGACATACTTGCGGAAGGAAAGTCATCACAGTCAAAAACGAACTAAACACTCCATTTGAAACAAACTCAATCACCCAAATATTGTCCGTAATATTGTAGATAAAATTCATCACTGGGTTGACAATTAAAAAATTAATAACTTCAATCAACAAATCACTTAAGAATGGCCCCAACAGAAAAAATATGATGTATATACTCAAAAAAAACACGATCAAAAACATTATGCTCATGAACGCAGGGTTTATCAAAACTCTGTCAAATCTTGATTCGCCATATACATAATCTTTTTGTATGCTTATACATTGATTTAAAATATCGTCAATATATTTATATCTATCTTTTATAATTTCAGGGAAAAAAGATTTTATAAATTTTATCTCTTCATCTTTTAAATCTAAAAAAATACCATTTAAACCAAAAATTATTGTTTTTTCATCTAAATTGTATTTATTTTTTATTTTTTCAATATATTTTGATAAATAATTACAAGAATTTAAAGAATTTTTTTGAAAATTTGATTTTTTAATTGAATTTATTACGTTTTTTATATCAAAATTATTAATTTTTATTTTTTTTGCGTTGATTATTTTCGCATTTGTATGGAATTTTTCATTAAATAATTTTAAATTTAATTTATTTTTGTGTTTTTCAAAATAATCATAATTATTAATTAATAATTGATAATTAATATTTAATTCATTCAGTTGAAGACATAAATATAAATTTCTTCTAATGCTGTTTGCATCTATTATCACAAGATTGAAATTATCTTTTTTGATTATTTCATCACGAGCGACACCCTCTTCAAAGGAAAAACTATTCAAAGAATACAGCCCCGGCAAATCTACAAAGTCGTATTCTTCGTTTTCAAATTTTATAATTTTATGTTTGCTCTCTACGGTAACTCCATGAAAATTCCCAGTATGTTCATTAGATTTGGTCAGCGAATTGAACAAGGTTGATTTGCCTACATTTGGGTTACCTACTATTTGAATTCTATACATAGTTCACCAATATCATTTTTGCGACATCATCTTTCAGCGTAAAACATGACGAATGAAATACTATTAAAAATGTTTTTTTCAAGACACTCTTGCTTTTCACTCTTAAAACACTGCCAACATTTAACCCCAGTTCCATTATCCTAATCTTCATTTTTTCATCAGCAATTTTTAATTCTTTTACTATACAATCTGTATTTAATTTTACATCGTACAAGCTCATAAAATATAATATTAAAAAAAATCGGCATCTATACCGATTTTATTTTTTTATCATAGTAATAGTTCTATCTATCACAATGTTTTTCTTTAGGAATTTATCTTTTTCGCCGTCCATGGTAAACGGAGCATTCGCATGATTTTCTATCTCTATATTTTGCACATCTCTAACTATAGAATTTTTACTTTTAGCCAAAGATTTTACCCCACGCAAAAACAATTTCAAAAATTCGAAAAAACTTCCCAAAAATTTGCTTTTCTTTATCATGACAAGTTTCACTTTCCCGTTGCTCAAATCTTCGCCTTTGTTGAGTCTAAAGCCTCCAGACGTCTCACCATTTAACAACATCATATATACAAATTTTCCGTGTATGCGTTCTCCATCACATGTCACAGTGATAGGCAATGATTTGAATTTGAACATACACTTTAACGCCGCCAAGAAATAAGCAAATCGCCCGACACGTTTTTTTGTCTTTGCACTGGCAGAATATGATGCCCCCGTCAAATACCCTGTCGCATAAGAATACACAATATACTCTTTCCCATCATTCATTAAATCATATTCTGTCGTGTTCAATCGTAGTATGCAATCTACTGCTTTATCTAAATCAAACGGGATGTGCAAAGTTCTTGCTATATCGTTACATGTACCATACGGCAACACTCCAATTAGCGGATGCTCTTTTGATTTTGCTACCCCATTAATGATATTGTGTAATGTTCCGTCTCCACCGCAGGATACGATTATGTCATATTTGCCCGCATTTTTGAACGCCAATTCCTCTGCTCCATCCTCATTTTGACTCGTCATTGTATCCACTTGCGAATAGCGAACAAGCAAACGCTTTTTTATCTTAGGTATTATCTCATCAATCTTACCTTTATTTGCGTTTGGATTATAAATAATTAAAACTTTTGAATAATTTTTCACTTCTTTCTTCTCAATATTTCATTTTTTGCTAAGTTTATATTTGTATGAATATAAACATGTTGTTTAGGAATTTTACATTCTTGCAGTTCATTTCCTTCTTCATCGACTATTTTATCTATCTTTATTATAGCATTATTTTTGGTTCTAGACAACAATTCAAGTTGGGTATTTACGCTAAATCTGTTCCTCATCTCGACTTTGGCAACATTATTCTCCCCATTTTCTACAACAATCGCCACAAATTCGTATGTGGACACTGGAGTGCTAGTGTCTAGACTTTCCTTTGGGTTGCCAAAATAGAACCCTGTAGAATAATCTCTATGACTTGATTTGTAAACCTCATTTTTTATATCAGCTGGAAGGTTATATATTTTATGCCCTTTTAGATAATCTAATGCCATTCTATACGCATTGACAATATTTGCGACATAATATTCGGTCTTCATTCTCCCTTCTATCTTAATAGAATCTACGCCTGCATCTTGTAGTTTATCTAGATAATCAATCATGCATAAATCTTTACTATTTAGAATATAAGTACCATGAGTGTCTTCCTCAATAGGATATTCTTGATCTTTGCTCACCTCTCTAATAGCATAATTCCATCTGCACGCCTGCACGCACGCTCCCCTGTTAGCATCTCTATTCGTGAAGAAATTGGAAAGCAAACATCGCCCTGAATAACTGATGCACATAGCCCCATGGCAAAATGCTTCTAGTTCAATTTCTTTAGGTAGTTTTTGACGTAATGATTTTATCTCGTCGAGGGTCATTTCTCTTGCCAAAATCAACCTCTTCACTCCCATGCCTACATATACCATAGCCGATTCGCTGTTGGTTATATTCGCCTGAGTGCTGACATGAATATTTAAATTTGGAGCGACTTTCCTACATATATTAATGACGCCTAAATCTGCACATATAACAGCATCTACATTGATCTTTTCTAGATACGAAAAATAATCGGGCAAATCATTTAAGTCCGTCTCGTGTGGAATGATGTTGACTGTTACATAAACCTTCACATTTTTAGAATGAGCATATTCGACAGCATCTTTCAAGGCGTCTAAATCAAAATTGCCCGCATAGGTCCTAAGTCCAAAACGAGTGGAAGCAAGATAAACCGCATCTGCCCCGTACTCTATTGCCATATTCAATTTTTCTCTGTCTCCAGCTGGTGCTAAAAGTTCCATATGCGTATTATAAAACAAATCCTCGAATTATTCAACCATTTTTTTAAAAGAGTTGAGAAATAATCAAAAGCGTGCTAATATAGCATGGCAAAAGGAGAAAAAATGCTTTATTTAATATATTGTGATGACCCAAAAATTACGAATTTCTACATATATGATAGTTCTAAACATGTCATAGAGGGCACGAATAAAGTTCATAGGCAACAGGTAGGCGATGAAACGATATTTAGTTCTTATCATCAAGGCAAAAACAAACTCTCGAGGAGCAATGGTTGTCTAACCTCTTTAAATAAAAATGAAACTAACTTAACAGATATTATCAATTTTTATAAAGAAATTAGATTGCCCGCTTGCAAAAAATATATCATCGCTGTCAATAATAAAAATAAATTGTGCGGACTGAAAGTAAGCTTTAAAAAGTCGCAACAATTTGACAAATCGACTGGACAGGTAATATATTCAGGAGAACAAAGTATGCAAATCACCTGCCAAGATGAAAATTGGTTAAGTCAATTTGCTCCTACCTCACAGATCATGGATTCTATTAAAGAAAAAGGATTTTATTGCGAACAATACAATAAAGTAAACAAAGATGAAATCACGTTCCCTTCAAATAATAATGAGATAAAATTTTAAATTAAGACTTTTATTTAAGTCTTTTTTTTGTTATTCCTACCCCGTCTCCTATCTCAATAATTTTGCTATCTAAATTTGGAGAAGATGTAATCTCATCAATATATTTATGTAAACCTTTTATCATTGCTCTACAGCCCTTGCTGACAGGGATCTTGCCTGTAACCATCCCATGAAAAAACAAGTTGTCTGCGACAATTACGCCGTCGTCATTTAATATCTTCAACAAATAAGGAAGATAATTTATATATTGCCCTTTTGGCCCGTCTAGATATATTAGGTCATATTTTTTATCGCATTTGACTATGTAATCTTTAGCATCGGTTAGATAAACTTTTATCCTTGTATCTAGCCCAGCCTTTTCAATGTTTTCTAGTGCTATCTTATACCTATCCGCATCTATTTCAAGCGTGTCTATATGCTCCAAATTTGTATTGTTTGCCATAGTTATTGAGCCATAGCCAATCGCAGTGCCAATTTCTAAAATGTTTTTGTAATCATTATCATTTATCATTTTTACAATCATATCCAAAACTTCATCTTTTGTGATTGGTATATTGTTTTCTACGCCATATTTTTTAATATCTTTATCTATCTTCATACTTGTCCTTTAATTTAAAAGATTAATATTATTTTTATCTTTTTTGCTCTTTATTTTGTAAATAAACTATAAAGATAAAATGCAAAAATATAATCTAATTTATTAATCTTAATTTTAGTTACTTAATTTTAGTAAAAATTTTAGTAATTATATTTTACCAAAAATATCTCAAAAACACAACTTTTTATAACAATGATATACTTATGATCAATTCAAAATTTCATCTTAATTCGCACTTAAAAACAACGCATTATATAAAATTAAAATACTAAAAATAAATACTTAGAAAAAGTTTCCCCTTAAACTAAAAATTGGCAATGATCTCCCGTCAGGGCTCCCACGAGAACTCGCTTCGACGTGGGACAAGTGGAGAAACCGACCATAAGCGAAGTTTTTTCATTTGTATGAAAATTATCTTCATCCTTCATCTCTCCCGTCAGGGCTCCCACGAGAACTTGTTTCGATGTGGGACAAGTGGAGAAACCGACCATAAGCGAAGTTTTTTCATTTGTATGAAAAAACGACCATAAAGGTCGTGTTTCTCCACTAGGTCATGTTTCTCCACTCTCTTCACTAGTCGTTGCTCTCAATAATAATCGGCACAATCATAGGTTTACGTTTCAATTTTTTGTTCAAATAATTAGTCAACGCTTTTCTCAAACTTATTTTTACATTGACATAATCACGTGCACGCAGATGATCCTGATCAATACTATTTATAATGGTATTTTTTGCATCTTCTAGCCAAGTTTGAGCCTCTCCCATATAAGTGAAGCCACGAGAGACTATCTCTGGACGAGAATTCAACTGACCACGTTTAGGGCTAACATTCAATATAACTATACATAGCCCATCTTCGCTAAGTTGTTTACGCTCTTTCAATACATTGCTGTCCATCTCTCCAATTCCAGCCCCATCTATCAGTCTGCTACCAAATGGAACAGAGCCTGTACATTTCATAAAGTTTTTGTTGACCTCAACTCGCATGCCAAGCAAAGGTAAAAGTATATTATGCCTATCCATACCTACAGCCATAGCCGTCTCACGCTGAGCCAAGAGATGTTTTTGTTCGCCGTGAACTGGTATGAAGAATTTTGGTCTAACAAGGTTCAACATAAGTTTCATCTCTTCCTTGCAAGCATGACCTGAAGCATGCACCTGTTCAAGTTGAGAATAAATTACTTTAGCCCCCAACATGATCAATCTATTTATGATATTGCTGACAGATTTTTCATTACCTGGTATAGGGCTACTTGAGAAGATAACCGTGTCGTTTTCGCCAATTTCAATTCCTTTGAATTCGCCTGTAGCCATTCTAGACAGTGCGCTGTTAGGTTCTCCTTGGCTACCAGTAGACAATATCAGTATTTCACTATCTTTGTAATTTTTCATCTTATCTACTTCGATGATGTTTGATTTGTTGATTTTCATCTCGCCAATTTGAGTTGCTACATCTGTAACATTTATCATGCTTCTACCTGTCAGGACAACTTTACGTTTAAACTTCTCCGCTAGATTCATGACTTCTTGCATTCTGTCTACATTTGAAGCAAAAGCCGCCACTATTATACGCTTGTCCTTGTTCTCTATAAACAGTTTTTCCAAGGTGTCTCCTACGACTTTTTCGGACAAAGAGTAACCTTCACGCTCTGCGTTGGTAGAGTCGGACATATACAACAAAACGCCCTTTTTGCCAAGTTCGGCAAAAGTATGCAAATCAAATTTCTCATCATATATTGGGGTCAAATCAATCTTGTAGTCGCCAGTATGAACAACCATACCTACAGGAGTCTTGATCGCCAAAGCGAACGCTCCAGGTATGGCGTGGTTGACATGAATGAACTCAACCTCAAAACAACCTAGTGTTATCTTTTGTTTTGGCTTCACAACTACAGTTTTGTACTCGACACGTTTGTGTTCTTCCATCTTTTTCTTGATAAGTCCGCATGTCATCTTGCTGGCGTATATTGGTGCTTTGATTTCATTCATAACATAAGGTACACTACCTATATGATCCTCGTGTCCGTGCGTGATGACAAAGCCCCTGATCTTTTCCTTGTTTTGAACTAGATATGTTATATCTGGTACGACCAAGTCGATTCCTAACATATCAATTGAAGGGAACATGACGCCACAATCTATGACAATAATATCTTTGCCATACTCTAGCACGGTCATGTTTTTACCTATCTCGCCAATCCCTCCTAAAAACATCACTTTCAAATTGTTTGCTCTAGTCTTGCCCTGTTTAATGTTGGCGGCATCAACTGAAAAATCATTGTCCAATAAAATATCTACAGGGTCTTTCTCGGTATTAATGCTTTGATTGTTGGTGTTAAAATTTTTGTTTTTTGGTTTGCTTGGAGTCAAATCTTTATTCCCCTTGATAGAAGAATCAAACTCTTCGCTTGTCATTAAATTATCTAACATAAAATCTCCTAATAATTAAAATTCAAATATAAAATGAGTGCAAAATGAGCACGAAAAAAACATTCATGTAAAACGATTAAAATAATATATAAAAAGTGCCTAAACACCTTGCACAACAAATCAATTTAATTATAATAAGTATACCATAATGTGGAATAAAGTCAAGCAATTTTGAAAATTTTCAAAACATTTTAAAATTAATTAGAGAAAATATGCAAAAAATATAGCGAATTTTGTAGAAATTAAAATTTGAATAAATTATAAAATTCTTTTTTGCTCATGATGTCATCTTTATTCGCATTGGTATAAATAGACGCACTGACTTTTGTATCTTTAAATATATCTCTAAAGATTTCATTACATTCTTCTATTGTCATGTCTTGCACTTGCTTTACGTATTTTCTATCGTCTACTATTTGATGATATACCAATAAATCCTCTAGGTTGTCATTATGATAATTGTTCGTGATATGGAATAGTTCTTCATCATATTTTACTTTCTTTTTTGCTTCGTCAAATTGTTCTTGGCTGAACCCAGTCTTCAATATGTTTTTGATATACTCTGCTGTGGTCTTCAATACTTCATCAATATTTTCTTTCTCACATGTCGTGTAAAAATATAGTATACCAAATTCTTTTCCAAACATAGGATAAAAGCCGCCACTATATACAAGGCTTTTCTTAAGACGCATATCTTTCAGTATACCGAGAGCGTAATTATTCAGCATGAATTGGATAAATGCCAACTTGAATCCATATTCAAAATCAAATATATTTTTAT
>DVMB01000003.1 GCA_018715225.1 Candidatus Onthoplasma faecigallinarum | reverse complement strand
CACGTGGAACAATACGGAGGTGAAAGATGAAACCAAGCTTAGGCAGAGGCTTAGATAGTTTGTTAAAAGTGTATGACAGCGAAAATGAGGAAACAAATTCAAATCAATCAGTTACTAAATACGACATGAGGCATGGCGATGTAGAAAAAATCGATATAAACAAGATATATACTAATCCAAATCAGCCAAGAAAGACTTTTGATAAAGAAAGTTTAAATGAATTGGCAGAAAGTATAAAATTACATGGTTTAATTCAGCCTATCGTAGTAAATCAAATGCCAGACGGATATATGATTATAGCTGGAGAACGTAGATATAGAGCCAGCAAAATATGTGGACTGAAAGAAATTGATGCTATAGTAAAAAATTATACAAATAAACAGATAGCAGAAATCTCCATAATCGAAAATTTACAAAGGGAAGATCTAAATCCAGTAGAAGTAGCTAAAGGAATAAAAAAATTGATGGACGAATACGGATTAACCCAGGAAAAAGTGGCTGAAAGATTAGGAAAATCTCGTTCTGCCATAGCAAACTCATTGAGGATTTTATCTTTATATCCAGAAGTTCTGGAATTAGTAGAAAAAGGAAAAGTTTCATTTGGGCATGCCAAAATATTAGTTGCAGTTACCGATTATGCTCTTCAACTGATGTTGGCCAAGAAAATTGCTAAAGACAAATTGACCGTAAGAGACTTAGAAAAAGAGGTCGATGCCATACTAGGAAATAAAAAGAAAAAGAAACTGCCTAAACTTCCTAGCGAAGAACTACAAGATTTTATCAGTGAATTACAACGTAAATTGGGAACAAAAGTAAATGTAATAGGAAATGACAAAAAAGGTAGAATCTACATAGATTATTATTCACAAGACGACTTGGATCGTCTGTATGATATAATATTGCGTCGTTAAAAAAATACAATTAGCGCAATATATTTTAGAGACGCAAAAAAATAAAAAAACTGCGACACTTGAATAAGACGCAGTTTTTTTATTTTAAAATATTTTTGTAGATATTTTGCTTGGTTTTTTGATTTGATCGAAAAATTCTATCAATACTTCTTTTTCTATTTCTTTCAAATCTTTATTACTGATAAAGGCCGCAGCCCCTGCATGCCCGCCTCCTCCATATTTTTTTGCTATAGTTGCGACGTCATACCCAACATCAGCTCTCATGCTGACATAGTATTCATCTTCCCTAGGATAAACGAAAAGAATAAGTTTACTTCCTGAAATCGTGCTGAGTTTGTTGATTATCCCCATATAATCATTGAAATGAGCTCTTTGTCTTCTGGCTTGATCGTGAGTAATATGGGTTATTATTATTTTCCCGTCCTCTAAAGTTATAATGTTTTGAATGGCTAAAGATAATAGATTCATATTTCTCAATGTATTGTTGCCTAAAAAATTTTTATAAATTTTCTTATAATCAATAAATTTCATGCATTTGCTAGCAATATCAAGAGTTTTTGAATCAAAATTACCAACAACAAAATTATTTGTGTCCGTAATTATTCCCGCATAGATTCTTCCTAAATTTGATTTTGATATTATGTATTTATAGGACATCAAAATATTATACACAATTTCACAAGTCGAACTGACTTCCTCAACCAAATTTATGTCTCCGGGCTTTGTATTAGTTTTGTGATGATCTATTACTATTCGCTTTTTTGCATTTTCAAACAACTCTTTAAACTTACCCAATCTATCCAAATTAGGAGTATCCATCATTATGGCAACTTCATATTTTTTTAATGGTTTGTTTAATTTCAAATTTTCTAGAATTGGATAATAATTTTCGGGTAATTTATCACAATCCGCAAACATATCAACTACTTTGATATTAAAATAGCGCATTAAAAAATCTCTTAGCACCACCATACTGCACAAAGCGTCTGCGTCTGGCTCAAGATGTCCAATGAGGCAGACAGACTTAGACAAAACTATATCATCAAAAATTTTATATTTTTTCATGCTATTATTATATCATAAATTTTTTGAATTAGATAATAAACTTATGTATCTTTTTGAAATTTTATATCGATCTTTCAAAATACTACCTGTTTTACATGCAACATCATAAAGTAATTATTGACATGTGTACACTTTTGTTGTGAAAAGTTATCCACATTGTGTGGATAACTATGTGGATAACTTGTGGACAAGCTGTGGAAAACTACATTTTTAGTGTGGATAAAACATTTTTTTACAAAATATTACAAAATGTTAAACGTCTATTTTATAGTAGATTAATACTTAATTCAAAGAATATCAGCCTAAAGGCAAAATTATTTAAAACATTTTTACTCTAATCTACCAAATTCCATTTAAACAAACCACGTTACTATATAATTTATGCTTAATTATAAGACAACCTACATCGTTTTGGTAATAACATAGAGAGCGGCTAAATATAATTATTTTATGAAAAGTCTACACAGTCTCAAGAATTTGTTATTGAATAATAAGTGTTTGATCATTATCTTTTGCATAATGATTTTACTTTCATCTTGTTTTTCCGGGATTGTTGCATATAGCGTGTCAAATTATAATGGAATTACGATCGTACTCGACGCAGGGCATGGCGGACGAGACGGAGGAAGCGTGGGAGTGAACGGTACGATTGAAAAGGAAATAAATCTAAAATACACTTTAGCGCTGAAAGAAAAGTTGGTACAAGCGGGTTATAGAGTTGTCCTCACTAGAAAAAATGATGACGGCTTATACAGTGAAACGGCAAGTAACAAAAAAATGAGCGACATGAAAGCACGATACAATATCATTGAAAAAGCAAACCCCAACTTAGTCATAAGTATACATATGAATAGTTTTAACAACACCAGTGCAAGAGGTGCAAATTGTTATTACAGAGCAAATGATGAGTCAAGCAAAAATTGTGCAGATTTAATCCAATCATCTCTACACACTTATTGTACCGCTCCTAGCACTCAAAGTAGGGTTGGAGACTATTACATATTGAATTGCAGTTATTACACGTCTGTGTTGATTGAATGTGGATTTATTTCAAACCCAGACGAAGAGGCACTATTGAATAGTGAAGAATATATGAATACTTTTGTTGACGCCGTATATGCTGGCATAATATTATATTTTGGATCCTCATATATAAATGTTTAAATAAAAAAAGAGAGAATATATTTCTCTCTAAAAATTTACTGTGATAGAATCTCTTACCAACAGGCTACCAGATGCGGTAGAAACTGTCAGCACATTTTCGTCCCAAACTGGATCACTTTCATTATCCACACCACTATCAAAATGAACTAGCGTCTCTGTTCTTGCATTCGTATGATAACCTCCGCCTCCCGCCTGGAACTGTGCCAAATCCACACTTACATTTCCACTTGTAGACTGTGTTATCAGGGTGTATTTGTTGTCCGCATTTTCATTAATTACTAGATAAATTTCTCCCGTATTCCCTGATAGGATATTTTCCCCATATACATTGTTCATGTAAATCTCGGCTCTACCATTTTCCGCAATGTTGATGTTGATATTTTCTGCTCCATGCAATGTTATCTTTCCGTTGTTCGTGCTGGCTGTCGCTGTACGAGAAGTCCTATCTTCATTGAAACTATCTGCCTGCTCGCTGAATGTTATACTTATATCTCCGTAGGCTGAACTAGCCTCAATTTCACGCATGGTTGAATCTACAGTGATGTGCCCATCATTTGATTGTAATATCAATCTAGCGGTACTATTTCCAACATGTATAGCTCCATCGTTAGTTATTATGTCCGAATATCCTTGTACATTTCCAATTTCAACACGCCCAGATTGAGTCAGTCTTATTGTAGCGCCCTCAACTATATTGTCGACATAAACATTTGTATCCGAAGAAGTTATGTTCAAATTCGCAACCGTCTCTATTTCAACTCTACCACCGCCTTCATCAAGGTTGAATCCAAAACGATTGCATTGTTTGATTAAGAATACTCCACGATTGTTTCTATTTATTGTAAAGTCTCCTAAAATAGACTCTTGGGCTGAAAATTGTCCGGTAGTCATAGCAATAGTTACATTGTTGTTGTTTGTTACAACACTTCCCCCAATGGTAAAATCGGCATTGCCTAACTCTATATCAAAACTTCCCTTGATCTCTCCAGCATTGAAATTTAGATCCCCATTGTCCGACCTATAGGTCAAATTGTTTATTACTAGATCCGCAGAATTTAAATTTGTTGTTGCATTTCTATTGGTTAATGTAATATCTATATCACTTATTGCAGGAATTCTTAACTCAATATATGAACTATTCGCTGTCGCCAGTCCATATGGCTCTGCCACGTTGAAAATCAACGTATCGCCCTCAGCAGACTCGTTTATTACCACTTCGCTATTTCTCGTCAACACAAAGCCCAAAGAATTAGAATAAACCTTTAGCGAAATCTCATCAGTCGAAGATGGTACAACATTTACTTGATAACTTCTACTATTTAATTCCACTTTAGAAATATTTTCTGTAGCATACGCCCGTGAGTAAATATCTTCATGATAACTTATATAAGTTATTCCAAACAACGATGAGCCAGGTACAAAAAATAGGTACAAAACTCCCACCGCACAAAGTCCTATCAACAATAGTATAATTATCAAAAAATATTTCCAAAATGTTCTCATATTTTTATTTTATAATTATTGGCAACTTTTGTCAATAGAATAAAAAATTTATTGCAATTTATTATAAATATGAATGTTTGCTTTATTTTTATTAAATTGGTATAATGATCACGGAGAAAAAATATGATTATAGACATTGAAGGTATTGATGGGACAGGTAAAGCGACGCAAACTAAACTGCTGTACGATCATTTGACCTCAAAAGGTTATTCTTGTATTTTGATTAGTTTTCCTAACTATTCCAGTCCATCTAGCGCTCCTGTAAAAATGTATCTAGGAGGCGATCTAGGGGACAAAGCTGAATGCCTGGACGCTTATCAAACCAGTTCGCTGTTTGCTGTAGACAGATTGGTCACTATGAATAGGATAGATCTATTAAAATATGATTTTGTCCTTTTTGATAGATATGTGCCCAGCAACATGATTCATCAATCTACTAAGATAAAGGACAAAAAGGAACTAGACGATTTTCTAACATGGGTTGATGATTTTGAATACAACAAGTTAAAACTCCCCCGTCCTGACATAACTATATTTCTCGACTTACCAGCAGATATCAGTTTTCAACTATCAAAAAACAGAAAAGAGTTGAAATCTGGACTAAAAAAAGATATATTGGAAAGCAACAAAAATCATCTAACTTCAGCATATGAAAGAGCAAAGTATGTAGCCACCAAGTTTAATTGGGTCAACATAAATTGTGTGGATAAAAAATTGAAATCTATAGAAGAAATTCACAAAGAAATCTTGACTAAACTCAATCTAAAATGATATATTATCTAGCATATAAAATTTAATAAAAAATTCGCAGCCTAAACTCTTAATGAGTTGTAGACTACTGCATAGACAGGGCCCAATGCCCAGCTATGTCAGCCCCAGCGAATTCTCTATTATTATATACTAAAATAGAAAAATTGTCAAATTATCAAATTACAAAATAATTTAAAATCAAACAAAAGGAAATGATATGATAACTCGAAGAGAATTGATAGATAAATGGTTCGAATTTTTCAAAAGTAAAAAACATGTAGTAATACCTAGTGCCAGTGTCATTCCAGAAAATGACCCTACCGTTTTGTTTACTACAGCAGGTATGCACCCATTAGTCCCATATTTGTTGGGACAAACGCACCCAAAAGGAAAACGAATCTGCGATGTCCAAAAATGTATAAGGACGGGAGACATTGACGAAGTGGGAGATGAATCTCATCTCACATTTTTTGAGATGTTGGGCAACTGGAGCCTAGGAGATTATTTCAAAAACGAGATGATCCCTTGGAGTTACGAATTTTTGACCGACCCAAAATATCTCGGTCTAGATAAAAATAAAATTGCTGTTACAGTCTTTGCTGGGAATGATATCGCACCGAGGGACGAACTGACTGCTAACTTGTGGGAAAGTCAGGGAATAAGTAAAGACAACATCTACTTTTTAAAAGACAACTGGTGGATTTTGGGTAGTGGGATTGGTCCATGCGGAGCGGACAGTGAGATGTTTATAGACAGCGGAAAACCAAAATGTTCTCCCAAATGTAACCCTAGTTGCGATTGTGGAAAATTCTTAGAGATTTGGAATGATGTCTTCATGGAGTTTAAGGTCAACGCAGATAAAAGTATTACGAAATTAACACAAAAAAATGTCGACACGGGCATGGGACTCGAGCGAACCTTGTGCAAATTGAATGGCGTGAAATCTGTGTTTGATACCGAAATATTTGCCCCAACTATAAAGTATTGTGAAAATATTAGTGGCAAGTCATATGATGATGAGAATTACAAACCTTCGTTTAGAATCATAGCTGACCATTTGCGAACAGCCACTATCATAATTGGCGATGAAAACGGCATCAGCCCAAGCAATGTAGGTCAGGGATATGTGCTAAGAAGATTGATTAGACGTGCCATTCGCCATATGAAAAAATTGGATATTCCTGCTGGGCATTTGGGAGAGATTGCAAAGATATACATCGAATATTTCAAACTAGATTACCCAGAACTAAAAGACAATGAAAACAAAATCATCGAAGAGTTGAACAAAGAAGAAGAAAAGTTTTTGAAAACACTTGAGCTTGGCAACAAAGAGTTCGAGAAAGTCATCAATGGAATCGAAAGAAAAAATCAATTCATGGCAAATCAACCAAATTTTCAAAAAGAAACCCAAATCAGCGGGAAGAGTGCATTTAGATTATACGACACCTTTGGTTTCCCTATTGAGCTGACAGAAGAAATGGCAAAAGAGCGTGGCTACGGCGTTGATATTGCTGGGTTTAACGAAGCCTTTAAACAACATCAGGAGTTGGCGAGAACTACCAATGCGGGCGTATTCAAAGGAGGCTTGGCTGACGATAGCATATGGACAACACGTTTGCACACGGCTTGTCATCTGCTGCTCGCTGGTCTAAGGCATATGTTCGGCACGCATATTGAACAAAAGGGAAGCAACATAACGAGCGAAAGGCTACGCTTTGATTTTAACTTTGATAGAAAACTCACTGACGATGAAGTTAAACAACTAGAAGATTTCGTGAACTCGGCTATAAAAAAATCTATTCCTGTCGAACGTGTAGAATTACCTTTCGCTGAAGCAAAACGAAAAGGAGCCTACGGCGTACACAAAGCGGAAGAGAACGAACTTGTTTCTATCTATAAAATTGGCGACTTAGATTTCCAAATCTGTGGCGGACCACATGCAAAAAACACCAGCGAACTCATAAATTTCAAAATCACAAAACAAGAAGCCGTGTCTGCTGGAGTTCGCCGCATCAAAGCAGTGATAAACTACAAATAATACGGATATCCGTATTATT
>DVMB01000014.1 GCA_018715225.1 Candidatus Onthoplasma faecigallinarum | reverse complement strand
AATAAAATAAAAAATTTATTAAAATATAAATAAAAACACCACTAAAAGAGTTTTGAGTTATATGATTTTCCCAAATGGGAAAATAAAGAAGCATATAAATATAATTCATAAAAAAGTAGTTAGGATCGTCTAACTACTTTTTTTCATCAAATCTTGATGCATGGTGGAGCAAGTTAAATGTCTGTCGAAAATATTTTTGGAGTTAATTTATTGAAGTTGACATGTTTTAGAATTGTTTGTATAATACAATGGTAATATCCTTGCAAGAGGATATTATGAATATATTTAAAGATATAAAAGAATCTATTGTTAACAAATTTCAAGAAACTTTTACAAATTATGCAACATCTAAAACTTGGAAGGAGTATTTGCTAGGACCAACATTTTCGCATTGTATCATATGTTTAAAACGACATGGTAAAATTTATCATAAAGATGACACATATGTTCCTCACTTACCCGAACATGAGAAATGTTTATGTTACATAACATGGTTAAGAAGTGTGTCGGTTGGGAATGCAACTAAATTAGGTGTTGGTGGACCTGATTATTATTTAAAGAACTTTAATAAATTGCCAGATTATTATATTACAAAACAACAAGCAAAAGATTTGGGTTGGAAACCAATATTGGGAAATTTGGATAATGTTGCGCCAGGGAAATCTATAGGCGGAGATATCTTTTATGATAGAGATAACAAATTGCCAAAAGCTCCAAATAGAATTTGGTATGAATGTGATATAGATTATAATGGTGGTTATAGAAATAATTTTCGTCTTATATATTCCAACGATGGTTTAATATTTAAAACAGACAGTCATTATAATAGGTTTATTGCTATTGAATAGGAGATGAATTATGAAAAAATATATTTTTGATAGAAACGAATTTAAGTGGGCTGAAGAATTCTATGATTTAATACAAAAAGAAATGAACATTCCTGATTGGTTCGGTAAAAATGCTGATGCTCTTTGGGATATGTTAACTGGCTATATTGATACGCCATGTGAAATAGTGTTAAAAAATTTTACCGGTAAAGAAAATGATTATAACGAAGAAATTATAACAAAAATCCTACAATGTTTCTTCGATGCTGAAAAACAATTTCCAAATGATTTTAAAATAAAAATAAAATAAAAAGTAGTTAGAGTTATCTAACTACTTTTTTTCTACAAATTTTGACATCTGGTGGAGATGATGGGAGTCGCACCCATGTCCTAACATAGATTGAGACCATACACTACATGCTTAGTCAATGGGTAAATTCGTCATTAAAAATTAACATTGACACTTTTTAATAACTATCCTTTATTTTCATCACAATGCGTAAGGAACCACATTATGACGTTCACCAACATATGACGCCAAATCTTATCGTGTTGGTACCAATAAGTTGACGGCTACGCAATTAAGCAGCGTAAGCTAATTTATTGTTGTCTGCGTTTATTTTTATTCGTCGAGAACGAATCATGTGTTTAACGTGCCACCGCACGACATGCGTATAATATCAATGTATGCCAGTCGAAACTAATTCATCCCCATATATTATATTATAATGTATTTTATAAAATTTTTCAATACTTTTCTAAAAATAGACAATTTAATGGCATAATTTGTTCAATTAATTTGTATGAATCGCTAATGAATATGTTTGTTAAAAAACAAATTGTTTGTTATAATATTATACGTAAAGGAAAAAGGAAAGCATATGAGAAAAACAAAGATAATAGGGACTATTGGTCCAGCAAGTAATGAATACAATGTTTTAAAAAAGTTAGTTTTGGCGGGATTGAATGTAGTTAGAATAAATCTTTCGCACGCAACCATACAAGATATGGAAAAGATAAAAAAGAATGTAAACAAATTGAGAAAAGAATTGGGAATTCCTTTGCCAATTATGATTGATACGAGAGGACCTGAAATAAGAGTGAAAACTTTTAAAAATGGTTCGGTAGAGATCAAGAAAGGGCAACAATTTATCTTTACAGGTAGAGACCTGGAGGGAGATGAAAACATAGTCAGTTTTAATGTTCCAGAGATAGTCAAATGCATAAAAGCGGGCAATAAAATTTTGGCAGTGAATGGCTTGTTGACCTTCAAAGTCGTTAAAGTAGAAGGCAAAGATGTCATCACAAAGGCAATGAATTCAGGAGTGCTCTCCAATAGAAAGAGTCTAAGCATACCTAATGTAAAATACAGCACCCCATATCTAAATGAAGCGGACGAAAAGGATATAATATGGGCGATAGAAAATGGGGTTGAATTAATTGCTGCAAGTTTTGTAAATTGCAAAGAAGATGTACTTTGCCTAAGAAAATTTATAGAAAATCATAATGGAAAATTGAAAATAATTTCAAAGATAGAATCTCAGTGCGGGGTAACAAATCTTGACGAAATAATCAATGTCAGCGATGGTATAATGGTGGCTCGAGGGGACCTTGGTGTAGAAGTCCCAGTAGAGAAACTTCCTGATCTACAGAAGACCATTATCAAAAAGGCGAAAGACAAAGGACGAGTTGTAATCACAGCAACAGAGATGTTGGAGAGTATGATAACCAACAATCGACCTACTAGGGCAGAGGTCAGCGATGTGGCTAATGCGGTATACGATGGAACAAGTGCTGTCATGTTGTCTGGAGAGACGGCGGCGGGGCGCTTCCCTGTAGAAGCAGTGAAGACTATGGCAAAGATTGCAGGGGAAACAGAAAAACACATCAATTATTCAAAAAGGTTTGCTTCAACCAATCACAATCTAGTCAATACTACAGACGTGGTATCACACAGTGCGGTTGACGCTAGTTTCATGCAAAATACCAAGGCAATAGTAGTCTTTACTGGTACGGGTCTTAGTGCCACTATGATAAGTAGATTCCGCCCAGATGTAACAATTATAGGGGCGACACCGAACGAAGATGTGTATAGACAGCTAGAGATATTGTGGGGAGTAACGCCAGTACTTACTCCAGTCTATAACACAACGGACGAGATGTTCCAGATAGCAAATGAAATAGTGAAAAAATTAAAGATAGCAAAACCAAAGGACATCATAGTAATTACATGCGGAACTCCAAAACAGAGCGGAGGTACCAATCTTATAAAGATAGACGAAGTAAAATAATACAGCATATGCTGTATTATTTTGGACTTTTTCATTATACAGCAACATATTTTCAAGCAAAATCAATATTTTTATTCGTCCATCGAATGCTTTATTTTAAACTTTGCGTGAGTATACAAAAAGTCTAAATAGATTAAATTTCCACATAAAATAGCACAATTTATATGAAAGGAAAAATTTCTCTAAAAATAGACAAAACTCGTCAAAAATTTTATATCAATATATTTTGTCAAAAATCTTTATTTTAGTATCCTTGAACATGTGGGGGTAGATTATGAAAAGAAAGATAAAAGGTAAATTATATTTCATGGCAAGAGACGCCAAGACAAGAATGAAAAATTATAATAAAGAAAAATCTATTTTTGAACAAATTCCTTATGCAAAGGCGTGTTTTGGTGTACACGAGCAGGAGTTGTATGATAGAGTATGCAAGATTTTGTCCAGCGATGAGATAATTATCAATCCAATAAAAGAATTGATGGATAACAAATATTACAATTCGCTGTCGCTAGAGGGAAAACAACGTTACATATTCGAGTTGACGGAAAAGTATAAAGAGATGAAGTCTCGCTATGAACGTGAACATCAAGAATTAGCAAAAGTTTCAAATATTTAATATTTTTGTACAAAATATTTGACTTTTGTACAAAAATGTATTATACCTATTATATGAATGGTTTAAATATGAAAGTGAGAGATGCCGATTCATTCAAAGAGAAGAATATAATAGATAAAGTTTGCAAATATTTGAAAATGCAAAGTCCAGACCTTTTCTCGTCTTCGCTGGAAGATGAGATCAAGAACCTTTGTTCAGCAAAATTGTGCGATGTGATTGGAATAAGATGTGCGTATAATCCCAAAAATGATTTTTTCAATTTTTTTTCAACAATAATGGGGGAGGCTGTGTGCATAAAATTGCACTTGAACATAAATATAGCACCTAATGCTTTGCGGCTTGTGAGATATGATGGAATCAATTTTGTCAATAGCACATACCAATTATTACTTAGCGAAGATGTCGATGAGGCATTTATTGACGCTTATAATTTAGTCGATAAATATAAATATTTGATAGAGCGGATAAAAAAAAGTTTAGCAGTTGGCTAAACTTTTTTTGCAATTATTTCTCCATTGGATGCGTTGATCAAAATGCCGAGCGTGTCGCCGTTGGTTGATATTATACCTATGTACCAGTAGTAATTTTTTACTTCTCCATTTGAATAGTCTTTAAGGATTTTCATCAAAACTTCAATCTTGTTGTTTTTATCGCTTGTGATGTTGTTCAAATCTTCTTTCAATTCGCTGTTGGCGATCTCTAGGGCGGCATCTTTGTCCACACTGAAATTGTTAGAAACATTGCTCATCTCTTGGTTGAAACTATATCCTGTGAAAGTGATTTGAATGCTGACGGTGGCGTCATTTGGAGCAGAAGTCTCGATGTCTATAGAGTAAGTGTTGTCATAGTTGCTTTTCTCCAAGAAGCCAGTGTGGGTTTGGTCGTTGATTTTGATAGTGTAGGTGTAAGTGTCGTCGGCTAGCGGATTGTTATCCAATCTAGCTAGAGTGATGACGCCAAAATCTACCATTTCATTGATAGTTCCATCTAGTCCGTAATTTTGCTCACGCCTGCCAGTGGAAAAGGTAGCAGAATAAAGATCATCTTCCGCATAAAAGAGATTGTTGCGTTCTTCAATCAAGTAATCTTTTAGATTTATGTCAGCATTTCCGCAGGCAGAGAAAGATAATAAGCAAATGGCTAACATCATAAAAATTAGAATTTTCTTTTTCATAATAATACCTCACAATTATTTTATTTGCTTGTCCGCTCGTTTAGAACAGAAATATTAGATATGAGATGTGTTATTTTGAAATTCAAATGCTAATTTTTATCGTTCATTGATATTGAAGTTTATAGTTTTTACAAATTCTTATTCAAAATCTATTGATTAAACTATAGAATAATGTTATAATAAAAATATGGATAATACAAAATTGAAGATAACAAAGCAGTATGCAGAAGAGTTTGATAAAAAATGTGCTCAAATTAATGCACATGGTTTTTTGAGATTTTTGACAGAAACAGACGATAAAGACGTTTCAATTTTAGATTTGATAGAACAGTTGGGGCGTAGTATTTCAGTATCCTCACATAAGAAAGAAAAGGAAATTGATTTGACAGAAAAAGAGATAAAAGACATAATAAAAGAATTTTATGGGCGTTTTCCACGCCTCAAGGAAGATGTTGAAAAGATTTTAGACAATACTCATCCAAATTTCATTGATGAAAACGGCAATTCAACGATACATATTGAAAGACAAAAAGGTGGAGAAGTCAGTACTGGATCCGTGGGACATTCGGGAAGACACAAATATTTGAATTTAGAATTGCACCTAAATGGGAGCGTTAATGATTTGACTACGATTGCGCATGAACTGGCTCATGCTGTAAGTGCACACCACACAAAGAAGATTGAGGCAATAAAAGAAAATTTGCCACAGGAATTTGATAAACTGACACACTCTAGTTTTGCTCGAGATTGTATTGTAGAAATAGAAAGTCATATTATTGAAAGGCTTTTTAATAGGTTTTTAATGAAAAAAGGTATATTGAATGAAGAAGATGTAAAGGCTTATGAAAATGGTGAACTAATTTCGCTATTAAATGAAATAAATTTAATTCGTGAAGAACTAGATATTATAAAACAACTTTCTTGTCCTATAACCGAAAAAAGTTTAACTGAACTTGTTGATAAATTATATAGAGATAAGAATTTTCGCCTGATAGAAAGAATCAAGACTATGCACGACACAAATAAAAATAGCAAACATATGTTTAGATATGTGGTCGGCAGAGTAATATCCAGCGTTTGGATCAAAAGATATGAAGAATGTAGTACTAAAGAAGAGAAAAGGAAAATGCTGACTACTTTTGAAAACTATTTGAGTAAAACTCATAAATTAGATCTGGATTCTGCTTGCAAAAAATTGTTGGGTCAAGATTTTACTGCAGCGGTAGAAGATTATTGTCTAGGCACACTGAACGAGAGAAAAGTCTAAAATAATATGCGATAAAATTTTGTAAAATAAATTGATCTTTATTCAGGAAATAAATAACAAACAAGTTAAAATTTTATTAAAATATTTTAAGAAATTATGATATGTGATATTTGTCCACGCCGTTGTAGAGTAGATAGAGCAAAGACGACGGGGTTTTGTCAAGAGACGGAAGAGATCAGGATAAGTAAAGTGATGCTCCATAAGTACGAAGAGCCACTCATCAGTGGTGGAGAAAAAGACAAGGGCAGCGGAGCAATATTTTTCGCAGGCTGTAATCTAAAATGCGTCTATTGTCAAAATTTTCCCATCAGCCACAAGAATAAAGGTAAAAATATTTCAGTAGCAGAGTTGGCAAATATTTTCAAAGATCTAGAGAGAAGAGGAGCACTAAATATCAATTTGGTAACTCCTACTCATTTCACTATGCAGATAATTGAAGCACTGAAAATATACAAACCAAATATCCCAATAGTGTGGAATTCTAGTGGATACGAGAGCGTGGAGACAATAGAAAAATTGAAAGGATACGTGGATATCTTTTTGGTGGACTTGAAATATATGTCAAACGAGTTGTCAACAAAATATAGCGGAGCTGTAGATTATGCTGATGTTGCGACAAAAGCGATATTGAAGATGCGTGAGTTGCAACCAAGAGACATGATAGAAAAAGGCCACATGAAAAAAGGTGTAATTGTTCGACATCTTGTCCTGCCGACACATACGGACGACAGTATAAAGAGCCTAGATTTCATCCTAAAGAATTTAGGTAAGGATACAATAGTCAGCATCATGAGCCAATACGAGCCTAGATATGACGCAAAAAAATTCCACGAGATAGACAGAAAAATCACACCTATTGAATATAAGCGAGTGGTAAATTTCGCCCTCAAAAACGACATGAAAAATTGCTTTGTCCAGGACTTGTCCAGTGCAGATTCAAAATACACACCAAAGTTTTAAATAATTGTTACAAAAAAATAATGGTTATTATATAAACAAACCATTATTATTGATAAATATAAATTTAATATTTTGAGATTCTTCTAAGGTGTCTACCGCCTTCAAACTCGCTGGTCAAAAAGACTTTTATGATTTTCAGTGCGGTACGGAAACTGATTAGCCTACTGCCCAAGGTCAAGACATTGGCGTCCTCATCTTTTCTGGCAAGGTATGCGGATGTGTAGTCTTGAGCGCATACGGCACGAATACCTTTGTGCCTATTAGCCACAATATTTGCACCGACCCCACTCCCACAAATGAATATTCCGCAATTGTCCTCATCTTTTAGTACTTCCTGACTTGCTGGGGCAATAAAATCTGGATAATCATCGTCAGGGTCATAACTTTGTGGACCCATGTATTTGTATTCCACATTTTTTTTGTCAAAATATTTCATCAATTTTTGAATATAATCGTAACCAGCATGGTCGCAAGATAAAATAATCATATCCTCTCCTATAAAATTTTGATATCAATAAATAGTGAAAGCGTTAAACAATTTTATTTTTGCACTACTATTTATGAATGTTTTATTGGTATAATTTAAGTATTTACTATATTTATCTATATATAATCATTTTATATTAAATTAAATAAAAAATCTAGTGAATTAGAAAATTATTTTAAACTATATACAAATTGTGATTTTCATGTTATAATACAAATATGGAATTATTCAAAAACAAGCGATGTCCAAGGTGCAACACCAAAGTGCCGAAAGAGATAAATATCTGTCCAACCTGTCAGTTAAATTACGACAAATTCAACAATGCGACCAATAGTGAGGCCAAAGTCGCCATTCATATGGACGAGCGAGAAAGGGTCCTTTATAGGCGAGGTTGTCCTAGCGATGTGAGTAAGGTTAAATTGTTGTTGTTGACGATATTTTTAGGCTTCACTGGTGCTCATCACTACTATGTTGGGCGAACGGGGAAAGGCATTTTTTATTCCATATTTTTCGTAATAGGGGTGGTCAATGCGATACTTACTACAGTCTTGCAATCTACTCCGCATGGCGAGTTGTGGGAGATATTCACATTATTGGTGTTGATATGGGGTGTTGTGATAATGATGTGGCTGATTGACATAGCCGATGTAATATTGAATAGATACAAAATTCCAGTAAGTTTACCAAAAAAATGAGGTTATAATGAAAACAGTTGTTGTAGGATTAAGTGGAGGAGTGGACTCATCAGTAGCGGCATATTTGCTGAAAAAGCAAGGATATAATGTCGTAGGTCTTTTCATGCTCAACTGGGAAGAACAGGACGACGGCGGGCATTGTAGTGCGGAGCAAGATTTTGAGGACGTGAAACGTGTCGCCAACAAAATCGGCATCCCTTACTATACAGTCAACTATTCCAAAGAATACAAGGACAGAGTTTTCAGTTATTTCCTTGACGAATACAAAAAGGGCTACACGCCAAACCCAGACGTTTTGTGCAACAAGGAGATTAAGTTCGGCCCATTTTTGAAGCACGCATTGGAGTTGGGTGCGGACTATATAGCGACAGGGCATTATTGCAAACGTGTGGACAGGGACGGCAAGGTTTATTTATACAAATCTCATGATAAGAGCAAGGACCAAACCTATTTCCTAAATCAACTTAGCCAAGCCCAATTAAAATACACCTTGTTTCCGCTTGCTGACATTGACAAGACAGAGGTTAGACGTATAGCGAAAGAACTAGGGCTTGTGACGGCAGAGAAAAAGGACAGCACGGGCATATGCTTCATAGGGGAACGCAATTTTAGAAAATTTTTAAAAACTTATCTTCCAGCACAAAAAGGCCTCATAAAAGACTTGTCCGGCAATGTCGTGGGCGAACACGACGGCGTGATGTATTACACGATTGGGCAACGCCGTGGCCTAAACATTGGGGGCAAAGATGGTTATGACAACGATAGATGGTTTGTAGTCAAAAAAGATGTTTCGACCAATACACTATATGTGAATTGTGGCGAGTGCGACGAGATGTATTCACGAGGTTGCATTGTTAAGGAATTTAATTGGATAACAGATGAGATGAAGAGCGATTTTTCATCATTCGTCAAACTTAGATACCGCCAGCCAGATCAAAAGGTTCGTGTCAAGATTATTGACGAGCACACTATTCAACTAGATTTTGAAGAAAAGCAACGTGCTGTGACTATAGGACAATTTGCTGTCCTATATGCAGAAGACGGAATGTGCTATGGTGGCGGGCGGATAGATAGTTTACTATAATTTTAACTATTGTATTGTAATATGAAAAATCTATGGTACAATAAATATGAAAATACAATCTAACTTTTACAATTTTTATCAACAAATTTTTTAAGGAGGAACGGCTCATGAGCAATGCATATTATAGTAGTGGCGAGCGAGATGAAGAGACAGGAGAATACATCAAGCCAAAATTGTGGGACAACAAAGTCCTCTTGAATGCTGATGACCAAGTCCCAAAACAAGAAGAGCCAAAAGCGAAACCCACATTCGCCCCTCTACCAAAAGAATTTGACAATGACTATTACATTGAGCGAAGAGACAAATACGATAGACGCACATCTCAATATTGGGATTGGGAATATTTTAGAAGATATGCAAAAGAGGTATTTCGTTCATACAAAAACATGACAGGATACTTATATACCACTATGCCACCGATAGACCCAAGCGATGTTTCATATTTTGTTGATATAACCAAGCCACCAGAAGATGAAATCGACATAGACGATTTGATTGTTGCGGAGAGCCAACTCATTAGACAATTTGCTAGGTCAAAGCGTACGATCCAAGCGAAAATAAACAAACATTCTGCACTTTCACGTCTGCAGATGTATGCCGCTAAGACATGGGTTATGTATTTTGCTCTAACAGGTAAGGTTCCAATAAAGGATAATGTCTCAGCGAAGACAAATTACACGAACTTGGACAAAGGCGACATAGAGCAGGTCTTGAAGATGTATAGAAGCGTGAAGTTGTTGGAATTTTATATCAAAAGATATGTACCTCGTGCAATTTTGGGTAAATACAAAGAGACGTACAGAGAAGTATATAAAACTCTTTCGTTTGACGAAATCTATGACGAAATTATAAAGAGCGTAGGCGGAGCCACGCTGGACGATTGTATAGATATTGAAAAAGAACTTTCTCCTAGCCTCGTCTCTACTGCAAAAAGCGACCAAAGGATAAAGAGTCTACTCAAGTTTTATAATTCTTATTTACAGATGCGTCATATGGCAAATAAGACGAATATTAGAACATATATGTGGAACAATGGAGACAAAGGACGTTTTATTTATTCAGGAGACGAGGGAGAGGATACAGGTAAAGATTTCTATCAAGAGAGCAAAAAATATCTAAAGGCTTGTTTGAAATTGAAAAGCAAACTGAACGAAAATGATATGCCATTTTATAAAGACGTGTGTAAAATTTGTAACGAACTGCAAGAGGCGATACAGAACGCTACCGACGCATACAACATAAGCCACCTGACAAAATATGATGGGCTGAATTAGTTCGGCTCATTTTTTATTTGGTATAAATAAAATTATCTTTTAGCAGTCAAAAAAAATAATGTTTGCTAAAATCAAAAAAAAATTATAAAAAACGTTTGACTTAAAAATCTCTACGTACTACAATCATAATAAGTAATCGAGGTCGATGTAGATTGCTTAGTACATATTCGTACAAATAAATTTGCAAATTTGTTTGTTATTGCAAACAATCTGGAATGGTATATGCATTACTTATTCCAGAGAATCGATTTCGTAAGTGGGTGAAACCATTTAGGTGAAATCAAGAGTCTATTGTTAGAATAGACATGGTTAGTCGAAAACCATTTAATTAATTTAAAAAGGGGAAATTAAGATGACAAAAACAAAATCTAAAAAAATGACTAAATCAACCTTTGCCATCATTATAATGGCGGTGGTTATGGTCGCTATGCTCGCCTTCGGTGGCACTTATGCTTACTTTACTGCTACCGCTACTAAAAAGACTGGTGAAGTTTCAACCGGTCATGTTATGTTGAATGCAAATGGTGCGACATTTACAGGTATTCAAACTGACGTATTGCCAGGAGACGCATTATTCGATAGTAATGCTACATTAACTATTGATACTACAGATACTGCTGGTAACTATGTTGCTATTAGATTCACTATCACTGGTGGAGAAAATTTGAGCATTGCTGCTGATGGTATTGAACCAGCTGGTGGCACAGGTATAGGTTGGTACGAAACAAGTACTACAGGTATTTTCATCTATGGTACTGATGCTACAACAGCTAGTGCTATTACTGCAGGTAGTGTAGAAGTTCCACTTACTAACCTTGTTATCCCTACATCTGTAGATGATGATTGGGTTGAAGGAGAAGATACTAGTACTGGTAACTTGATGGATGCTACTATAACTGTTACAATGGAAGCAAAATCTATCCAAGTATCTAATCTTTCTGCAGAAAATGCAGTTACTGAATTGATTGCTGCATTCAGTGCGTAACATTTAGATGTAAAAAGTCGACTTAGGTCGACTTTTTTCTTTTTTACCCCCCTCCCCAAAAAATTAAAAAGGAAAATTCTTAAAGTATAAGAATTTTCTCCTCTTATTTGATATGTATTTTTTATAATCTTATAACAAATGATAAAAATATAAAGAGACTAAAAATTTGACAATCATATATTTATAATAAAGTAAAGCAAAGAACTTTGCTTTACTATTAATAAATATATTATAGGATACATTAAATCCAAACCATTTTGACATAAAAAAATCTCGCAACAGCGAGATTTTTTTTGTAATTTAGATTAGGTACCAGGATGTAAAGCTTTCCAAGCAGCATCAACACTTCCAAATTCTGTACCAGCTTCGCTCAATGCTTGAATAGCTTCTGATGAGATAGTGACAGTAATTGTTTGTCCCATCAAAGTACCTGGTGTGGTTTCAGTACTTTTGCTGTAGCCATAGAATTTAATTCCTGTACATACGTCAATAGGTGCGTTTGCTTCAGCAGCGGTAACTTTACGTCCATATACGTTAGTTTCACCGCTTACTAGAGTCCAACCACCAGCTTGAGTAACTGCTAGATAATAATCTCCTTCAGCTATACATTCAGCAGCTGATTCTTTTTGATTACCTGAACCATCGAATGTTGCTGAGAAAGTTACGAACACATAAGTATCAACGTCAGATGCGCTTGTAACTTGTACAGAACCACTTTTAAGTAAGCTAGAACCAGATACAACTTTATCAGTAACAAGTGTGCCAATAGAGTTAGCATTTAGTTTTACTGTACCTGTAGTAGCAGTACCTTCTACTTCACTAGCAGTAGCCGTAAAATAAGCATAAGTGCCACCGAAGGCGAGCATAGCGACCATAACCACCGCCATTATAGTAAACTAATTTGGACATATAACTAGATTGCTCGTTGGCTCGCAATCGTAAGTCTTAGTCCAATTAGTTTACTTAAATTAAGAGACACTAGTCTAGTGTCTCTTAATTATTTATTATAATATAGTAATTCTCCCTATTGCCAGATTGCACACTATGTGTGCAATCGTAGGCTTTTTGGTCGATTGTTCCGCTACTATGAGGGGACACCTAAAGGGATTTCCCCTCATTACTACCTTTCCAATAGGTAGGCAAATTATATAACTGCTAACATGTAGTTGTTTATTCGTATGTAAGTTTTTAGATACAGATCTTTGTTCAATTAGTTTGCTCTTAATTCTAATTTTTTTAGAGGGTAAAGATTTAAAGGTTCAAGTTTTGGTGTCCCCACAAGAACTAGTTTCGAAGTGGGGAGGAGGAGCAATAGAGCAAAAAAGAAATTTGCAATCTTATTGCAAATGATAAACACTTTCTAATTGCGACGACACAAAGGGGAAGTAATGAAGGGGAAAGTGGTTGCCCCTTCATGTGAGGGGAGCGGAGGCGTAAAAGAGAAGTTTTTTGCTTGACAAAAAACGATAAAAGAACGCCATTCGCTCCAACC
>DVMB01000013.1 GCA_018715225.1 Candidatus Onthoplasma faecigallinarum | reverse complement strand
AATAATACGGATATCCGTATTATTTTTTTACTTATATTGTCCTATCCTCTTTTATAAAAAAAGATATAATGACAAATAAAAAATTATCAATAAATAATTTTTGAAAAATTGTTTGACAATTCACAATCTATTAAGGTATATTTATAATAATAAAAGGGAGGGAAATTTTATGGCAAAAAAGAAAAGTACTGGCGGATTAGTTATGAAAATCATAACCATCGTCGCTGCTGTATTGACATTCGTATCAATCGCATTCAAATTTTTTGGCTATACTGTAAGAGCAACTATTGGCAGTTTAACAAACAGCGAATCTGGTAGTTCATCAATGAGCGATTGGTTTGACGGGCTAGAAAATGCTAGTACAGAGATGGACGGCATCGCTGCATGGCAAGCTGCTAAAGGTTTCTTGATCGCTGCTTTCATAATAATTGGTATTATTGCAGTCATCGCAATATTGAAATTATTTATGAACATGGGTCTATTGAACCTATTGATGAAAATAGCTGGTATTGCTGGCATCGTTGTATCATTGGTGTTCATCATCTGTTTGATCGTTGGTTGCGTTCAAATGTCTGGTAGCCTCACAGATGCTATAACCTACAGCTACTACCCACGTGAGGGTTCAATCTTGATCACATTGTTTGGATTGATTGCTTCTGGTTGTGCAATGAAAGTTGCAAAAAGCTAGAAAAAACATGGCAAATGCCATGTTTTTTTAATACAAAGAATTCAAATCTTTTAAGCCATTTAGGCTTAGATAGATACATCTTCCGTCATATTTGTTGTCATATTCTCTTATTAAATTTAGCCCATAACATTCTTCCTGCTGGAACAATAGGGCTGAAAAAGGTAGCCCATTGATCTCTTGTTGAGAGGAAAAATTTAGCTTGAGCCATTTTCCTTTCTGCATCTCTTTTACTGTGAGATCGTGCAAACTCACGCCGTATGCCGGCTCAATTCTCGCATCAAAAAAATTTTCTTTTATATTATCTAATATATCCTCATATCTGTCTTCACCTTTCAAAAAGGTTTCTTTCCTCCCCTCATTATAGGCTACGATAGAATCTACTTTCTCTAATAGATCTATCAATCCATTCGAATAACTATTATCTACAATCATACATCTCCTTAACTATTAAATTATTATAACATATTTTAGTTAAAATATATTTAACAAATATAAAAAAATGGGTTTACAAAAAACAAAAAGCATGATATGATATTCACATAAAGATATTTTACAAAAGGATACAAGATGCAGTTAATATATGATTTAATAGTAAACAAAGGACATTTGATTATTCCAAATGGTTTTTATGGATTTATTTATTTCTTCACACAAATTATAACTTTAATATTTTTCTTTATGTATTTACATCAATTTGTTTATTTGATAATAGGAACGTTCAAACGAGTAAAAATCAAAGATAAACAATTCAATTTTCATACTATCGGTATAGTTATTTCTGCCAGAAACGAGAGCAAGGTCATAGGCAACCTCATTGAGAGCATCCATGCCAGTGATTATCCGCAAGCCATGATAAAAATCTTTGTAGTAGCAGACAACTGTACGGACAACACGGCTCAAATTTGTAGAGATTTAGGGTGTATTGTAATTGAACGTTTCAACACCGAGTTGGTAGGAAAAGGTTATGCTCTAAACTATTTATTCACTAAGTTGCACACAGAAGATGAATACAAAGATATGATCCCCGAAGCATACATCGTCCTAGATGCAGACAATGTGATCAAACCTAATTTCATAACAGAAATGAACAAGGTATATGACAATGGTTATGATATGATCACCTCTTATCGTAATTCAAAAAATTTCGGCAAAAACTGGATTACTTCTGGTTACGGATATTGGTTCTTGCACGAGGCAGTTCACTTGAATAATTCACGAATGCTCATCAATTCATCATGTGCAATTTCTGGTACAGGCTTTTTGATAAGCACCGCTTTGGTTAAAGAATTTAACAACTGGGAATTCTTCACTTTGACAGAAGATATCCAGTGTTCCACAGAATATGCACTGACAGGACGAAAGGTAGGTTACTGTGGCACTGCAGAATTATACGACGAACAACCTGAGACCTTTAGACAATCTTGGCGTCAAAGAGAGCGTTGGGCAAAAGGTTTTTATCAAGTGTTTGGTAGAAGTGGTGGAAAGTTGATAAAGGGAGCGTTTACAAACTTCTCTTGTTGGGATATATTGACGACTATCTTCCCTGCACTCATCATCACTATGTCAATGTTGATCGTACTACCAGTATGTTCAATCGTTGCCTTGTGTATTCACGATTATGCTAATGCCTGGTTTGCCTTAAAATCATTGCTGTTAAATTTTGGACACTTGTATATTATCATGTTTGTCATTGCCCTGCTTGTGCTGATTACAGAGTGGAAAAAGATTAAAACTCCAGGATACAAAAAAATATTTTACCTGTTCACATTCCCTCTATTTATGTTCACATATGTTCCAATTTCTATCGCTGCCCTCTTCAAAAAAGTTGAATGGAAACCTATCGAACATAAAGCAGTGGTTACAATAGATGAACTGAATGACAACAATTCAAATTCAAAAAAGAAGCAGTAATCTGCTTCTTTTTGTTTACTAACTTCTTGATTATTTTTCAGCAATAGTTTATAATATCAGCATGCAGAGATGTCAGAGCGGTCGAATGAGCACGATTGGAAATCGTGTGATGTGAAAGCATCCGCAGGTTCAAATCCTGTTCTCTGCGCCAATAACCTATACAACCTTAACTTGTCGACGGTTCGAGTCCATTATCAATGGTTGCACCAGTTATAATAAAAACAAGTCATAGATTTCACTATGGCTTATTTTTTCGACAAAACTTTACAAATTTATCGTATATTATTTTAAATTTTTGTTGAAAAATTCTTCTATCTTATCAAAAGGAATTCTGTCCGTCTTATCATAGAGGTCAATATGCTCAGCGTCTTTTACTACAAAAATCTCTTTAGGAGATTTTGCCTTGTCGTACGCCTGTTCGCTGAAAAATTTTGAATGTGCTCTGTCTCCTACAATGAACAAAATTGGTCTAGGAGATATCTCGTCAATGTAATCTAACAATCTAAAATTCATCATGGCAAGATTACTTGTAGTGGTAAAGCCTCCTCTTGCATAAGGGTGATGACCACGTTTCAAAGCATAAAATCTAAACCATTCAGCATTCGGTTCGGTCAAATCTTTTGGAACACTGGCAATAGGTTTTTCTGGGAAAGATGGAATGTATTCAGGGTATCCATTTTTTGCATCTATCCATCTCTGTTGAGACAAACGTTCCTTTTCTTTTTGACAAGCCTTTTTGTCCATACCTAGCCTGCTTGCGACCGTCATGTCATACATACTTGCTGTAACTACTGCCTTTATCCTTGTGTCTACCTGAGCAGCAGATAGGGCAAATCCGCCTGAGCCACAAATTCCTATCACACCTATTTTTTCTCTATCCACAAATTTTTGTAAACCTAAGAAATCCACGCATGCAGAAAAGTTTTCCGTAAATATATCTGGGGATGAGACATTCCTAGGCTCTCCACCGCTTTCTCCCATGAATGATTGGTCGAATGTCAACACTATAAAACCTCGCTGTGCCAATTCATTAGCATAAACACATGGACCCTGTTCTTTTACTCCTCCATAAGGAGCCCCAACTATTATTGCTGGATATTTCTTATCCTTATTTATTTTTTTGGAATAATACATATCCCCTGCCAGATATAAGCCGTATCTGTTTTTGAATCTTACATGTTCACGTTCGACACTGATATTTAATTTTGTAATATAACCAAACATAACTTTCTCCTTTTATTAAATATATATTACCAATTAGAGTTCACTCTAAGACAAGCATTCTAAAAAATTTTATAATTTTTAATATACAAAAACTGACTTATTTAGTTTGTAAATCTTATATCTTGCTAAAAATAATCTATCGTGCTATAATAATAGTATGGAAACAATAGTTGCTTTAGCAACTCCCCCTGGCAATAGTGGAGTTGCTGTCATTAGAATTAGCGGAGAAAAATCAAAAGAAATTTTAACGAAAT
>DVMB01000012.1 GCA_018715225.1 Candidatus Onthoplasma faecigallinarum | reverse complement strand
AATATAAATAGGTAGACTTATTTGGAGTTATAGTTGGGTATCGCCAAGCGGTAAGGCACAAGACTTTGACTCTTGCATGCGGTAGTTCGAATCTACCTACCCCAGCCATCTGTCTATTGGGAGAGATTATGTACAAAACTGAATTGATTCCTTATACGCCATCTGCTAAAAAACGTGCAAAATTGATTGAAGATAAAATCAATGAAATGGTGGCGGCTGGATATGAGTTTGTCTCCGTTTGTTCCACTCCTAATTGCGGGGCAATCCTTATTTTCAAAAAATAAAATTGTCTTTTAATATTATCTTGCGTCAATAGCTCAGCTGGATAGAGCATCGCCCTTCTAAGGCGGGGGTCGGGGGTTCGAATCCCTCTTGACGCACCACCACGGAGCGACACGATTTTTGCTCACCGCAATTTTGAAAAAATTGCATCAGTGAGTTTGTAATCGGTCGCTCCTTTTTCCCGCTGCGAACAAGTTCTTGCGGGAGCCCTTAACATTTGACATATGCTATTTTTTCGTTTTGCTAGGCGCAAAACTTCATTTATAGGCGTATTTCGCCGTATCCCACTGCGCACAAGTGCTTGTGGGTACCCCATCAAACCCTATTTCAAACGAGTTTTCATGGGGACCCCGAGTTTTAGCCCCCATTTCGAACCGGTTCTCATGGAAACCATAGGATAGTTGAGCAATATTGGTTCATCTTATTTTAATACTTAAAATGAAAAAAATTTAAAATTTGATGGATACATTTTTAAAAAATTTATGTTAAAATAATATAAATAAGGTTCGCAATGTGCAGTTTTCACGTAAGTCCTATTGTAACCTAAGGAGAAATGATGAAAACTCTCATTGATAACAATACGACATTAGATTCTGTCAAAAAAGATATAAAATCAAATATTGGACATAATATTATCGTTCAAGAGTTGAACAAGCAAAAGAAAATCATTCATGAATATCATGGCAAAATAGTTGATGCGTATGATAATGTCTTTTTAGTAGCCATAAACATACATAATTATATTGTAAACAAGGCTTTTAATTACATTGATTTTTCCGTTGGGGAATTGAATTACATTTTTGATTGACAAAAAATTGGTTTGATATGACTAAATGATTAAAATGATTTTTCTATAATTAGTTGACTTATCAACTTAATAGTGGTATTATCATGATATGAAACAATGTGAATTTCCTAATTTTCAGTTTGGTCAAATATTCAATCTGGTCAACAAAAAATTTAGAAAGATTGATGATAGGTGTCTATCAAAATACAATCTAACTCATTTTCACGCTATGTATCTAGGTAATTTGTACATAAACGGAGAGATGAATATGAGCGAATTGACCTCAGTCATTGGTGTAGACAAAGCCAATACGACCAGAGTTATCCGTGATTTACTTTCTAAAGGTTACATTGAAAAGGTAGGGGAATCAAATAGAAAATATGATATTAGACTTACACCTTCTGGGATTGAGGTGGCGAAAGATTTTTCTTCCACTATCAATAAGGTAATAAAAGAGAGTTTCAAAAACTTTACCGATGATGAGAAAAAGGAATTTCGTAGATTGCTAGCAAAATTTTTTGAGGGGGTGGGCAATGTTGGAAATATCTAAGATTTGTAAAGATTATGTTTTAAAAGACCAGACAGTTTCCGCTTTGAAAGATATAGACATATGCTTTAGAAGAAGCGAATTTGTCTCCATACTAGGTCCTAGTGGGTGCGGAAAAACGACTTTGCTAAATATTATAGGTGGTCTAGATAGATATACTAGCGGAGATTTGATAATAGACGGCGTGTCCACGAAAGAGTATAAAGACAAAGATTGGGATAACTATAGAAACCACAAAGTTGGATTTGTTTTTCAAAACTATAATTTGATTCCGCATCAAACTGTTTTGGAAAACGTGGAGATAGCCCTGACTTTGAGCGGGATAAAAAAGGACGAGAGGAAGAGACGTGCCATAGAAGTCCTGGAGAAAGTGGGACTCAAAGATAAGCTGAAATCTAAACCAAATCAGTTGTCAGGCGGGCAGATGCAGAGAGTAGCAATCGCAAGAGCTTTGGTAAATGACCCTGAGATAATACTTGCAGACGAGCCGACTGGAGCATTGGACAGCAAGACCAGCGTGCAAATAATGGAGATTCTAAAAGAAATCAGCAAAGACAAACTGGTGGTCATGGTTACTCATAATCCTGATCTGGCTGAAGAATATTCAACTAGGATCATACGCCTATTGGATGGAGAGCTAAAACAAGACACTAATCCGTACACCCATGAAGAGTCAATTAAAGAGATTGAAAGCCATAAAGCAGAATTGGAAAAAGATGCTGCAAACAACGATGAAATGAGCTTCAAAAAGACGGAAAAGAAAAAATCCATGTCGTTCTTTACCGCTTTGGCACTAAGTTTTAAAAACATGCTGACAAAGAAGGGCAGAACAATTATGGTGTCATTTGCGGGAAGCATCGGGATAATCGGCATTGCATTGATACTTGCTGTCAGTGCGGGTATGACAGGTTATATTGAAAATATGCAAAGTGATTCGCTTTCTAGTTATCCAGTATCGGTTTCCTGCGTTGCTATAGATTATCAGTCCGCTATGGACAATATCACAGGTGGGAACTCTACTGTAACGACTGATGACGACGGCTTGACTGTATACAACCCACAAGATGTTTTGATTAGAATGGGAAGATATAATTACATGAGTGCTGATTTTGTTAATTATATAAAAGATTATTACTCAAATAATGACAAAATGAACATGATCAATGATTATAATATTAGTTATGCTACCACTATGAGAATTTTGACTCAAAATAGCCTTGGAGCATATGTCGCTATTAACAGTTCGGTTATGACAAGTGCCATTTCGGGAGTTACTTCTTCCACATTCTTCGAGGGATTGAACAATCAAAATTACTTATTGTCCTTATATGATGTTGTGGGCGGAGAAAATGCACATTATCCAACAAATAGAAACGAAGTCGCCTTGGTTTTGAATGGGGATAGCGTGTCTACCACATTGCTAGATTCGTTAGGGATAGAGTATTCTATTGGAGAGGATGGAAATTATACCAATTTGCAGTATGAAGATATAATTGGTAAAACATACAAATTATTGCTAAATGACGCATACTATAACGCCGAGACTGAACAAGCGAATGCTAATTTTGACCTATTGAATAGTACGGATACAGCGGGGTCATTCTATCAACAATATTCACAACAAGATTTAGAAAATCTATATAATGATGAAAACACTATAGAGTTAACTATTACTTGTGTATTGCAATTAAAAGACGATGCAGCGGGTTCAATATTCTCGGACGGAATTATGTATACTCAGGACTTGGTCGAATTCTATAGAAATGATTGCAAGTCGTCTAATGTCGTTCAAACATTAAAGACGAAATATCTCGATGGTGAAGGCAATTTGATCAATGGAGATGAATCATTTGTCAATAGATATACCGTAAGGATAAGTGAGTTGCAACAATATCTAAATATGGACAATGGTATGTTCAGTTATAACACACCAAACGAGATGAAAGTGGCTCTAAATAGTTATTTCCAGATCAATTTGACTGATGAAGAATTGATAGACCTATATTTGCAAGTATATGGGGCGAGTGATGTGCCGACAGGAATATATTTCTATGCGTCCAATTTTGACTCAAAAGATGACATCATCGCTATGATTGACTCATGGAACGCACGAGAGGGAGTATATACCATTACGTATACAGATAGCAGTGAATTGCTCACAAATATTTTAGGTAATTTAGTCAACATAATTTCATATGTTTTGATCGCTTTTGCGGCTATATCATTGGTTGTATCTAGCATAATGATTGCTATTATAACTTATACTTCAGTCATAGAGCGTACGAAAGAAATTGGCGTATTGAGAAGTATAGGTGCATCAAAGCGAGATGTGTCAAGAGTGTTCAATGCAGAGACCACTATTATTGGTCTTGCAGCTGGTTTGATAGGTGTAATTGTTGCGGGGTTGTTGACAATACCTATCGGCTTGATATTAGAATCCTTGACTGGTATCGGCGGATTGGCGGTATTAGAACCATTGAGTGCATTGATATTAGTTGTGATCAGTGTTGTTTTGACCTTTGTCGCAGGATTGGTGCCAGCACACATTGCGTCAAAGAAAGACCCAGTACTAGCCCTAAGAAGCGAATAGACAATAAAAAAGGACGAGAGTCCTTTTTTTCGTCTAAAATTTTTTGAAAATTTTGTCATAAATTATTATTCATAAAAGATTTGATCATTATTATTATATAATTATTGACAAACACGATTTGAATTTGATACATTTTTATGTAAAAAGAAGGGACAATGGATAGAATATATAAAAGATATAAGACAACTTTTCTTCCAAATGAGGGCAGATTGGTATATTGCAAGAACAAGACTAACAAAGCAACATACATCAATTTGAAGTTTAAATGCGGGGCAGTAAAAGACACAATACCAGGGCTTGCACATTTTACAGAGCATATGCTTTTTTCAGGGACGGACAAACTGACAAAGGAGGATGTCTCAAAGAAATTTTTTAGTGTATTGGAGTGCAATGCAGCCACGTCTATGTATTCTATCGATTTTCGTGGCAAGATATTGACAGGCGAATTGGCGACATTTTTGTCAAATGTGTTTATGCTGATAGACGAGTCTACTTTTACCTCCTCAGCGATAGAGAAAGAAAAGAAAGTCGTATTTCAAGAAATAAATAGAGGCTTAGACAATTATAGTTATTTAGCCAATTCTTTTAATTCGTACAACTTGTTTCAACACAATATATACAAATATAATATATTGGGAACGAAAAAGACAATCGGTTCAATAACCAGTGATGACGTAAAACAATTTGTAAAAAAATATTTTGTAGCCAACAATATTGAGTGCAAAGTGTTGTCTCCGTTGCCACTAAAAAAAGTCAAAAAAATCATCATCGACTCTATTGAAAGCAAACTTTCAGTTAATAACGATTTAGAAGATATGTATCTTTTAGATTGTTTGCCGGTCAAAAACTCTCACTTTTATGAGATCAAAACGACAAATATAGACAAGTCATATATCTATATCAATTTTTT
>DVMB01000002.1 GCA_018715225.1 Candidatus Onthoplasma faecigallinarum | reverse complement strand
TCGACTTTGATAATCATTAGATTATCATTGAGTGTATAGTGAGAAAACACTTAAAAACAAATATAAAAAACTAAAGTACCTTTTGAGTTAAGATATAAATAATGAAAAAGCCGGTCTAACCCACCGGCTTTTTTTATTTTTTAAGTGATTTTTAAATGCATGTTATTACAGATTTTTTGACATATCATGCTTTAACTTGTGCAATATTTTTTTCTCAAGCCTAGAGATGTAACTTTGTGAAATATGCATGGTGTCGGCGACTTCTTTTTGTGTGAGTTCGTCGTATCCGTCCAAGCCATAGCGCATACACATGATCTTTTTTTCACGTTCGTTTAGGTTATCGATAGATTGGAGTAGATAACTTTTTTGATCCTTCAATTCAATTTCGTCATAGGCAAGTTTGTCGTCAGGTATTATCTCGCCAAGTGAGAGGTTGTTTCCTTCTTCGTCATTTATCAGTGAGTCATCTAGGCTTAGATCGTTTATACTTTTGTTTACTTTCCTTAAATACATCAAGATTTCATTTTCTATACAACGGCTGGCGTAGGTGGCGAGTTTTATATTCTTGTCTGGTTTGTAACTATCTACTGCTTTTATCAAGCCAATGGAGCCGACAGAGACTAGATCTTGCATGTCTAATTTTTTACTTTCAAAACGTTTGGCGATGTACATGACGAGGCGTAGATTGTGTTCGATCAGTTGGGCTTTGGCGTTTTTGTCGTGGTTGATTTGAAACGCTCTAACTAATTCATATTCTTTTTCGCTGTCCAGAGGTTCGGGTAGGCTTTCAGTTGAAAAAATATAGTTTACAATCGTCTCTACGTCAAAAAAGTCTCGTTTAAATAACCTTATAAAAAACTGTTTAATCTTTTTAAAAATATTCATATTCCTCCTTATAAAAACAGTGGGGACAAAAGCGCTTGATAATTTGTCTGTTTAAAATTGTTTGTAGATACCGCTATGTATTGGTTTTTGAATTTCTTTTCCTCATGGTTTATTTTGATTGTTACTTCATCGATTTTTGTGAGTTTCAGTTGGTCATTACCAGCGACTGTCCCTAATGCGATCGTCTCCATTTTGGATAGATAGAAGTTAATCAAATTGCTCCTCGTCAGTTTCAAATAGGCGTTGATGTCCAAGATTAAGACTGGTTGACCCTGATATGAGAGGAGATTGCCCGTATCTAAGTAGGCATTTAGTTTCAGTTTGGTTTTATGGTCTTTCAAAATGATAGTGTAGATTAGATTGTTTGACTTGATTTTGAATTTAATATTTTTCACTACCAATTCGTAAACATATGTGATTATAATTGCTATTACTGAGATGAGTTCTAGGCTAACTTTGGATGACATTATCATGCCAAAAGAGGTTTGATAACTGCTTGACGTTAGGCTCGTTATTGCTCCACCTATGGCGTAAGTGAAGAGGAAGAGTAGTATGAAGTTATAGATGAATTGTTTTTTTGTCTGCTTGAAAGCAATTTTGATCATTATAATAGCACATATTATTTTTATAATATTTATCATGAAGTTATTTGTGATAAACATAGCAGTTATTACACTAAAGCCGGCAGAGATGATTGAAGCGAGCAACAGTCTAAAGAAACTTGATTGTGATTTTGAAGTAATCAATACAAGTCTCAATAGACAAAAATCTATCAATATATTTTGCAGTAAAAAAGTTTCTATATATATTGTCATGCAATGATTATACAATCGCAATTTTCATTTTGACTTTGAGGAAAATCAATTTCTTTTTCCTTCTTTGTCGAAAAAATAAATATTTTAACTAATTTGACTTTTCTGGGATAAAAATATTTTTATAAGGCACAATAATTACGAGGTGTGTATGGCGAGACGTGTATATATTTGTGGTATTGATACTAGTACTTTGCCCAAAATTACGCAAGAAGAATCTATGCGATTATTGAAAAAAATCAAAGCAGGAGACGAACAAGCCAAAGATTATTATGTATATTGCAATATGCGACTCGTACTATCTGTCGCACAGCGTTTTGTTTCATGCAAAGAAAATATGGACGACATTTTTCAAGTAGGCTGTGTTGGTCTATTGAAAGCGGTAGACAATTTTGATATAAGTTTAAATGTGCAGTTTTCTACCTATGCCGTACCTATGATAATTGGCGAGATAAAGAGGTTTTTGCGTGATTCTTCTGCCATGCGTGTCAGTCGTAGTCTAAGGGATACCGCTTACATGGTATTGAAAAGCAAAGAAAAACTGCAAGAAAACAGAAATGAAGAAGTGAGTCTAGAAGATGTCGCTCATGATTTGAATTTGACTATAAGGGAGGTCTACGACGCCATTGACGCCATTTCTACGCCGTTATCGCTAGATGATTCATTTTTTACAGACGGAGATGAAGAGATGAGACTTGACGAACACATAGCGGACAACGAACATTCTATAGACAAATGGATAGATCATACCGACTTGTTAGACGCAATCAAGAATCTAGATGAACGAGAACGCCAGATTTTAAATCTACGATATTTTATAGGCAAGACACAGATGGAAGTCAGCGATAGCGTGGGCATATCGCAAGCACAGGTAAGTAGACTAGAAAAAAATGCGTTAGAGCATATAAAGAAGAGTTTATAAAAAAGGACAAGTATCACTTGTCCTTTTTACATGTTGACAAAACAATGAATATATATTAATATAATTAATATGAACATTGTTTTTATGCTATCTTTATTTTTAGATTTTGACGATATTTTTGAAGGTGCGATATTAATACAAGTATTCTATTATGTAATATTTGTCATTGTTTTTGTTACAATCATTACATCGTTTATCAAGGCAAGAAAGAAGAAAAGTGACAATCCTGATTTTACAAGACCTAGTAATCTTCATCAAAATATCCCGCCAAAAGATGAGACAGAGGTTTGCGAATATTGTGGCGGAATTATTCCAAAAGACAAGGTTGAATGTCCTTCGTGTGGGGCAAAGAGAAAAAAGAAATAAGAATTCGACATTTATTTTGCGAATTCTTTTTTTTATCCAAAATTATGCGGTCAAATTATGTCATTTTTACTTTTAATTTATCATTAATAGTGATAGGATAGGACGGTAGATATCTATGAAAGTTCTTTTTATAAAAAAGACTACTTTATTCATTATCATAGGGGTATTGATTGTTGTCTCTAGTTTTGCAGTCAATATGTCAGGGCTAGAAGTCGGGCAAACGTATTTTGCTGTCAGCAATAGGAAATTACCAATATACTCTGTGCAAACAGACGAAAACAAAGTGGCAATTTCATTTGATGCAGCATGGGGAGCGGATAAGACTAGGGAGATAATGTCTATCTGCGACTCGTATGGAGTCAAAGCAACGTTTTTTTTAGTCGGCTTTTGGGTAGATGAATATCCAGACATGGTAAGAGAAATTTATAATAATGGTTTTGAAATAGGGATACACTCAAACACGCACCCAGATATGACAAAGTTATCACGAAATGAAATGATTGAAGAATTGGAAACCAACATATCAAAAATCGAGACTATCACAGGGGTGAGACCTAAACTATTTAGACCGCCATATGGGTATTATAACAATACTTTAATAGAAGTGTGTGAAAGTCTAGATTTAAGTTGTATAGAATGGAGCGTGGATAGCCTTGATTGGAAGGGGTTGTCTGCTAGCGAACTAGCGGGAAGGGTAACCACTCAATCAAAGAGTGGGAGCATTGTGCTCTTCCACAACAATTCGAACAACATTTTAGATGGGTTAAAGATGGTGCTTGAGTTTTTCAAAACAAAGGATACCCAAGTTGTACCAATTGGGGATTTGATTTACTACGACAATTTTACGATAAATATACAAGGTACACAAATAAAAAATTAAAGGAGAAACAAATGAATTATGATTTATTAAATAACAATAAAGTTTACTTGCAAGGAGAAATTGTTGACGAGCCAGTATTTAATCATGCTGTAAAAGATGAAAATTTTTACTCATTCAATTTGCAAGTTTTGCGTTTGAGTGGGCAGAGTGATGTATTGCCAATCACTATATCTTCTAAACTCATGCAAGACAACAATATTCACACGGGAGAGCGTCTGGCTCTGCGTGGACAATTTAGAAGTTACAACAAACTGATAGACGGCAAAAGTAGATTGATTCTATCAATATTCTGTAGGGAAATATGTGAGTGGGATAGTTCATTGAACCCTAATGTGATCGAGTTGAATGGATATATCTGCAAGCCTCCAATATATAGGACGACACCTTTCTCTCGGGAGATTTGTGATGTGCTGATTGCCGTCAACAGAAATTATGACAAATCAGACTATATCCCATGTATTGCGTGGGGTAGAAATGCTCAATTTGTAAACAAATTACCTGTGGGAACAAGGTTAGAGATAGAGGGGCGTATCCAAAGTAGAGAATACAACAAGCATATTGAGGGAATTGAAATTCCAATAACTAAAATTGCATACGAAGTATCTGTCGCTAAACTAGTTGCCTGTGAAGATGAGACCGCTTTATAATAAAAGAGGTCTTTTTTATTTTGTACAAAATAGAACATACGTTCGACTAAAATCAGCAATTTTATCGAAAATTTATACCAAATTGTGCTGATTTTTGTAAAAAACTGTCATATACACTTGACTTTTCGACAAATCATAATATATACTTTTTTTTGAAAATTAGGGGTGAATATGTTTGATATATACGATAGTGAAACTATAATTAAAATATACCGCATGCTGACCAAAAAGTGTAATGCTATTGACAAATTCATAGAAAACCATGCTTTTTATTTTGGACCATGCACTAGTGAGTTCGGTGCTGTTGATGTTTGTAATAATATTATAGACCTTATTACAAGAAAAAATCAACTGATTAACCTAAAAGTTATTGTAGACAATGCAATTAAAACACTCGATGTGGAGGACAAAAAAATACTCTATATCAAAATGAAATATTCCATATCTATCAATGAGATTTGTGGCATCTTGGGGCTAAAAGAGCGTACTGCATTTAGACGTATTGAACATGCTTATGCAAATTTGGCAGACAATTTGAACAAATCAAAATACAGTGAAAAATTGCGAAAGATTATGGATGAAGAGACATGGATAACTGACGTTCGTGATGAGGTGAAAGAGCGGAGAATGGCGTTTAAAAATAGGTCGTTTAGCGTTTAATAATCTTTTATTTCCTTGTTGTTATTGTGTTTCTCTCTTGAAAGTATCTTTGTGCTTTTCAATATCATGAACACAAATATCAGTGCGGGTATTGATAACACTGCTATTATTATGCCGGTTGCGTTGCTGTCTAGAGGAAGACTGGTGTCGCTTGATTCTGTCGATCCAAAATCTGGAGAGGTTGTATATGTAACCTCTTCTGTATTTAATGCTATGGTAGATAGTTCATCACAAAAATCGCTATACACATAGCCGTAATAGTCCTGGTCGGCAGAATATTTGCAATAATACCATATATTTGTCCTACCATCAATTAGAGTTTCGCCCTCAATGGTGCCATAGTATGTCAAATTTCTTGAGTAGAGCGGGATATATGCTACTTGACTAGAACTGCCGCTTAAGGTCGTGGGTTCGCTTCTTAGGTCACGACTGAGTTCTGCATATACTCTAAAACTGATGTCTGTCAAATATGGGTTTTGTGGTGTGCCAACAATTGTTTGGACACACTCCTTTTTTACATACCCAGTGAAGTTCAAATAATTGACTTGGAAAAACTCATTGTTGCTACTGTCTGTCAGTTCAACAAAATATGTTCTCGGCAATTCAAAATATATATTGCTGTAATTGTCTACATCAATAGGAGACTTGTATAGATAGACATCATCATACATTATGCGGGCGTAATATGTATCAAATGTGCTGGCTGATACGAAACAAATTGTATTTTGAAAATAAATCAAAAAAATCATTAGAAGAAACATATAAAAATTTTAGCACAAAAATTTTGATTAAAAATGACAAGTTTAAGATAACTAATGCGAGTTTTGGTGTAAATTATTATGAAAATGGATCTAGTTGAAGAAATTTTGAAGATAGAAGAAATACAGAGACAAAGAAAATTAAAAAATAAATTACTTACCTACAATACGGGGGAGAAAAAACACTTAAAGCAAATTGAGTTTCACAAGTGTCAAAAGAAAAACAGGTGGGTCTTTGGAGGCAATAGAACAGGGAAAACAGAGTGTGGGGCGGTGGAAGTAGTATACATGGCAAGAGGTTGCCACCCATATAGAGAGATAAAGGGTGCGACGAGTGGCTGGGTGGTGAGCCTGTCCACTCAGGTTCAGCGAGATGTGGCACAGATGAAAGTGTTGAATTATATCAATCCAGATTGGATACAAGATGTGGTGATGATAAGTGGTAGAAAAGATAATTATTACAACGGAGTAATTGACTATATATTGATAAAAAATGTCTTTGGAACGACCAGCAAGATTGGGTTCAAAAGTTGCGACCAAGGCAGAGAAAAATTCCAAGGGACGAGCCTAGATTATGTGTGGTTCGACGAAGAACCTCCATATGACATCTATATGGAATGTCGTATGCGTGTGCTGGACAAAAATGGAGATATCTTTGCGACCATGACTCCGCTAAAAGGTATGACATTTGTATATGATGAAATTTATTTAAACAAATTCAATGATGACAATATCTGGTACGAATTTATTGAGTGGGACGACAACCCATACATAAGCGAAGAAGCCAAGCAAGCCATGAAAGCCAGCATGTCTCAAGACGAATTAAAGTCGAGACAGTTTGGCGAATTTTTAGATGTGGGAGGTAGAGTGTATCCTGAATTTGATGAGAACGTAAATGTGATAGAGCCGTTCGATATACCATATGATTGGCAGGACAAATTGTCCATTGACCCAGGGCTAAAGAATCCGCTGTCGTGTCATTGGTATGCGGTGGACTACGACGGAAATGTGTATGTGGTAGCGGAACACTATGACAGAGAAAAGGACATCAATTATCATAGCGAAATGATACATAAAATCAGCGATGAATTGCATTGGCACAGAAATCCAAATGGTATGCTAGAAGCCCTTATAGACAGTGCCGCCAATCAAACGACGCTAGCGTCAGTAAAGAGCGTTGCAGATCTATTTTATGAGCACAATATCCTTGTAAACACCAATGTAAACAAAGATGTTTTCTCTGGAATTCAGCGTGTAAAATCGTACTTAAAAAACGGTTTGGGAGAAACTAAACTATTTATTTTCAACACATGTAAAAATATGATAAGGGAAATAAAATCATACCGCTGGGGCAATGGGGATAATCCTGTCAAGGTAGACGACCATAGCATGGACGAACTTAGATACTACATTATGTCCAGACCTGAAAATAAAAAGCCAAAAGAAGAGTTGAACATCGTTCAAAAAGAAAAAGAGCGATTGATAAGAAATCTTAGATACAAGAATAGGGGGTTGATGTGATATAAAGACGAATATATTTGATGAAAACACAATGAAAGCGCTCAAGGCGTGTATTGTAGGGACCACTACAAAAGAGGTCGTTACCGAATATTCGATGGACGAAGAGAGCGGAAAATTAAAAATTGTCAAACAAAAGGTAAACGAAAAGAGTTTGCCACCAAATATTGATCTATTAAAACTGGTGTATCAGCACCTTACTGAAGATAAAGTTGATTACAACAATCTAAGCGATGAAGAATTAGAAAAAGAAAAGCAACGTCTATTAAGACTTTTAGAGGAGAAAGAAAATGATAGTGGAAAGAGCAAAAACAAGAGTTAAATGTGATGCTAGCGGGTGCAACAATTTGTGCGACTATGTGATAGTGAACAAAAAGTTTGTATTCGATGGTAGCGTGTATCTGTGTGAAAATTGTATGAAATCTTTATATGCAGAAATAGGGAAATATATGATACCAAAAAATGTGAAGCCGTTATATAAAAAAGGAGGAAAAAATGAGTAAAAATACTCAAAAAATTGTAGAGGAAGTAAGACAAGATTACAACAAAAGAAGGGAAGAGAGAAGAAGCCTAGAAGCACAATGGCAGTTGAATATCAATTTTATGATGGGAAATCAATACAGTTACATTGCGTCAAATCAAACAATTCGTGAAGATGAAAAGCAATATTTCTGGCAAGAAAAAGAGGTGTTCAATCACATAGCACCAATAGTGGAGACCAGAATTTCCAAGATCACGTCAAACACACCAAGTGTAACTGTCGTACCAGCCAGCACGGAAGAAGCGGATATAGAGAGTGCAAAATTGAGCAAAGAGATTTTAAACTCGGTTGCCAACAGATTGAATTTGACAGACATAGAGAAGACCGCTACTACGTGGAGCGAAATCTGTGGAACGGTCTTTTATAAAGTTGTTTGGAATACAGACACTGGGCGTATGGTTGCCACCGACGAAACTGGCCGAGCGATCAAAGAAGGCGATGTCGAGATTGAAGTGGTCTCTCCGTTTGAAATTTTCCCAGACAATTTGGCATGCGAGCGTATGGAAGATGTGAAGAGCATAATTCACGCACGTGCGGTCGAAGTAGAGGAAATCAAGACTCAGTGGGGTGTGGACGTAGAGCCGGAAAATGTACATGCGTTCACGCTAGATAGCCTGTCGGGGAACCTTGGAGGACTTGGCTATGATGCACACATCAATCGAGTCGCCAATGTAGAACTAAGTAACCATAGCGTTGTGATAGAAAGATACAATAGACCTACAAAGTCGTATCCAAACGGAAGGTTGACAATTGTGGCAGGAGACAAATTGCTGTTTGATGGCGAATTGCCGTATATAAATGACGAATTGAATACACGCACTTTCCCTTTCGTAAAACAGATATCTAATTATATGCCGGGAAGTTTCTTTGGAGTGAGCGTCGTAGATAGACTGATTCCACTTCAACGAGCATATAACGCTGTGAGGAATAGGAAGCATGAGTATTTCAACCGTGCGGTCATGAATGTGTTGGCAGTAGAAGACGGCAGTGTTGATACGGACGCACTTGAGATGGAAGGGTTGTCTCCAGGTAAAGTCCTTGTGTATAGGCAGGGAAGCAAAGTGCCAGAGATAATGCAAAATCCCGCCCTTACAATAGACTTTGAAGCGGAAGAAGAACGTCTGCTCGCCGAATTCAAAACGGTCTCTGGCGTGAGCGATATGATGACTGATAGTTACGCAAATTATACAAATATGTCAGGGGTAGCCCTAGAATTGTTGGCAGAGCAGGACATCACAAGGCTCTCTACAGCGATTGACTCTACAAAACTGGCAGTAAAAGTTGTGGCAAAATATATTTTGCGATTGTACAAGCAGTATGCTGTCGTGCCTAGATTGTTGAAAATCAGCGGTAGTCTTGGGGACGTACAGATGTACTACTGGGATCAAAATGAAATCTGTAGTGATGATGTCGTATTTGACACATCTACTGATACTAGCGATAGTTTGGGGCAACGTAGGACAATGCTTCTTGACCTGATAAAAGAGGGCTTGATGTATGATGAAGACGGAAAATTTAGCCAAAGCATGCGAAAGAAATGCCTTGATCTATTAGGTTTTGGCATGTGGGAGAATGCGGTTGACCTAAATTCGTTACAAATCAATCGTGCGCAAGAGGAAAATATCAGCATTGTGAACAATGAAAAATTGGAAATTTTACCTATTGATGATCACAAAATTCACATAGATGAACATACAGCCTACATTTTGGGCGGAGAAATAAAGAAAAAACTGAATCATAAACAGATTATAGAAAAATTGTTAAAACACATTGAAGAACATAAAAAATTGCTCGAAAAAGAGCAAGTTCAATTAGATAAAGGAGAATAGTTATGGAAGAATTGGAACAACCAAAACAGGACGAAAACGTTAGTTTAGGCTCCAACGAAAATTATGGTAAATTCAAAGATGCGGAAAGTTTGTTAAAAGCATATACAAACTTAGAGGCAGAATTCACCAAAAAAAGTCAGCGACTTGCCAGCCTAGAAAATGAAAATAATATTCGAGAGGCACGAGAGAGCAAGTTGGCTGAAATAAACAAGAAAGTGGACGATTTTGTAACAAAATTTGAATTTGCCAAGCCTTTTAGTAACGTGCTAAAAGAAAATTTGGCAAACAACGAAAATTCAAACCTAGAAGAAGAAGTTATGAATTTAGTTGCAAATAATTACAAAAGACCAGAAGATTACGCCAAAGATAGCGAATTTTTGAACAATTACATATTTTCCAATCAGGAGATAAAAGACAAGATCGTAAAAGATTATCTGTCAAAAATTACTCAAAATTCTCCTATCAAAGTGGACGTAAGTTCTAGCAATATTCCACTTTCTCCGCCACGTGTACCGACAACAATTCAAGAAGCGGGACGCATGGCAAAATCAATCATTAAACAAAAATAAAGGAGAAAATTATGGTAGATTTAACAACTGCACAAAATGCGTTAAAGGACGCATATTTGGTCGCTGCATGCAACCAATTAAATACAAAAACTAACCCACTACTTGCAAGAATACGACAATCTTCTAGCGATGTATATGGAAAACAAATTATTAAAGTGGCACCTGTTGGTCTAAACGGCGGGGTTGGAGCAGGGAGCGAGACAGGCGAACTGCCAACTGCGAACGAAAACAATTATGTTCAATTCAAGACCACTTTGAAAAATCTGTATGGAACAATCGAGATTAGCGACAAAGCAATAAGAGCCAGTTCCAATAGCAATGGAGCGTTCATTGATCTATTGAACGCAGAAATGGAAGGCCTACTGACGGCATCGAAATTTAACCTTGGGCGTATGCTTTATGGCGATGGCACAGGAGCGGTAGGTACTGTATCTAGTTACTCATCTGGGGTGGCTACTATGAACAGTGTCAAAAATTTGATGGAAGGTATGGTCATTGACGTATATTCTTCTACTGGTTCAAGCACAAGCAATACAGGGCTTAGAATTTCTTATGTAGATAGAACTGCTAAACAGGTGTATTTCACTACAACTCCTGCGACAATGAACTCGGGAGATGTGTTCTATGTACAAGGAAGCAAAGGCAATGAAATCACGGGCCTTGGAGCGATCTTTGGCACAGGAGACTTGTATGGATTATCAAGGACATCTAATAAGTGGTTGTCTCCATATTCTAGCACTACTAGCCAAGAAATCAGTGATACAATATTACAAGAAGCGGTAGATTTCTTGGAAGAAAATACCGGCTCTAATATTGACTTCATCAGTTGCGGTGCTGGAGTAAAGCGTGCTTATCAACAATACCTAGCATGCTATAGAAGAAATATAGATGTAACCACTCTTGAAGGCGGATATAAGGCGATCAGTTTCAATGGAATTCCTGTCGTATCCGACAGATTTGTTGAAGATGATGTGCTATATTTACTAGACACCTCAAAATTCACTCTTCATCAACTTTGCGATTGGGAATGGATAGAGGGCGATGGCGGAAAAATCTTGCGTCAAAAAGCGGGATATCCAGCATATACTGCAACTTTGGTAAAATATGCAGATCTCATTTGCGATCAACCTAACGGACAAGCGAAATTTTCGGGCATCAAATCAACAGTAACCAATCCATTTACAACAGTAGTAAACAATAGCACTGACCAAGAGGGCTAAAATAAAAAAGGAGAATTATGAAAATCAAAATTACAAATGATGTATTTAATATTGCAAAGCGTATCAAATATATAGATAGAGATTATTTCATCCTATTGGATAGCGAAAAACATAATTTTGAGATTCATAATAAAAATCAAATTGATACCTCATTCTGTCTAACGCTTCCGTTCAAAAATTTGGACAAGCGAGCTCTAGACTATGTGTATCAAACCCAAAGCACAAATATTGAAAAAATATTAGAAAATATCGAAAATGACAATAAATTGTTAGAGAGCGCTGAAAATACTAGCGTTCTCTCTCAATTTAATGACGTTTTGGAAGAAGATTTATCAAGGAGATAGTATGAAAATTATAGATGTATTGACAAACAGTGCAGAGTTGTTGGGGCTAAAGAGCGAACGGGCATTGCTCGCTACAGCTACTGAAGAAAATGAGGAAGAAATTTTGACTAATGAAAATATAGCGAAATTATTTAATTTAGTTAAATTTTCAATTCAGGAACTCTGCTCAAATTATGTGCCAGTCATTGATGAAAAACAAATCACTACCGTGGAGAAAAAATACCCTGTGAATAGCCTGACAAATTTTATTCGTGTGCAACGAATCTATCGTGCGGGCGAACCTGTTCTATATAAATTAATCAATAGAAATTTAGTGTTCAAAGAAGATGGCGTATATGATGTCCATTATTCGACCTATCCAACTATCACATCTATGTTTGATGACGTTGATTTTTTGTCAAACTTGAGCCCAGATGTTATGGTGTTTGGCTTGTGTGCTTATTATTGTTTATCTAGCGGTATGTTTGAAGATTTTGAAAACTTTTATGAAAAGTATACAGAACGAGCAAACAGTTTGAAAAATTTAAAATTTTTTGAATTACCGAAAAGGAGATGGGAATGAAAGAAAAGAATAGGATAGAGATAAATAAATTCAACAATTTTACAGATTTATCCAATCCTTTAGCCATTTCATTTTATAACTATCTTCCTACCGATAAACTTTACAATTCTTGGGGCGTGGAGACAGCAAAATTTCCTACGACCAAAGAAAGTAGCACGGAATTAGAATTGAACATCGCAGATCTAGACATTGCTAAGATCTGTGGAGCGACCTATTTCAAACAATACTTTGCGGACACGGGCGTAATTCAACATAGGATTTTGGTGTACGGGGACGACAAAAAGGTATACATTAATCAACTTTTTGATGCAGACCCAGATCTGTATTGGTTGTACAATTTAGAGTTCAACAGTGCACCAGTTACGCTTGTGTTCAAAAAAGATGATGCTGACGCAATAATTCTTACAAGTACGGACAAAATGGTAATTTGGAAAACCAATTATTCGCCTTATACAATAGAAGATGTTCCAATTATCACATCTATGTGTATGAATGAAGGAGTTTTGTTTTGCACGATTAAAGAGCCAGCGTTCAAAATTTGGTACGCTACAGACTTAGACGCAGAAAATGTAGGTAACATCAGTTCAAATTCAGGATATATTTCACTTGAAGATGAATTGGGAGACGCAAGAAAAATTGTTGCATTTAATGAAAGCGTGTTTGTCTTTAGAGATTATGGAATTTCAAAGATTAATTATGTAAAAAATGAAGCGACAGTCAGTCAAGTGTATCTGTCAAACACAAAGATATTTACTAACACAGTCAATGTATGCGGTAATGTCATTATATTTATGACAAAGGACGGAGTGTATTCGTTCAATGGAGTAAAGGTTACAAAGACCAGCGTGGATATACGAGACATGTTGACGGACAACAACGATAGTGCAGTCGCTTCATCTCTAGGGAATAACTATATGCTCGCATTAAAATTAGATTTCAAAGACGACAAAACTGTTTTGTGCGAAGAGGGAACATATGTCAATAATGCCATTGTTATAGTGGACATTACGGACTATTCGTATCAAATTATCCGTGGGGTAGATGTACAAAGTTTGCTTCCAATCAAGACGGAAGTGTTTGAAAAAATGATTGTAACATTCAATTCAGGCAATGTGTCAAAATTGGGACAAATCACAAACAATTCATCAAGTTTTGAAACTCCACTTCCAAAATATTGGGTGAGCGGAGAGTTGAATAAAGATTATAATGTAAAATTATTTACAAAACTTACAGTGAAAGCGGATATTGATGTGAAATTCAATTTGAAATATGATGATAAAAATATCAGTTTTACCACATATAAGACAGGTGTAAATGAATTTTGTTTCAAAATATGTTGCAAGCAAATAGTCTTAGAAATATCATCATCAAAAGCACAGGCACAAGTAGATAACGTCATTTTGGATTATTATGAATATTGAACTAAAATTTTTAAGGAAAATTAATATTTATTTTCAGTATTTGTGCTCCGTAAATAATATAAAAATCTTTGACGAAATATCAAAGATTGAAAGGAGCAAAAATGAATTGGAAAAATCGATTGACAAATTATAATTTTTGGATTTCTATTGTCAGTGCGGTGCTACTTATTTTGCAAGCATTTAATATTGAGTTCGATGTCAATTATATCAATGAAATCATTACAGCAGTGCTAGGCTTGTTGGTTGTGATTGGAATTATAAACGATCCTACAAAAAGTACAAATAAGACTGATTCATCGTCGACAATTACTACGTCTACATCTAATGCGGAAAAAACTGAGTCCACGACTGCTGAACCAGAAAAAACTCAGTCCACGACCAATGAGACGAAAAATACTGAGGATACTGAAAAAGTGATACCCATTGTCAACAAAGATGAAACTCTTAATGATGATTGCACGGACCATATGGAAATTTCTGTAGAAGAAAGTCAACAGAGTGAAAATTCGTCTAAAAACATTTCTAATACAGACGCAGGCACCGTTACGAACGAACAGGCTTGTTTAGCGGCAGAACAAATTGTTGAGATTGAAAAGACTACTTTAGACGAGCCTGAAAGCCAAGAGGAGAATAATAGTGATGCCAATATAAATGAAGCCATTAAGGTTGAGGATATTGTTGCTGATTTTAACGTAAAAGAGGAGACCACGCAACAAGGAGAAAACACAATTAATACAAACACATGTTTTAATATAGTAAATAACTAGAGCCCTCGCTCTAGTTATTTTTTTAATAAAATTGTATTTTCATTGCTAAGGATAGTAATATTGTTAGTTTAATTACAAATTAAACATTTATTGAGTTTTCTACCTGCAAGCCGTCCATTGCATCGTCTGCAATCTGTTCAGCGTTTGGAACAATGACTGACAAAAATTTTGCATTCTTAAAGCATTTTGCTGGAATTTGTTTTACATTTGGCATATATAATGAATCTTCGCTTTTGGCTTCTTCAAAAGCTGATTCATCTATTTTTTCTACATTCTCGAAGCAATCGACACAGTGCAATCTAAAAGCTTTTTTGAATGCGGCGGTACGTATTTCTTCAATGTTGATAGCAGAGTTGAAACTGATATAATCAACATTCATATGATAAAAGCAGTTTTCGTCTATAATTTTTACTTTATCTGTGAAAGATATTACTCTAGGACGTTCGTATTCAATTATGTATTCAATAAGATCTCGTGTAACTTTTGGCGTATCAATTACTATTTCCATGCCAGATTTTACCGACCCGATTTTTTTGTATTGTTTTCTATAAAAAATATTACTCATAGCGGACTCCTCCTCCCATATCTCTATATTTATTTTAATAGATAAATTCGCCAATGTCAATAGCTATAAAAAATATAGTTGGCATTTTCTGTATTACTAAACAAAAAAAGATGTTATCCATACACACAACTTTAGGCTATTTATTTAAATTTTTTTTGATATATAAAAATTATTTAGTTATATCTCTAGTAATATTTATAATTTAAATTAAGATTAGGAATAGAAGTGATATGGGTAGAACACTTGAAAATTATTACTAATTTTGATATATTATATATACTATCAGTGGCATATTGAGGTCAATTTTGAATTTTTTTAGTTAAACACTTATTGAGGTAGAGTATGGGAGTTTTTTTAATTTAGAGAAGTTGATGGGAAAGTCGTTGATATATCTTTTATCCAATGGATGCATGTGAGTATTCCAAATTCACCCAATTTAGTGAGATGGCTTATGAGAATATGGGCAATGTTGTTTGGACATTGTTTAAGATGCACAGCTTTGTCTGGCTGTTATTTTGCCAAGTATAATATGCCTGGAGATATTAATAATACTTACGGATTATTGCATTCACATTGCCATTGTTATATTGAAAATGTTTCAAATTCAACTTTAATTTACAATGTTAATACGGTTTGTCCAATTGAAAAATTTACAGAATATATTTTTGCTGATAAATACGCTGACAATGGCAAACGAGATTTATTTGAAATGCTTGGCTTCAATATTGAAGACTCTTATGAATTAAAAAACGAATTTGAAAAACAAGCAAAAGAAAAATATATGCATGGAAATTATGTTTTAAAAAATTTAGATATTTATGGTCAAAATATTAATATTCCTATATTAATACATAAAAATGGAAGAAGTATTGAATTTATAAGTGGTTGGAAAGTTTATCCAGAAGGTTTATTAAACTGTAACACACCAATGGGAGATAAATAATGAAAATTTATGATTTTGTTCAACTGATTAATTCGCTTGAATATTTAGAAGAGAAAGGCATATTTAAAGAAAGTAAAGGTACTATTATTAAATTGGAAAATAATATTGCCTCTGTATTATTCTTTAATGAAAAAAACATGGGAGATTATGCAGTCGCAAATGTCAACACAAAATTTTTAAAAACGATAGGAGAATTCCCAACGGGAGAGCTAACTAATCTTAATAATTTTATAAAAAACTTAGATCAAGAAAAACATGACAAATTAAAATATCCAAATATAAAAGAATACGATTTGGTTGAGTTGTTGATTGAAGATGAAAAATATTCTAAATTTGGCGTACATAAAGGGAACAAAGGCTGTGTCATTTCAAATTACGCCATACAAAATCAAGTGGAAGTAGATTTCTCTTGGGTTGACAAAAATGGAAACTTTTATGGTGATTGTATAGTTGTTGATGTGGATGATTTAAAGGTGCTAGAATAATAGTTGTATTATAAAAAACAACTGAACCAAAGTAGTTCAGTTGGGGGTATTGGCTGAGCGCGTATTACCTCAATAGAACACATAAAATTGACATTTTTACTATATACAAAGTATATAGTAATTTTTTTATTTTAATCTCTGTTTATCAATATTTTGTAAAATTAGTCTTCATCATTTTTAAGTCTTAAATAATTTTGAATTGTTTGCACATTTTTAAATTTCTCTTTAAAAAAATCTATTTCGCATTGGTGTTCGCAAGAGTTTGCTCTATCACTTATACTATCATATAATTCATTTTTAACATTGAATGACATATCTTCAAATCGAATAATTTTAATTTTATCTTTCTTTTCTAGTTTTAAAAGCTCATCTAAGACATTCGGTATATATATTTTCTTTAAGTATTTAATAGGAGCAAAAAATCTATACGAATTAAATTCAATATGTTCATTTGCAACTGATTCTTCAACATCTACAATATAAATATAAGACGGGTTATTATAAACTTCGTTAAGCATACCTTTATAACATTCATAGAGAATAGTTATATTATTTTCTCTATCAAATTTAAAATAACTAGAAAAAGCATTCGCCTTTTCTTCTTTATTATTTAATTTAATGTAATTCCTAATAGGATTAATTGAATACAGCAAAGCGATTTCAATTTTGTCAGAAAAAAATATTGATGATTTATAATCATAAGTTTTAAATGGCTTGTGAGGTGATAAGTATTCGTCTTTTATATTGATTGAACTTCCATGATATAGTTTCATATTAATTTCCTTTCGGTTAATTAATTATAACAAAAAGCGTAGATAAACGCAAGAATGTCTCAAAAAAATAAAAAATCGTGTCAATTTTAACACGATTAAATTATGTATTTTATGAAGTGACCACTTTGTGATTCACTTCAGTATTATGTGAATTATGGAAAAGAACCGCTTTAATATAATATAAAAATTTAGTTGACTCAAAATAAGATTTTTGTTACTATATTTATAAGTTTATTGGCAAGCTTGCTCGTCCGTGCAAAGATTTTATCAGCCAAAAAAGATAATACATTCTTTATTCTGTTAAGATTAATTGTCTAAAAAAGTTTACGGATGCAAAAATGTTTAGACAATAGGTCAAAATATAAGATAAGGATTATGTTATGATAAATATTGAATTTTTCAAACAACAAGCAAAGAATCTTTTTAAAGATTATAAAACGCAATATTACAATGAAGACGAAAGCTTTTATGAATATAACCATGTTTTTTTAATGATTTTGAAGAAATACTTGTAGATTTTGATATTAGCGATAATGGTAAATTTACTCTAATGAATTCGCAACACATTATCGCTTTACTCGCGGGATTTAACAAGTGGAACGATTTAATAAAAGCATCCGAACCCTTGTTTGAACTTGGCTATTTATTGTTAACAAATCGTAATCAAATTTTAGTAGAAGATTGGAAAATGTATGAGAGAGCAAATTTAAAGGATTTAGATGATGGAGCAAAATTAGAAATTTTTAAAATTGTATTTTTAGGTAAAGATCATTAAAGCAAATCAAATGGTTTTAATCAAAGTGAAAAAATAGATTTTGCTTTTACTTATCAAATTAACTTAATGTTTTAAATTTAAAAGTTCATAGATGGAATTATAAAATTTATTGAAAATTTCTTTACAATATCAAAAAAATATTGTAATATATCTATGAGTATATTTTATTGAGTTTTGTATGAATTATATTAAAATTGAAAATAAATCAAATAACATAGTAGATAATTTTGTGGCAGATAATAATTTATTTGCGTTGTTTGACTCGCCAGTTAATATTTTATTTATAGATAATTTTTTGATTAATATTAAAAGATTTAAAGATGTTTTCTCGAAATATGGTATGAGTAATAACATCTTTTTTTCTTGTAAAGTAAATAAAGCATATACATTCTTAAAATATGCTGCCAGCACAGGATGTGGGATAGAGGTTTCTAGTGAATATGAATTAAAAGATGCATTAAAATATACAAATAAAATTATTGCAACGGGACCTGCAAAATCAAATAATTATTTGAGATTAGCGATTTTGAATAATTGTATTGTTAGTGTAGATGATATTGAAGAATTAAAAAATATTAAACGTATGAGGTTAAAAGCAAAAATTTCATTGAGGATATCTAATTTACAGGGAGATATTAGTAGATTTGGTATTAACAAAGAGAATATTTCAGATTGTTTAAAAATTATAAAAAATTCCAATATTACATTAGAGGGATTGTTATTTCATTTTAATAATTATAGTATTGATGCAAGGATAAAAGCTATAAAAGAATTAGTAAAATTAATTCGAAAAAACAATATAAATACAATTAAATTTATAGATATCGGTGGTGGAATACCAATAAATTATTGTTCTAAATTTGATTGGGAAAACTTTAATTTTAATATTAATAAACATATGTTTTTTAAAGATAAAGATTTTAAAGATTTCTATCCTTATTACAGTAAAATTGTCGGTGAAAAATTTTTAGAAGAGATATTAAAAGAAACTAAAAAAGATTTGGCTGATATACAAATATATGTAGAACCAGGACGCAGTTTGTTGGACAATTGTGGTATTTCTATTTATAAAGTAGAATATGTAAAAGAGTTATATAATGGTGATAATATTATAATTACAAATGGCAATATAAATTGTTTATCTGAGCAATGGTTTAATACGGATTATTTAATAGAACCTAAATTAATACCGCGCAAACATAATAGAAATAACAAGGATTATTATGCATCAGTGGCTGGGAATCTTTGTTTAGAGCAGGATATGTTAACTTGGAGGAAGATAAAGTTTCCACATAAGCCTCTTAAAGGTGACTATCTAATTTACTATAATACTGCTGCATATCAAATGGATTCTAATGAATCAATGTTTCATAAAATACCATTGGTAAAAAAATATTATGTTATTAAAGAGAAATGTGGTTATATTATAGGAGAAGACGAAGAAAATGATAGTAAAATCAATGATTGAGTTAATAGGCAACACCCCATTATTAGAAATAAAAATAAAAAATAGTGCATGGAAAGTGTATTTAAAACTTGAAAAATTCAATCCTGGACAATCAATGAAAGATAGAATGGCTTTAAATATGATTTGTCAAGCAGAAAAAGAAGGTAAGTTGCATCCGGGAGGAACTATAATAGAGTCATCTTCAGGAAATACTGCAACAGGACTTGCTTTGATATCGGCTATTAAAGGTTATCGCTTTATTGCAGTTGTTGATCATCATGCATCTATTGATAAAATAAAAATTATAAAAGCATATGGTGGAGACATTGTGTTAGTAGGAGATGACAAAAAATTAGATGAAGTAGCAGTTGTTGAAAGAGAGAAAAAAGCATTGGAGTTGTCAAAAAAAATACCAAATTCTTTTGTCCCACGACAACATGAGAATATAAATAATAGAGATGCGTATATTGATACATTAGCAAAAGAATTAGTAGATGAAGTTGGAGAGATAGATGAACTATACACTGCTATTGGAACTGGCGGATCAATATGTGGAACTGCATTGGGATTAAAAAAATATGGTTTAAAATCAAAGATAAATGCAATAGAACCTAAGGGGTCGATAATATTTGGAGGTGAGGGAGGACCATATTTCCAATCTGGAACGGGAAATCCGCCTGATGCTGAAATTCCTCCAATTATAGATTATAGTTTAATAGATAAAAATTATTATGCTACAGATAAAGAAGCTTTTAATACTTGTAGATTTCTTGCTAAATCATTAGGTATATTAATTGGTGGTTCAGCAGGTGGTGTAATTTTTAAAGCAATTGAAGATATACATAAAAAATCTGGCAAAGGAGTGGCGGTTATTCTAACTTGTGACGGAGGGGAAAAATATCTCGATAGAGTTTTTGATGACGATTGGATGAGAAAAAACGATTTGATTGACGCTTCTATTGAAAAAAAATTGTCTGAATGGTTAGAGGTGTAATATGGGACTTACAAAATACGAAAAGAAATCTTATAATAAAATCGTAAAAAAATACGATAATTTATTTAAGACTATAGCTAAACAGGGACAATATTGTTTTAATAAAGACTCTCACAAAATTTTCAACAAAGATACTAAGAAATTAACAAAAGAAGAAAAGCAAAAAATAAGAAAATATTGGAATAAGTATTTACCAAAAATAGATCTAAGTTATCATAGGTATTATATTGACAAAACTGGTAAATTCGATATTAGATTTATACCTGACGATATATTTGCAGGTTATATTGATCCTTATTTGAATAATAGGCAAATTGAGCCAGGTATAGCGGATAAAAATTATTTTGACATATATTTCAAAGGGCTAAATATGCCCAAAACTTATTTAAGAAAAATTAACGGAATTTATCTTGACAAAAACTATCAGATAATAGATAAAGAAAAGGCGCTTAAAATATTGTTGGCAAAACAAGATTTTATTGTAAAACCAAGTATGGCATCTTATGGGGGAAAAGGAATAAAAATTTTCAGGAAAGCATCTAAAGAAGAAATAAATGAATTTTTTAATAAAACAACCATGCAAAATTTGATATTTCAAGAGATAGTTATGCAGTCTATGGATACCGCTTTGTTGCATCCGCAGTCATTAAATACAATAAGAATTATGACATTGTTAATTAATAATACAATAGAGATATTGCCGGCATTCGCTTTTAGGATTGGTATTGGCAATGCAATTGTAGATAATGCAAGCTTTGGTGGAATCTATTGTAAATTAAATAGTGATGGAACTTTGTCAAATTTTGCATACGATGCTTTTGGTAACAAATATTTAAAGCATCCTGATGGTGGAGAATTCAAACAAGTCAAGATAAATTGCTTAACTGAAATTTACAGTCTTATTAAAAAAGCAGCACAAAGATTACCTCATTTTAGATTAATAGGTTGGGATATCGCTATAGATAAGAATTATAAACCTATAATCATAGAAGCAAATCTTACCATGAGTGGATTAGATGTAATTGAAACTATTAGTGGTCCATTATTTGGTAAATACACAGATTTGGTTTTAGATGAAGTGTTCAAGCATCCACAAAAAGCAATCCGAAGTATGGATATTTCGCAATATGTTTAAAATGGAGAAAATATGAAAAAAAAAGAAGAATATATTTACGCTGGGATACCAACATTTATGGGTGGTGATTTTATAAATGAAGATAAAATAAAAAATTATGACATTGTGTTTTTAGGTGTGCCTTGTGATTATGGGGCTTCATATAGGTTAGGAGCGAAATATGCACCTAGAAAATTAAGGGAATATTCATTTTGGGATAGAATAGAAGGACAAACTCTTTATGATTTAGATAAAAAAAAGAGTTATAAAATAAATAATTTCAAAATTGCAGATCTAGGAGATGTTTATGTTAATCCAACTCATCCAGACAAAAATCAAGATGCTATAACAAAGAAGACATACGCTATAGCGCAAAACAGTTTTCCTGTAATTTGCGGTGGAGATCATTCTATTACATATGGTAGTTTTATTGGTGTATTAAAAGCCATGAAAGAAAAATTTCCTGATTATGAAATAGGTATTATTCATTTTGATGCTCATTTAGATGTCGAAAAAAGCTATCTTAATATGCCTGAAATATGGCATGGAAATGTTTTTCGAAAATTAATTGAGAACCAATATTTAAAAGGTGAAAATTTATTTACTATTGGTCCAAGAGGACTTGTGGATGAAGAATGGTTTAAATTCACTCAAAAAAACGGAATTACAGTGTACACATCAAACGATGTTAAAGAGCGAACCATACATGAAATTATGACCGATGTATTAAATAAAAATAAAAACAAAAAAATAAAATTTTACATTACCTTTGATATAGATGGAATTGATTCTTCATACATATTTGGTACAGGAACTCCTCAAATAAATGGTTTAAACCCTTATGAATGTGATGAAGCTTTACAATTTATGAAAAATTTTGATATATGTGGGTTTGATATTGTTGAATTAAATCCGACATTAGATAATTCTTATAGTTCTTTTGTGATAGCGTGTGAATTAATTTATCATTTTTTAGCCATTGGGTTACGGAGATAATATGAAGAAAATTGCGATATTATATAATTTAAATAGGCAACAGTTTGAATACGAAGCAGAATTTGACTCTAATGCTACAATAAGGTGTATTTACGATGCACTAAAAAATAATTATAAAGTTTACAACATTGAAGCCGATAAAAATTTTAGTTGGATAAAAACTATTTTAAAGTTAAAACCAGATTTAGTATTCAATGTCTGTGAAGGTTTTTATGGACCTGCTCGAGAATCAGTGTATGGGGCAATTTTAGAGCAAATAAATCAAAATTATTCAGGTCCTGATAGTACAAATATGTTAATATGCCACAATAAATTTTTAACAAAAAATATTTTAAAAGAAGTAGTAAATACGCCTAAAGGATATATAATAAAAAATTTAGATGGATTAAATAATGCAACAAGTATTTTATATCCAGCTATAGTAAAACTCAATTCAGAAGGTTCAAGCATTGGGATGTCTGAAAAATCAATTGTTTACAACTACAAAGATTTATATAACCAGGTTGATTATTTATTATCAAATTACAAGAGGGCTGTACTCGTTGAGGAATTTATAGATGGAAAAGATATCAGTATGGCATACATCGAAGGAATAGGAGCGCTTGGTCCCTGTGAAGTTGATAGCCAATCTTTATTTTACGATTACGAAATGAAAACCACAAAAGACAACACAGTAAACATATTTGGGCTAGATGGGAATTTTAGCGAACTGAAAGATAAAGTTAATAAAATTGCAGAAATATTGGATATAAAGGGATATGCAAAAATAGATTTTAGATACAAAAATAATAAATATTATTTAATAGAAGTAAATTCGCAAGTTAGTTTTCATCCGCAAGGAGAATTTATGACTTGCGCATATAAAGAAGATTATAGTTTCAATGATATTATTAATCATATAGTAAAGAATGCTCTGCAATGTACTAAAAAAATAAATTCAATAGGATGGTATATTCACAATGGAAAAATTGATAGATAGAAAATTAAAAATCAGATATGAAAATCTTGTAAAGACAGATTCTTTATTACCAATAAAGATTTCTAAGTTTTACAAAGAAAAGGTAGAAGAAGAAATTAATGCTATAGGTGTTGGTGGACCATTATATAAATCTGTAATACCAACAAAAGATAAAATAGACATAAAAACAAGCGTAGAAACAAGGGACTATGTTGAAGAAAATAAGCATATGCCTGTTCAAAATGTTGATTATATTATTAGGAAATATGGCAATAGACTAGTTTTTATAATAACAGATATATGTTTTTCACATTGTCAGTATTGTTTTAGAACATACAATTTATCAAAATTTCAAACAAGCAATATTAAAAAGACGATTATTGAAAAGGTTAGTACATTAAAAAAATATTTGAATGATAATCCTGAAATTAAAGAAGTTATTTTTTCAGGCGGTGATCCATTAACTATTGGTTATGATAACTTAGAGTATGCTTTAAAGGAGTTAAAAAATTGGGATATAAGAATTCACACAAGGGCAATAGTATACGAGCCAACAATTTTCACGCAAAAATTAATATCGCTGTTAAAATTATATAATGTTAGATTAGTTTTTCATATTAATCACCTATATGAAATTTGCGATAAAGTGCAAGATAAAATAAAAAAAATTGACAAAGCAGGTATAAGGATGTATTCGCAATTTCCATTGCTTAGAGGTATAAACGACAACTCTATAGTTTTAATCAAATTACTTGAAATGATGGATGATTTACATATACGACCTTTATCTATATTTATTCCAGATCCCATATCCTATTCTGCCTGTTTTAGATTGTCTTTTAAGAGGATAATCAAAATCATGGACGAAGTGAATTTTTCTACTCCATCATGGATCAATTCAACAAGGTTTACAATGGACACCACAATTGGTAAAGTTAGAAGAGAAAATATTATTGACTGGACAAGCAACTGTATTACATTTTCACGAGACAATAAAATAGTTAAATATTATGATTTAGATGATGACATAGACAAACCTACCGATATAAAAACATTATTGTGGAAAGAAAAATAAATTATTGACTTTATTGACAATTTGTTTTATAATTAAAATGTAGGGTTATATTTAATGAAAAATAATAAAAGGAATTAAAATTATGGCTCATTTAGAAAGTTATGATAGTTTTAAAACTAAAAAAAGTATTGATAAAAAAAATCGTGCAAAAGATATTGCGCTAAATAAAAAAGTAGACGATAATTTTGTTATTAGAAGAGATTCGAGTCTAAATACTGGTATTGTAATTGAGACTGGTTATAAAGAGACGAAAGTTCTATATAACGGTGAAATATTAACTGTCTTTGGCATGAGACAAAATATTCCGTGTAATCAATTATTGTTTCCAGGAGATGAAGTTGTTTTAGATGATGAAAAGAAAAAAATTCTTCATGTTTTAGAAAGGAAAACGATATTGTCTAGAAATCATAAAGATAGAGCAAGGAGAAATAATGTAGTATCAAATAAAATACTTGCTTCGAATATTGATACTGCAGTTATCGTTGTTTCCGCATATTCTCCTCCACTTCACCCTAGATTTATAGATAGATACCTTATGATATTACAAGCATGTGGTATTGAACCTATTATTTGTTTAAATAAATCGGACTTAAAAACTGAAAATGACGAGAGAGTTATAGATATTTACAGAAAACTAAATATACCGGTCGTAGAGACATCTGCAATAAATAACGAAGGGATTGATAATCTTAAATTTTATTTAAAAAACAAAAGAGCAATTTTTGTGGGACACAGCGGAGTTGGCAAATCTTCTTTAACTAATAGAATAATGGATTTTGATGAAATTAAGACAGGTCATGTTGGGGAAAAGAGTAGAAGAGGGCGCCATACCACAACATCTTCTAAGTTTTATATATGGGATAACAATTCTTCAATAATAGATACACCTGGAATTAGAGCATTAGATGTTTCCAGTTTTAATGCATCTGAAATTCAAGATTATTTCCCGGAATTTGAATCTTACCTAAATTGTAAATATAAAAGATGTGATCATATTCATGCGCCAACCGAAGATTGTGGAGTAAAAACAGCAGTTAGGGATGGTGACATCCCACTGTCTAGATACGAAAGCTATGTTAGGATAATGGAAGACATAAGTGTTCAAAATCAAAAAAAAACAAATAGTGAAGAATTTAATAATATCATATTTTAAAAAGCAACTAAATCATAATGTTTACGTTATATTTTGCGCTCGCATAATTTCCGCCGTCTCTTGTTTTTATTGCGGCGGATTTTTTATTTAATAATGAAAAATCAAAAATCTTTTTAATTATCAGCTTTAGCATAGGTTGAGTTTGTTTCAATTTTATCATCATAACAGTAATTTTGTCTATTAATAAATTCATTATTATTTCAAGTTGTTGTTTTAAACAGTATTAAAAACAATTTGAAATTTTTTACTAGATGTTAATATAACCACCAAATATTGCTTTAACAACAGTTTCTCAAAATCAGCATTAATCCCCAATTTAGGCTTAATTTAGTTCTCTAATGTTCACACGATTAATTGATTTAGTTTGATGTAATAAATTTATTTATACCTATTCTATACAAAATTTTAATCAATTTAGTTTTTCAAGTAAAGCAGTTTATCTATTAAAGCATTAGATTTAAGTTGCAGACGTGGACTTGTCCTGGCGGAGCATCGCGACGCCACTTGTATCAAGACAAGCACACGCCAGGATCTCTTTTTATAAAAAACAACTGAACCAAAGCAGTTCAGTTGGGGGCATTGGCTGGGGTAGTTGGATTCGAACCAACGCATGCTGGATTCAGAGACCAGAGCCTTACCGCTTGGCGATACCCCATCGCCTTTTTATTATAGCATATTTTTATTTATTTGCAACATTTTTGTTTGTTAATTATAAATATTTTTAGGCTTGACAATACTTTTTAATTTTATTATAATCTTTCTATAGATTGTAAAATTTATAAATAAATTTTTAAAAGGATACCTATTTAATGAAAAAAAATATTTTGGTCAATATCAACCGAGGGTATGTAAAGCATTTTTTAGCGATGATCAATTCGCTTGCAATCAATAACCAAGATAGCGAGTTTGACGTGTATGTAATGCACACAGACTTACAGCCAGAAGATAAAGCAAACATCTTGACAAATGTTCGTGCGAACATAAATTTGATCTATATTTTTATGGACAAATCTTTATTTAAGGGTGCACCTAAAGTAAAACGTTATCCATACGAGATTTACTACAGGATATTTGCTCCTATAATGTTACCTGAGAGTGTGGATAGGATATTATATCTAGATTCCGACTTGATTGTACATAACAGTATCAATGAATTATACAACATGAATTTTGAAGGAAATTTGTTCATTGCTTGTACGCAAATTCGTGGCTTTATGCAGTGGTTCAATAGAGTGCGACTGACAGTAAATAAAGATCATTTTTACATAAACACAGGCGTAATGATGATGAATATAAAAGAATTACGTCAAGTGATAAACACTGATGAGATTTTCAGGTTTATACGCAGAAACGGCTGGAGAATGTGCCTATATGACCAAGATGTTATATTCAAGTTTTTTGGCGACCGTGTTAAACTTATTGACCCTAAGATATACAATCTCTCCGATAGGTATATATCCTTTTACAATATGAGAAGACCAAAGCATAAAATAAATGCTGACTGGGTTGCAAATAATAATGTTATCATCCACTACCTTGGGAAAAACAAACCTTGGAAGGATAATTACAAAGGAATTTTGAAACAATACTATCATAAGTACGCCGTGAATAAGAAATGAGAAGGTTTTTTAAAATTATTTTTAGTAGAATGACTTTAGTTGTAATTGCTATCTTGATACAACTAGGTATTTCTATTGTGTTGCCTTATGTGTTCAACCATTATTATCCTATAGTTTTTAATCATATTTATGTGCCGATAGAGACAATTATAACAATCTTCGGTATTATCCTCATGATAAGAATTATCAATTCGGATATGCCGATTGAGGGTCAACTCACATGGGTTATCATATTGTTGATTTTCCCAATCTTTGGTATTTTTATTTATTTTTTGTTTGTAAGGAGACGCCCGCCGAGAAGACACAAAAAGTTTTATAGAAAGGTATCCAATGAGATCAAACAATATTTGGTGAAATATAAAGAAGAAGACGAAGAGCTGAAAACTAAACTAGGCAAACATTATGGTCAATTTGAATACATATACAAATCTACAGGGCTCAAGACGTACGATAACACTGAAGTAAAATATTTAAGGCTAGGGGAAGTGTTTTTCACTGAACTGCTGGAAGAATTGAGAAATGCCAAGAAATACATCTTTATGGAATATTTTATCATAGAGCGTGGCGAAATGTGGAGCGCTATCCTTAGTGTATTGCGAATGAAAGTAAAGCAGGGCGTAGAAGTTAGAGTTATGTATGACGATTTAGGTACAATCAACAAATTGCCAAATAATTTTGCAAAAAAATTAAATGAAATGGGAATCAAGAGCGTAAAATTCAACTCATTTATTCCTATAATGTCCGCTGTTCACAACAATAGAGACCATAGAAAGATGACGATAATTGATGGCAAAATTGGCTTTATGAGTGGGCTCAACTTGGCGGACGAATATGTCAATATCAAATCAAAATTCGGTCATTGGAAAGACACTGGTATCAAAATCAAAGGGGCAGCAGTCAAAAACATGGTACTTATGTTTTTGCAACTATATGATGTACAGAATCAAAAATTAGAAGATTTTTCGACTTACCTACCGAATGAAGTGACAGCGGTAAACGCAACAGGTTTAGTTTGTCCGTATGGCGATGGTCCAAAATATTTTTATAGTGAGTATGTGGCTGAAAATGTATACTTAAATATTATCAATCAGGCTGAAAATTATGTTTGGATTACCACTCCATATTTGATAATTGACAATAAGCTTACCAATGCGTTATGCAATGCAGCTAGACGAGGGGTAGACGTGAGAATAATCACTCCGCACATCCCGGACAAAAAGATCATTTTCAATCTAACCAGGTCTAGTTATAAGACTTTGCAAGAGGCAGGAGTAAAGATCTTAGAGTATTCAAAGGGCTTTATCCACGCAAAACAGGTGATTTGTGATGATTGTCTAGCAGTGGTGGGCACAATCAATTTTGACTATAGAAGTTTGCTTCATCATTATGAATGTGGCACATTGATGTACAAGACGGATGCTATAAATGACATCAAGAAAGATTTTGAACATCTATTTACTATAGGTATAAATATGGACGGGTTTAGATTGAATCCTTTCGTGAGACTCATGTGTGCAATTATAAAGGTGTTCACACCAATGCTATAAGGTTTAAAACTTTTTAATTTTATCTTTAAAATTATTTTTATTTGTAAAGGAGATTTTCATGACTTTTATTATAAAAGGGAAAGGAGTTGATAAAGACAGGTTAGCGTTGGAAGAAGAATATCAAGATAAAATAAAGCAAATTGCCAAAAGTCTTAAAAATAAAGGAACTTTTATTACAAAAAAGCAAATGCTAAAAGATTTATTTAACTGGTGGAATAAAAATATTAAATACGATTATGCAATATTAAATAATCCAAGGACAAATAATGGCACAGGAAAATATCCAGGGATTGTTTATGATTATAAAAATACGCATATTTTAGCGAGTGAAAAATATGCCCCTATACTACTGAAGAAAGGCATATGTGCGAGTTTTGCTAGTGCGTTTAAGGATATTTGTGAATTGATTGGAGTTAGATGTAGAGTTGTTACAAGTGAGGACGAAGCGGTTATTCCAACTTATAAAAAATTTTCGCATGCATGGAACGAAGTGTATATTGATGGAGAATATCGAACAATAGATTTAACCCCGAGTTTTGTAACATTTTTGGGAGAGTTAAGAACTAACAAAGTTACAATTTATGAAGTGAATA
>DVMB01000079.1 GCA_018715225.1 Candidatus Onthoplasma faecigallinarum | reverse complement strand
TTGCTGTCTTTTCGCTATTCTCTTTTTTCTCTTCTTTTTTCTCTTCAGTTTGTTCTGCTTCATTTGCTTTTTGCTCTGTTGCAGGTTTTTCTGCTGTTTCAGGTGTATTCACTTTTATTGAAACTTTCTTTTCTTGAGCCTGTTGTTCTTCTTTACCAAAAACATAATAGATAGCATTGGCATGTACTGTAAAATAGCCCACATTGTTACCCTTGCCTGATTTTAGCACAAAATATTTATATTCGTCTTCAATATAAGAATCAACAACTTCGCCAACAACTCCAGTATCAGTCATAACCTTGTCGCCGACTTTCAACTCTTCACGCATTTGCCCAAGTTCATTATTATATTTTTTCTTTTTCATATAACTTACAATGAACAATGCAACAACTAAAACTATAAGTATAATCAATAAAACTATTTCCATAATTCTCCCCTATATTTTGTTTTATTATATCAAAGCAAAAATATTAAGTCAATTTATTTTATATTTTATTTTGAAGAAAAATAATGCTAAAAAACAACAATTTTGTCAAATTTTAAAAAATAAGCAATAAAATCATTAAATTATTAAAATTTATTTAATTTTCTATGCCATATTTTTGATAAAACTCTTTTTTGTATTCATTGAATCTATCATTATTGATAGCCTCTCGCATATTTTTCATCATATTCAATGTGAATCTAATATTGTGCAGACTCAACAATCTTGCCGCCAAAATTTCATTACACATCACAAGATGATGGAGATATGCTTTTGTGTGATTCTTGCAACAATAACAATCGCACTCATCATCTAACGGAGAAAAATCTTCTTTGTATTTGGCGTTTTTCAATGTGACTTTACCATGGCTCGTCATCGCTAGTCCATTTCTTGCTACACGTGTCTGCAGGACACAATCGAACATATCTATCCCACGCTCAACGCTTTCAAAAATGTAGTCTGGAGTACCTACCCCCATCAAATATCTAGGCATATTTTCTGGATAGTTTGGACGCAGTACATCTAGCATCCTGAGCATAACTTCTTTTGGCTCTCCTACAGACAAACCACCAATAGCAATGCCACATTTGCAATATTTTTTTGTCTCAATCAAACTCTTATGACGCAAATCTTCATAAAAATTGCCCTGAACAATAGGAAACAACATCTGCTTAGGATTTTTCTGTGCATCATAACATCTTTTCAGCCAATCTAACGTTCTATTCATAGAAAGTTCTGCCTGTTCGTGAGTCGCACCATATTCACTACACACATCAAACGCCATGATAATGTCCGAGCCTAAATTGTTTTGAATTTCAATGGCTTTCTCTGGAGTGAAAAACATCTTCGCCCCGCTCAGGTGATTTCTAAACTCCACTCCTTCGTCAGTGATTTTTCTAATATTGGCGAGTGAAAAAACTTGGAACCCACCCGAATCTGTCAAAATTGGTCCCTTGTAATTCATAAATTTGTGCAAACCGCCAGCTCGTTTTATGAGTTCGTCGCCTGGGCGTATATGAAGATGATATGTGTTCGCAAGTATTATCTGTGCCCCAATGTCGTACAAGTCATCATTCGTCAAAGATTTTACAGTCGCAAGCGTACCAACCGGCATAAAAATTGGCGTATAAATATCTCCATGCGGAGTATGCAAGACGCCTGTCCTTGCTCCACTATTTTTATCAACATGTAATATTTCGTAACTAAAATTTTTGTCCACTTTGCTTTCCTTAAATTAAATAATATTTTGTCCTATTCAATAAACATCGCATCGCCAAAGCTAAAAAATCTATACTGATTTTCGACTGCAGTCTCATATATATTCATAGTATTTTCGTATCCTGCGAACGCACTCACAAGCATTATAAGCGTGCTCTTTGGCAAATGGAAATTTGTGATCAATGCGTCTACAACCTTGAATTTGTATGGCGGGTAAATAAATATGCTAGTGTCTCCTTCACTCGCTTCTAGCGGCATACCCTTTTGTGCCACTGTCTCCAACGTCCTAACGCTTGTCGTGCCTACGGCTATCACTCGTCTGTTTTCAATTTTTGCCTTGTTGATTTTATCTGCGACTTCCTGACTTAGTCTATAATGTTCAGTATGCATGACGTGTTTTGTGATGTCATCTTCTTTGCATGGGCGAAAAGTACCTAGCCCTACATCTAGAGTAAGTTCTAATATCTCAACCCCCATATCTCGTATCTTTTGTAATAATTCATTTGTAAAATGCAATCCTGCAGTTGGTGCTGCCGCACTGCCTTCTACCTTGTTGTATACGGTCTGGTATCTTTCTTTGTCTTTCAATTTTTCATGAATATAATGAGGAAGTGGCATACTGCCAACTCTATCTAAAATATCTTCAAATACACCATCAAAGATAAATCTAACCATTCTGTTTCCGTCATCTAACACTTCTAGCAATTCGCATTTCAACTCGTCGCTAATGGTCAAAATTGTGCCGATTTTTACTCTTTTGGCGGGCTTCAACAACACTTCCCAATCGGTCATATTTCTTCTCTTTAGAAGTAGGATTTCTACGCTGGCTCCAGTGTCCTTTTTGCCTACCAAACGTGCGGGAAGCACCCTCGTATTGTTTAGTACCAATACATCTCCTTTCTTTAAAAAAGATGTAATATCTTTGAAATGTCTATGATAAATGTCCTTTGTCTTTCTATCAAAGACAAGCAAGCGACTTTCATCTCTCTTTTCTAACGGTGTTTGAGCAATCAAATTTTCTGGTAAATAGTAATCATAGGTTGACAATTTTTTGTAATCAATCATCTTTTTCCCCTTCTTGATTGTCGTCTATCTCTGTCTGTAAGGATTTTGGAACGGGCAAGTTGAAATGCTCATACGCAAGTTTTGTAACCATTCGCCCCCTATTTGTCCTAACTATGAAACCTAATTGTAACAAATATGGTTCGACCACATCTTCAATAGTGGAGACTTCTTCATTAGTCGTAGCAGATAATGTCTCTAGACCAACTGGTCCGCCGCCAAATTTTTCTATCATGGAGAACAAGACACGTTTGTCCGTAAAGTCGAGTCCTAAATCATCAATATCCATGAGTGTCAATGCCTTAACAGCGTCGGTAGCCGAAATCGTATCCTTATCTTCCACTTGGACATAATCTCGCACTCGTTTCAAAAGCCTGTTGGCTATCCTTGGCGTACCACGACTACGCTTTGCTATCTCGATCGTAGCATCTTCATCTATGTTCACTCCCAAGATTTTTGCCGAACGTTTGATGATAGTTGCAATCTCTTCCACTGAATACAACTCGAGTCTACACACCACGCCAAATCTATCTCTAAGCGGACTAGAAAGGTTTCCCGCCTTTGTCGTCGCACCAATTAGAGTGAAAGGTTGAATTTTTAGACGCATACTTCTAGCACTAGGGCCTTTCCCAACAATAAAATCCAGAGCGTAATCTTCCATAGCAGGATACAAAATTTCTTCTACTGATTTAGATATTCTATGAATTTCATCTATGAACAGCACATCGTTGGCGTTTAGATTGGTCAAAATTGCAGCCAAGTCAGCGGCGTTTTCTATACTTGGACCACTGGTGATTTTGATTTGGCTACCTATTTCGTTGGCTATGATATGGCTCAGGGTGGTTTTTCCTAAACCAGGTGGACCATACAAAAGCACATGGTCAAGTGCTTCATGCCTTTTCTTCGCTGCTGATATATAGATTTTTAGATTTGATTTTATCTTCTCTTGCCCTACATACTCATCGAAAGACATAGGTCGCAATTTATTTTCGACCTCTACATCGCTCATGTTCTTTGTACTTGAAATAAATCTTTCTCTCTCTTCCATCTATTCACCCATATTGTGCAAAACTTTTGCGACTATATCTTCAGCAGTGTCATTTTCTTTTGCCACTTCTCTAGCCATTTTGCTAGCCTGATTTTTGCTAAGCCCTAGACTAGTTAATACAACCACCGCATCTTCAATAAATTCGTTAGATTGAGTAAATATTGATTCATTAGGTAAAATATAGTCAAGTGGACGAATCTTGTCTTTCAATTCAACAATAATCTTTTCCGCCACCTTTTTGCCAATTCCCTTGCATGAAGCGATCACTGACGAGTCCTCGTTTATTATGCTATTAATGATTGCCCCCATACGTTCTGCCGACAAAATCTGCAGAGCAGTCTTGCTGCCTACACCACTGACCGTAATGAGTTGCAAAAACAGACGTTTTTCTTCTGGACTGACAAAGCCATATAGACTCATCTCGTCTTCTCTAACATGCAAATATGTGTAAATTTTAACCTCTTGCTCTAGGTCAGGCATATTCGCCATGCAACTATTAGTTACCATAATTTGATAACCAATACCATTGCAATCAACCGTAACATTATTGTAATCTTTTTCTTTCAAAATTCCTTGTATATAACCAATCATAATTCTCTCTTTTATTTAAAAACCATTGATGAAACTAAATCGAATTGTCACTCATTATACTATTTGTCTGCATATGCGTGAGTGCGACAGCCAGTGCGTCTGCTGCATCATCTGGCTTAGGTACAGCCTTTAAGCCTAAAATGTTTTTGACCATAAACTGTACCTGCTTTTTCTCTGCTCGCCCGTTGCCTGTCAGGGCTTGTTTTATCTGCAGAGGTGTATATTCAAACAATTTGTCCGTATACTGCTTGCACGCAACAATCAGCACCCCTCTCGCTTCAGCAACTGGAATAGCGGTCGTATTGTTAGTGTTGAAAAACAACTCTTCAAAAGCGACCTGCTCTGGACTAAAAGTGTCCATCAATTCGCAAGTCGCTTGATAAATAGTATAGAGTCTTGTGCTGATAGACATGGTCTTTGGGGTCGTAATCACACCATAGTCAATGACCTTGCAACCCTCTGTCTCTATCACGCCATATCCAATGATATTATATCCTGGGTCAATACCTAAAACTTTCATATCCACCTTACGCTATAGTTTTCAATCTAGACAGCATAGAATTGACGCTTTCATACAACATGGTAAATCGCTCGTTGTCTTCATCTACTTTGTTTTTCTTCACATTGTAGTCTGCTATCAACATCTCTATCCTTTCCAAAATCGCTTTGATAATCTTCACCTGTTGTTTAAAGCCTTTTATAATTATAGGGGAAGTGTTTTCATCAATGCTTGACTTGAATTTCTTGCACAATTCGCTGACTTCGTGCTTGTATTCAGTCTTTAGTGAGCCACATTCTTGCAAAGCCAATTTGTATTTATTGCAAGAGTCTTTGAAGTTCACATTTAGGTTGCTGATCTCATTACCTAAACTTTTTATCTTTGATTTGTTCTTTGAAAAAACTTCCTGACGTTCATCTTTTTTTGATGTGTAAATGACATTAGATATCATATTTAGGTCATTTTTGAAATCTACCATCTGTTCATAATATGTACTAAGCGTCGCCCTGTCATCTTCCGCCGTCAAAAGTGAACTGTTGTACAGTGAAAACAATGCAGACAACTTGCTCCTATTGTCATTCAATTTTTTAATAATGTTCGTCAATTCTAATTCATTAGTTTCCATCTTCTTCCTCTAAATTGTATATTACATCAATGACATCATCATTTTCGTTCAATTTGTCTAACATCTTGTTAAACGTCTCACGCTGACTGGCACTGAGAGATACATAATTCTGTGGTATCATCTCAACTCCTGATGACAAAATTGTATAGCCCGCATTCTCAAAAGCCGACACCATGTCATTCACGCTGTTGGCACTAGGCTCGGTATAGATTGTGAATATATCATCATCTTCACAATCAATAGCGTTCTGCATGATCGCTAGTTCCATAGCGGCGTCCGCATCAAATTTCTCATTCTTTTCTACTACGATCACGCCTTTGTTATCAAACATGTAACTTACGCACCCAGAGGAGCCAAGAGATCCGCCGTATTTATCAAAAGCATATCTCACATCACTGCTTGTCCTATTCTTGTTGTCAGTGAAGCATTTGACAACGACAGCCACTCCGCCTACTCCATATCCTTCGTATGTCTGTTCAACAAAATTGGAATTATCCACTTCGCTGTTTTTCTTGATTATATTGTTGATTCTATCATTTGGCATGTTGTATTGCCTTGCTTTCGCTATAGCCATTTTCAGTTTGCTATTCGAATCAATGTTGGCTCCGCCCTCTTTGACAGCCACCATAATCTCACGCCCAACTTTTGTAAATATCTTGCTACGTTCAGCGTCCGATTTCTCTTTTCTACCTTTTATATTATTCCATTTACTATGTCCTGACACAATTCACCTCGCTAATTTTTTGCATAATTATACTACCTGCCACTCCAGCATTCAAGCTCTCAACGCCAGCGCACATAGGTATACTTATAGTTAGATCGGCAAGAAATTTTAGCTCATCACATACTCCTTGCCCTTCATTACCAATTATAACAGCAATTCGTCCTTTTGGCAAACGAATTTTGGTGATACTCTCACCAAACATGTCCGCCACCATGAAAACATCTGCAATTTTTGGTTTGTTACGCTCTACATTCTCTAGGCTCACCTGATGTAGTCTTATGCTCAAGGCGGTGCCTGCCGAACTGCGTACAACTTTTTCGCTGTATGAGTCCGCACAATCTATCAAATATACATCGTCAAAACCAAACGCTTTCGCCGAGCGAATGAGGGTGCCTACATTCCCCGGGTCTTGTAACCTATCCAAGATGAGCGAATTTCCCCTCGCCGTCAAATCAAACTCTTTTATCTTCGCCACGCAGACTATATCTTGATTTGTCTTGGTGGTGGCAATGCTTGATAAGACTTTCTCGTTTACAACGATTGTATTTGGGAAACCTTTTAATTCTTTATCTGTTGTGATAGTTGCCAAAATTTCAACATTTGCATCTAGCAAATCATGACAAAATTTCTCTCCCTCTACTAGAAAAATGCCATGCTCACGCCTATATCTTTTATCCTTTAGATTTTTGATATCCTGTTTCGTCAATTCCATATAATATATATACCAAATAATCAAGCCCTTGTCAAACTTAGTATGTACCTTGACAAAATTTTAGCCTATAATAAAATCATAATATAAAATCAAAAAATCACGGTTGAACCGTGATTTTTTTATAATATCTGTTTACATATAAAGCTATTGATAAAAATTTATAGTTTAAAATATTTTATTTAGAAGTAAAATTGACAATTTTTTATTCATCTAGTTTTCGCTTCAAATCTAAATATTGTTTTTCCAAATCTTTTATGCGCAACTGACTTCTTAATTTTTCAATAGATTCTGCCAGAGCGTTTTCCTGAATTTGTTCTTCACTCAACACCTGGCCAGTTGAGCCAGTATCTTTAGGTCTAATAATTATCTTTTTGGAATGCTCATTGTTAACATCTTTTTTCTCATCATGTACATAGATTTGATTGGACAAACTAAAATTAAAATATGACTGAACATTGGTAAAAATGATTACATTATTTATATACACAAAACTCGTTAAAAATAAATTTGCTATTGTTAAATCTGTACCATCCATCCCTTGAACAGAAAACAACATAATATAGTAGGTGATAAAGCATATTCCAGAAAATAAGATGATTATTAGTAAAATTGACCTTTTTAAACCAACGTCCTTAATAAATAGGAATACGAATGATACCAAAAACATAATCATACACATAATCAAGACAAATATTGAAATAAACTTAATATAATTTATGTTTGTTAAATCAATATAGTCTTGGATAAGTTTAATTGCATCAGTTATGTCTACAAAATTGATAATATACGCAACGAAGCATAAAATTGAAATAAGTGCTGATAATATAACTACAAATACCTTTTCTCTTTTATCGAAAATTTTCTTTTGCATAACATCTCCTATGTAACACATTGTTACATTTTAAATATTAACAAAATGTTACAATAATGTCAACAGATATTTAATGATTTAAGGATATTATTGAAAGGATTGAAAGAAATACGAAAATTAAAAGGATTAAATCAACAAAAAGTAGCGATTGATTTGAATATTTCACGTGAAGCGTTATCTTACTATGAAAATGGCAAACGTGAGCCTAGTCTAAAACTTTTAATCTCAATGTCGAAATATTTTAATGTATCCATTGATTACCTAATAACTGGGCATGAATTTAAAAACAAATAAATTCGAGTAATATCAAAAATTCTAAAGATATTGGCATTATTATTTTTATTTTAATCATTATAAAAAGTAAAAATCACGGTTGAACCGTGATTTTTGATTGATTATAAAGTCTATTTAGATTATATAGCTTTCTTTGCTGTCTCTACAAGTTTTGCGAATGCTACTTTGTCTGTAACAGCAAGGTCAGCTAGCACTTTACGATTTAGGTCAATGTTGGCTTTCTTTAGCCCATTGATAAATACGCTATATGAAACGCCGTTTTCATGGCATGCTGCGTTGATACGAGTGATCCAAAGTGAACGCATATCACGTTTCTTCAACTTGCGACCAACATAAGCATATTGACCAGATTTCATCACTGCTTCACGAGCAACTCTATACAATTTTGACTTTGCTCCACGATAGCCCTTTGCTTGTTTTAGGATAGCTTTACGTTTTTTATTAGCATTAACTCCACGTTTAATTCTCATGTTCGCCCTCCTACATCATACCCTTTATGTTCTTTTCATATTGTTTAGAAACATAACCGGTTTTTCTCAAATTTCTTTTTCTCTTTCTTGATTTTTTGGTCAAAATATGACCTTTGCCGTCGTGCATGCGTTTGATTTTGCCTGTACCAGTTTCGCTGAAACGTTTAGCAACGGCTTTCCTTGTTTTCATTTTTGGCATAACTGTACTCCTTATATAATATATTTTGTAAGAAATCTCTTGATTTCTTCGCAAGAAATTAATTGTAAAAGTAAATAAAATTACTTCTTGCTAGAAATAGGCGCTAATACCATAAAGATGTTACGTCCTTCAATCACAGGTTTTTTCTCAACTTGACCGACACTAGATACCAGTTCAGCAAAGCGGTCCATGATCTCAAGTCCAATCTGCGGACGGACTTGCAATCTACCTTTCATCATGATCCTTACTTTGACCTTGCTACCATCTTTCAAAAATTTGCAAACTTGTTTAGCCTTGATCTCTAAGTCATGGTCGTCAATCGTCATGGATAGTCTCATCTCTTTGTTTTCTTCGACTTTTTGTTTTTTCCTTTGGTCCTTCAATTTTTTCAACTCATCAAATTTGAATTTCCCATAGTCCATGATCTTGCATACAGGCGGTTTTGCATCTGGTGCAATTAGGACTAAATCTAAATCATAACTTTCAGCGATCTCGAGCGCTTTTTCACTGCTCATGAGCCCCAGTTGTTCTGCATTCGGCCCAATTAACCTAACTTCTGCTAAAACAATTTGTTCATTTTTTAGTGATTCTTTCAAATTTCCTCCTACCCATAAAAAAAGGGTTTCTTTACGTAAAAGAACCCACTCTACACAAAATTACAATATTGTCAGTAATTTAAAACCATTGTCGCCTTTGGCTTCAAGGTGAGAAGTGGACTTCTACTTTTACGCTTTTATACTAACAGATATTTTTTTGTTTGTCAATGATTTTTTCTATAATTTTATTTATTTTTATATATTCTCAAGTCAAATAAATTGAACAATATTGAGTTTTTCCTATGAGACGCACTTTCTATCGCCATTTTATATTTAAAGATAAAACGAGATAACTTGAATTAATTATGTTGTTTTTTCCTGTTGAAATATACTTTTATCTTCTTTATATTGTCGAATAGATAGAAAATGTAACCAATGGCGACAAAGATAACAATTAGAGCAAAAACCCAGCCTAAAAATCCGCCCCACCCGAGTGTGTTTAGATCCAAAAAGAAGTATGGATACACCGTTACATCTAGCCCTTGAACGAAAGGTGCACGTATCAAAATGAACACGACATAAATAAGTGGCATAATCAAACAAAGAAGTGGATAATACCATTTCGTTTTCCCATGTTCGTAAAACAATATCCAGTCCAAAATAAACATTACGGGTAAAATCACATGCATGAGCAGATTGGACGTAGATGTGAAATATTCTAGCACTGTATTCTCCTTTGCCAGCAATATGTTGTACACCAAAAATGTAACCAAAATCATAATGTTGCACATGAATTTGAATTTCGGTGCTGTGGTTACATATCCGTCCTGCTTTTTGTTCGCATTTTTGATTGTAGCAATTAAACTAGCGAACATCAAACCTATGCAAATATAATTGCTTAAATTCGTATAGAATAGATAAAATTCTGTGTTGAATTTTACATCAAAATAACCTAGACTGCCAATAATGCCAAATATCGCCAAAGTGCAATAAACTGACTGAAATACTAACTGAGTTGTCCTATTTCGTATCATGATTTTCTCCTGCTCCTATATAAATTGAGTGAGCCAACAAAAACTCTGCCGGATAGTAGGTCGCAAGACAAAGTATGCCGACCACTGAAAGATTACCAAACACATCTAACAGCAACATCAAGTCGCTGAAGAAAAACAACACACTTCCTAAAACTATGATGAGATTTAGCAGGTTTCTTTCTCGTATCAAATTTGAAATAGCCTTGCCTACCATCAGTGAAATTATTAGTGCGTATACGACGCACACAATTTCCATCAACACCCCTCCAAAATCGAATATTGGCACCAAAGTGATGACCAGTACGGACGGGATGAAAATTATCGCACCGAAAAGCAAATCTTTCCATGAAAATTTTTGCAAAAAGCAATATGATATAAAGAAAAACACGTGCCCAACAGCAAAGAGAATTGCCCCGCTGATAAAATGAATGTTTAAAATAATGTCGCCTAGCATGGCAAATATTAGCCCTATCACTAAAATGAAAGAAAACTTTTGTTTGCTAGACTTGAGTTTCGTGGCATAGATCAAATTTATCACGCCAAGAAGCACAAAAAATGCACTTGTAAGCCCTTTTAGCCATAGATCTCCAAATACAATATACAGCACGTCGCCCGCCAAGATCAATGCTAAAAGGATACAGTTTAAAATGATGACAAATTTCTTATTCATAATTCTCCTTTGAATAAATTTATATTATCTTAAAAACATCTTAATCAAGAATTGTTTGAACTTATTATAAGGTTGATATCTCATTGGTAAATCTAGCCACGTCTTTTTGTCTACTATGCTTTTGTAGTGCGTGAAAGTATCAAAACCAATCTTTCCGTGATATGCTCCTATTCCACTCTGCTTCAATCCGCCAAAGCCAAGGTTTGGCGTCGCTATGTGAATGATTGTATCATTTATACAACCGCCACCGAATTGGCATCTATTCAATACTTTGTTTTGATTCGTCTTTGATGATGAAAATATGTATAACGCTAGCGGTTTTGATAGCGAATTGATCTTTGCAATCGCTTCATCAATGTCGTCAAATGTAATGATTGGTAAAATTGGCCCGAATATTTCAATCTGCATCACGTCGTCATCAAAAGTGCTGTTCAATAGAGTCGGCTCAATTTTCAAGGACTCTTCATCTTTCTTGCCACCAAAAATTAGATTTTCATCTGTTATGAACTTACTCATAGCATCGAATTGTTTCTTGTTGATCATCTTTGGATAAGCGTCGTTTTTGATAGGATCTACAGTATATTGCAACACTATTTGACGCTCCAATTCGTCAATCAATTTATCCTTGATCTTTTTGTCGCAGAGTATGTAGTCAGGGGCTACGCATGTCTGTCCTGCGTTCAAAAATTTCCCAAACACTATACGTTTCGCAGCAAGTGGTATATTTGCCGTTTTGTCAACAATACACGGACTTTTCCCGCCCATTTCAAGTGTTACTGGCGTGAAATGTTCTGCCGCCTTCTTCATGACTATCTCGCCCACTCTCGTGCTACCTGTATAGAAGATGTAGTCAAAATCTTGGTCAAGAAGGAAAGTACATTCTTCCACCCCACCTAACACAGTGTCAACATGACCTTTATCAAAAGTTTTGGATATCAATTTCGCTATAACATCGCTTACATTAGGTGAAATTTCGCTAGGTTTTACTATCACCGAATTTCCTGCTGCTATAGCGTCAACCATTGGCTCAAGTGCCAGCATGAAAGGATAATTCCATGGGCTTATAATGAGCACCATTCCATACGCACATGGCATTTTATAACTCTTTGAATGAAATTGTGCGAGCGGAGTGGCTACCCTTTTTGGACGTGAAAAAGAGCGGATATGTTTTATCATATAACTGATTTCATTAAGTACCATGCCAATTTCGACCATATAGGTCTCTGTCTCGCTCTTGTTCAAATCTTTTTTCAGGGCGTCATATATATCAACTGACATCAATTTGATGTTTTTGTATAGCAATTTCAATGCCTCAATCCTCTTTTTGTAATCAAGCATTGGATTTTCATCTAAAAATTTTCTTTGATTGTCTATTTTTTCTAATATTGATTGATTATCCATTTTTTACCTCAAAATATATTTCTTCTAACTGCTGTGCTGTATAAAGTACAGGTACAGGATACAATGGGTTTGCTTCCTTTTCTGCCGTCATGGCAAGGAAAGGTATATCTTCTGTCTTTATCTCGTCGATTCGTGTGCCTATACCCATATTTGCGTTCATATTTTCTATCTTTTCAATAAAATATTTCGCTCCAACTTCTATAGGCGTGGACTCGTCAAACAAATTGGCATATACCCCTAATTCCCACAATTTTTTGAAAATTTTCTTTCCATATTTTTTCAATACATATGGCATAATTATAGCATTGGCTAGCCCGTGAGCGACATTATATTTTCCTCCCAAAGAGTGAGCAATTGCGTGGATATATCCTACATATGATTTAGTGAAAGCCAGCCCCGCTAGGTATGCAGCCTGGAGCATGTTTTGTCGTGCTTCCAAGTTCGTTCCATCGGTGTACGCTGTCTCAAGATTTTCAAAAATCAATTTGACTGCACGCAAGGCGTAATCACGTGTCTGCTTGGTTGTACTGCGTCCAATATATGCCTCGACCGCATGAGTTAGGGCGTCCATTCCAGTAGTTGCGGTAACGAACTTTGGCAACCCTACAGTTAGATTTGCGTCCAACAAAGCATACTCAGGAATGAGCGGAAAATCGTTGATGGCATATTTGTGTCGTGTCTCGCTATCTGTGATGACTGCCGCAAGCGTCGTCTCACTACCCGTCCCAGCAGTTGTAGGAATAGCAATCAACAAAGGTAATTTTTTATTTACCTTCAAAATACCTTTCATCTTACTTAACGGCTTTTTAGGACGGACAACTCTTGCCCCCGTTGCCTTTGCACAATCCATGGCAGACCCACCGCCAAAAGCGATGATAGCTTCACAATCATTTGATTTATACATATCCAACGCTTCAGCAACATTCTTCGTGGTAGGATTGGCTACTGTATCATCATAGACAGCCAATTTTATGTCGTTAGATTTAATTTGATTTTCTAGCGTCTCGGTTAGACCCAGACCTCTTATCCCCTTATCCGTAACTAGCAAAACACTTTTTACTTGTTTTTCTTGCAACAATGCGATCAATTCATCATTGTCTTTCAATAGTTTTGGTTCTCTATACGGAAGAAGAGGCATCGCCATTCTAAATATTACTTGAAATGTTCTACAATACAATTTTTTAAATATATTCATCTAATTTTCTCCTTACAAAAATAGACAAGTGTCTAAACTTTATTTTGAATTTTATACTTATCTACACAACAAGTCAAACGAAAAATTTCAAAATTTACAAATTGCTCTTAAAATAAAATCAAATTTAGACACAACACAAAATTTTGTTGAGAATATCATATTTCGTACAAAGGAAGAAAACAATTTTCTTACGAAAATATGTTTTGTTGTTAACACAATAAAAAAGTGCAGTCAAAACTGCACTTTAATTCAACGCTTTATTTGCTATACTGTCTATTAGCATTTCTTCAAATTGCTTATATGGCATTGTCTCGGTATCTTTGCTACCACGTTTGCGGACTGCGACCGTGCCGTCTGCTTTCTCTTTGTCTCCTAGGACTAAAATAAATGGAGATTTTGATAGCACGGCTGAACGAATCTTTTTGCCCACTGACTCGTTTGAAAAGTCTGTCTCTACTCTAACTTTTAAAGATTTTAATTTGTTTTCAACATCTTGAGCGTATGGAATGACATTTTCATTGACTGTAATTATTTGAACTTGCACTGGACTTAACCATGCAGGCAATAGTCCTTTTGTCTCTTCCAAAATAAAGGCAATGAATCTATCCAATGAACCCAAAATCGCCCTATGGATAACTACTGGACGTTGTCTATCGTTGTTTTCATCAATATATTCTAGTTCAAATCTCTCTGGCAGTTGATAATCAAGTTGAACTGTGGAAAGAGTTATGTCATGCCCAATGGCAGATTTGACTTGAACGTCGATTTTAGGTCCATAAAATGCTGCTTCGCCGACCGCTTCGTAGTAATCGGCTCCGCTGTTTTTCAATATCTCTCGCAAAGCGGCTTCGCTCTTTTCCCAAAGTTCATCATTGCCAAAATATTTGTCCGTATTTTGTTTGTCTCTTAAGGACAATCTAAGTTTATAATTTTTGAAACCAAAATCTTTGTAGACATCTAAAATCAATTTGATGACGCCTTCGATTTCGTCTTTTATTTGATCCGGACGGCAGAAAATATGTGAATCGTTTTGCGTAAAGGCACGTGTACGCTCTATCCCGCAAAGTGAACCGCTCGCTTCGAACCTAAAATCGTTAGCAATCTCAGCAAGTCGCAAAGGTAGATCTCTATATGAATGCATGAAATTTTTATAGATAACCATATGATGTGGGCAGTTCATAGGACGCAACACATATCCCTCGTCGTCAACTTCCATTGCTGGGAACATGTCCTCTTTGTAGTGCTCCCAGTGTCCAGACGTCTTGTACAAATTGATGTTGCCAAGAGATGGAGTCATGACATGCTGATAGCCCAATGCCAACTCCTTGTCTATGATATAATCGCTAAGTTCTCTACGCAAAATGTACCCTTTAGGAAGCCACATAGGTAGACCTTTACCTACCAAATCGTTGAACATAAATATGCCCATTTCTTTACCGATCTTTCTGTGGTCTCGTTGTTTTGCTTCCTCTTCTAGCCTTATACATTCTTTTAGGTCATCTTTATTAAGGAAACCATATACATATATCCTTGTGAGCATTTTATTCTTCTCACTGCCTCGCCAATATGCCCCGTTTACCCTATTGATCTTGAATGAAAAGCCACGCAAAAATTTTGTGTTCTCTACATGCGGACCACGGCAAAGGTCGTAGAAATCTTCGCCAGTGTAATATACTGTAATCTTTTCGCCTAACGGCAATTCGTTTATCAACTCTGTCTTGTATGGCTCGTCAATGAACATCTCAAGAGCCTCTGTCTTTGAGACCTCCTTGCGAACGAAATCTTCATTGTTGGCAATGATATCACGCATCTTCGCTTCAATCTTGTCAAAATCTGCCTGAGTGATGTTCAAATTGTCAAAATCATAGTAAAAACCATTGTCTATAGCCGGACCTATAGCCAATTTTACCCCAGGATACAACTGCTTTATAGCCTTTGCCATGACATGACTCATGCTATGTCTATACATCTCTTGTTTTTGCTCGTCGTTCATAAAAAACCTCCTAAAAATAAAAAAACCATGCACTAGCATGGGACGATATTTTACCGTGGTTCCACCCAAATTGGTGCCTAAGCACCCACTCGTTTTGCGAGAAACACTCGCCTTTGACCTAATTAGTGGTTTCGTTTAGTAGTGTTTTGTGCCAATCTCAGCCGGCAGGCACTCTCTGTAAAAATTGACTACTATCCTACTTGTCTAATCAATAGTCTATTTAGTTTGTTTTATATTATCACAATGGACTTCATTTGTCAAATCATTAGGGGTAAAATTTATAATTTATTAAAGATTTTCTATAATCAACCATACTCATAATTCAATTTTTCAAGTATATCTTTAGCCTGTTGGCAAATACGTCGCTAAGGAAACTGACTGCTTCGTATGGTTTGTCTTCACTGATATAAATATCTATATAACTAGGACAAGAATTGAGGATATTTGAAATCAAATCTAGCGAGGACTGACATTCTGCCACTTTCTTTATCTTGGCGTTCTTATTCTTCATGTTGTATATGCTATAATTTTCTCCTTTGCATATCACTTTGACCTTGTAAACTAGATTATCCATCGTGTTTATCAAAAACCTTATCAAATCTAGAAAAGTTCCCGAATTGAATAAGACTAAGTTGTCACTACTGAGTTCCGCCAAATTGTCCCAATGATATTTCAAAGGAGACAGGCGAAATTCCAAAAAACTATCTATAAAAAATGTTTGATTGAAAAGTATGATTTTAGATAGAGCCGAAACGTCCGTAGTCTTATCGAACAGGGACAAAACTTTCACATATGCATTGAAAGCCAGTGTATTGCATAATGGATTTTTTATCCTTTTCTTCAAATAGTTTAATTTATATATTGATTCAATATAGTCGATGATTATGTCTCTTAATATTGCCTCGCATGGCTCAATGAAAGAATCTTCACAGGCAAACAAAAGATAACAAAAATTATTGTCGCTATAACACGTTGTGATAGTTTTGCAAAAATCTATCTTTGACTTTATATTAGCGTGCAAAAATTCTATTATCTCTTTATTCCCCACTTTTGTAGCGAGGGCAATTTCTCTCATAAATACCTCTATTGTATTCTATGCAGAAAGTATGTTTTTACTCTTAAAAAAAATAGCATATTTTGGTAGTTAAATTTCCTATAACACACAAAAACAAGCACTCGTTCATAAAGTGTATAAACTATCATATTAAAAAGGAATTTCAAATATGTATTACTTTTATTATAGAACTGGAAATTGTGATTGTGTTAGAATAAGCAATCTATCTATACCTCTATCCGCACGTACATGTTGTCAAAATATTTGTACCTGCAATATATTTTGCTTCTTTTAAAAAAATAAAAAAGCCTATTAAAATGAAATAAACCCCGCAGGGTTCACTTCAAAATAGGTTTTTTTGTTTTTAAATTATTCTGCTGTGGCTTCATTAGATGTTTGTTCTTCTGTTGTATTAAGAGCAGTCTTTTTGCCTTTTACAAAGAATACTACAGACAAACTAGCGAACACAATTAGTGCTACTTCCAACACGCCCCACAATACTGTGAATATGATAGCACCATTACAAGTCATCTCTCCATAACCATATTGTGCTAGGAATTCACTAGGAGTTATTTTGAATGCATTGATTCTAAACATGGGAATTTGACCTTCTGTGTCATTCCACAAAGCGTTCCATGCCTCTTCATCTGCCTTCAATGCATCAATCAATTGATTATATTCTTCTTCAGTCATAGTTTCTGGAATCAAAATAAATTGATTACCATTACGAATAATCCAAACTTCAAGTTTTTCCCCTACTCCATTCGTAGAATAAGTCATATCAGCCTTTTCATCGCTTTTAATTTGAATTTTCATAGAAATTTCTGTACCTGCTGCTTCGCCCATTGATGTTGACTCTTCTTCCGTAACGGTGTGAGAATAGACATAGGTCATACCATAACTAACTGGTCTAGCAAGCATAGGTATGTACACAAGCAAGCCGATCACTGCCAATGCCACGAACACGATCATCACTGGCATCTTTTTCAAAAAATTTTTTATAAAACCTCCCTTCTTTAATATAATTATTATTACAAAATAATAAGTTTTAGTCAACTAATTTGACGAATAATTATATTTTATATATAAAAATATCTTTTTGTGAAATCAATAATAGGTAAAATAATGTCTTTATCTCTATAAAATTTGATTACATCTATGTCTTTTGACAAAACAAATGCTAAAAAATAATTAATGTACTAAAAATTATGAGAGAATAATATAAAAAAGGTTATGCCACTAAAAATACATAACCCTCATTCTTTTCAATACAAATTTCTTAACCTGCCGTATAGAAAGTCTCTTCTATAGGTAGAGCTATAATTATCATGCCTATCAAGATAAAGCAAATCCCCGTGATCATCAATCCTAGATAAAGTTTGTCATTTTTGCTGATTTCGTCCTGCTGTCTCTTAGCCATAGTAATACGTTTAGCCATCATCATAATGGCAACACCAATAATAGCGAAGATAACTCCTGTGATAACCGTATATCTTAGTAAAAATTCTAATGGACTTTCAAATGATAAAAACATTCCCATAACCTACTCCTGCCTATATAATATCATGTTGCTTTGCATTTGTCAATAGTGAATTATTTTTTACGTCTAAAAATATTTCCAAGTTTTGTGTATTTGAAGGCGTAATAAATCTTATACATGATAGACACTGCGCACGTCATAATCAACGCAAATAAACCAATATTAGAAATCAATGAATAATATGTTAAGAATGTAAACGCAATCAGCGTCAAACATTCAAACAAAATATAGCAGTAATCTACAGCATCGACATATTCGGGTAAATTTTTCTTGAAATATAGGATATTGAAGACATTCATAATAACAATCAGTACAAGAGTTACAACGCCCAATGCTATGTTTATCAAGTCAATTACCATAAAGAATATGAGCAAAGTAGCAAAAACTAATATGCTACCCACTGCGTCTATAATGATATGCGAATAATTGATTTTGTCCTTGAATAGTTCTAGCCAGATTTTTGCGAGCAAAATGCCCGCTATAAATAAGCCCATAGACCATTCAGGCAAATATAGATATGCAAATATTACCATAGGTAACAAGGCAATTTCAATTGCAAAAAGAACCTTATATAAAGCATCATTTCTAGTCATAATAAAAACCTCTATTGTATTTTAGCAAAATCACAAAATTTTGCCAAGTATTTTTCAATACAAATTTCATTTTAACAAAAATTAAACAATTTCATACTATGAGATATGGAAGAATTAAACCACTATAAACCTTCCAAATAAGGAGAATGAATGAAAAAAATTTCAATTTTATTAGTACTTTTTGTTGGAGTATTTTCTCTCGTTCTAACCGGTTGTGGAAACAAAGACGACAACAAAATTAGAATCAGTGAAGTTACTCATTCTATCTTCTATGCCCCTTTGTACGTAGCCATGAACAATGGATACTTTGAAGACGAAGGATTAGAAATAGAACTGACAAATGCCGGTGGTAGCGACACAGTCATGTCCTCTTTGATCTCTAACAGTGCAGATATTGGACTGATGGGTCCAGAATCTGTAGTTTACGTTAGGAACAATGGTATGACCAATGCCCCAATCATCTTTGCTCAACTGACGGCGTGTGATGGCTCATTCTTGGTGGGCAGGACAGATGAAGGCGAGAATTTTAGTTGGGAAAATCTAAAAGGCTCTCACATCATTGGCGGAAGAAAAGGTGGCATGCCTGCAATGACTCTTCAATATATCCTCGAACAGCACGGCTTGCACCCTGGAGACGAATTGAGTGCAGATGTGGACACCATCTTGGACACATCAATAGCGTTCAACTTGACCGCATCATCTTTTGTCGCTGGGACTGGAGATTATTGCACAATGTTCGACCCTACCGCTAGCCAATGCGAAATTGATGGCACGGGCTACATTGTGGCTGCACTTGGAGACGAAGTGAGCGATATTCCTTATACCGTTTTCACGGCAACAAGTGATTACTTGAACAACAATGGGGAAAAATTGGATAAATTTATGCGTGCATTGAAAAAAGGCTATGATTATTTGATGAGCGCAGATGACTCTCAAATCATATCTTCTCTAAAGCCATCATTCAGCACGACATCTAATGAGTTGATATTGGCATCAGTGAAAAATTACATCAGCATCGGTGCTTACGCTTCAAGTTTCGTATTGAAAGAATCGTCTTGGAACAATATGCTAGATATCATTGACAATGCAGGCGAACTGACAAACCGTGTTGCTTGGAACGAGGCAGTAAACACAAGTTTCGCTACAAAAGTTATGTAAAATGAATGAACTTGTTGAAATAAAAAATCTAAATTTAATATATCAAAGCATCGATTATGAAACAAACGCATTACAAGATATTAATTTGACCATATCAAATCAAGAATTTATTGCCATAGTCGGTCCATCCGGCTGTGGAAAAACCACTATATTATCTATAATCGCTGGACTTCTCAAAGCAAGTTCAGGAAGCGTATTGGTGGCAAAGAAGACCCCAAATCCAAAAGATAATGTATGTGGATATATGTTCCAAAGAGATAATCTTTTGCCATGGAGAAATATTGAGAAAAACATTTATTTTGGCTTGGAAATCAAACATTTGAATACAAAAGAGAGAAAAGATTACGCCCTCTCGCTTGCCGAAAAATATGGATTAAAAGATTTTTTGAAAAAACACCCTAGCGAGTTAAGTGGCGGTATGCGTCAACGGGTCGCATTGATTAGAACATTGGCGTTAAAACCTGAACTTCTACTCTTAGATGAGCCGTTCAGTGCGTTAGATTATCAAACTCGCTTGGAATTGTGTGATCACATCTTCGACATCATAAAGAAAGAAAAAAAGACAGCCATCTTGGTAACGCACGACATTCAAGAAGCCATCAGCATGGCAGACAGAATCGTTGTCCTAACGTCAAGACCAGGCACAATAAAAGCGATTCATGAGACGAAATTCCCAACTTCGATGACACCTTTTGAACGCAGGAAAACTGACAAGGCAAAAAAGTTGTTCGACATAATCTGGCAGGAAATACAAAATGAAAAACAAAAGAAAATTTAGCAAGTCGCATTACGACTATTTAAAAAAGTACAGAACAAAAAAAATACTAATACTTTTAACGCAAATAATTATTTTGGTCGCTTTCCTACTTTTGTGGGAACTGCTGACAAAATATGAAATCATAAGTTCTTTCTTCTTTTCAAGCCCTTCAAAAATAGCAGAGACTATTGGAGAAATGTTTAGAAGCGGTGAACTTATCTATCACTCAAAGATAACCTTGTATGAAACGTTGATAGGCTTTGCTATTGCGACGGGAATTGGCTTTATTGTAGCGTTTATATTATGGTATAGTGATTTTCTAAGACGTGTACTAGAGCCATATTTAGTCGTGTTGAATTCGCTACCAAAAATTGCCCTTGGACCAATTATCATCATTTGGTTTGGTGCTGGCAGTAAAGCCATAATATTTATGTGTATTCTTATTGTAATTATTGTTACAATTATGAATATTATGAACTCATTTATAGGCTGCGATAAGCAATTGATTGCTCTATCTAAGTCATTAGGTGCAAATAAATTTCAAATATTTTTCAAACTGATTTTACCAAACTCGCTAAAAGATATTGTAGCCACTCTAAAAATCAATGTAGGATTGAGTTGGATTGGTGCTATTATGGGCGAATATTTGGTAAGTAAAGCAGGCCTAGGCTATTTGTTGATATATGGCGGGCAGGTTTTCAATCTAAATCTCGTCATGACATCTACAGTGGTCCTATGCGTGCTAGCGTGCGTGATGTATTTTGCCGTAGCGTTGTTTGAAAAATTGATGAACAAATATTATCACTCTTAATCTGTGAAAATTCACATGAAAATATATAGAGACCGAATATATCGGTCTCTTTTTTATTAAATAATTGTTTTCTCTTAAGTAACTTTATTGAAAATTTTATTGAATAATCTTGTACACAATACACAAATTTTATGTCAAATCCTATTATCTTCTCAATTTTCGTAAGAATGGTGGAATATCATCATCGTCTACGACAGGTTTTTTAGTGGAGATTGAGATATCTTCCACCTTATCTTTTTCAACTTCGTCGTCCTCTTTTGACTCTTCTTCGTGCTCGCTAGTTTCAGCTTCTTTCTCAGCTTCTACAAAAGGAGTGAAATTGGCACTATTTTCTTTAAAACTAGGCGTTTGGTCTGGTGCGGACGCTTTGTTGTAATGCTCAAACCCTGTGGCAATAACTGTAATCTCGGTCTCTCCGCTAGAATCATTGTTGATCTTAGCCCCGAAAATAATGTTACAATCTTTATCCGCTACGTCTCTAACTAAATCGACCGCTTCGTATACTTCGGACAATGTTAGATCACGCCCACCTGTAATGTTGATCAATATACCAGTTGCTCCCTCTATGCTGGTCTCTAACAACTGACTTGTAACCGCTTGTCTAACTGCCTCAATAGTTTTGTTGGCTCCTCTACCTTTACCTATACCCATGTGGGCAATACCTTTTCCTTTCATGATAGTGGACACATCAGCAAAATCTAGGTTGATCAGTCCAGGAACGGCTATCAAATCGCTGACCCCTTGAATCGCTTGACGCAAGACATCGTCGGCATATCTAAATGAATCTACAAAGGTAACGTCCTTTTTCAAAATAGTATAAAGTTTTTCATTAGGAATGATGACTAGAGAATCTACATATTTTTTCATCTCTTCAATCGCATTGTCCGCATTTGCTGCTCTCTTTGGTGCCTCGAACTTGAATGGCTTTGTAACGACACCTATAGTCAAAATACCCATATCGTGAGCGAGTTTTGCAATATATGGAGCAGCCCCACTACCTGTGCCTCCGCCCATACCTGTCGTTATGAAAAGAAGGTTGGTTCCCTGCAATGCCTTGATCAACTCGTCTTTGCTCTCTTCAGCAGCGGCTCTACCTACTTCTGGGTTCGCCCCAGCACCAAGTCCCTTGGTCAACTCTTTTCCTATTTGGATAATCTCGTCAGCGTTTGACATCATGAGGTCTTGTTTGTCAGTATTTACGGCTATAAAATGTACGCCAGTAATCCCTGCGGCGATCATTCTGTTGACAGCATTGTTTCCGCCACCTCCTACGCCAACTACTTTGATGTTACATATTGTACTTGTCATGTCAAAATCCATAATTTCATCTCCTTATCCTACACAACAATTTCGGCAAGCGATGCCAAGCCCGTTTTCGATGTTTGATATTTATCTTTTGAATTGTCAAACGGATTCGCATATTCATACACATTCTTTCCTGTGATGTCTTTCAAAATGTTTTTTACCCCCTTGAAATGCGATATACCATCTCCAGTCAAGTATATGTCAATATCTTTAAACACCTTGTCAACATCCAGAATCTCTGCAATGATTTTCGCTATCATTTCAATACGACTTTTCACTATTTGATTTGTTATGTTTATTGGTGCTTTGATCAAACTACCTTTTGAAGCAATTTCGTAATACTCGTTTCGGTTTGAGTCTATTGTCAAGATCACCTTTCGTTTGATGAGTTCTGCTTCCTTGAAATTCATACCCAAAACCTGCATCAAGTCCGAAGATATATGTCCTCCTCCCATTGAGAACGAACTCAAAAGTGCTAGACCCTCTCCTTTATAGACACAGACGCTTGTAGAAATGTGCCCGACATCGACTATTGCAATAGGTTGATTTTTGTCAGTATCTAGTTTGCAATTCATGGCTTGACCAAGTGCTGTAGAGATAAAGTCCACATTCTTCACTCCTACCGAATTCAATGTCTTGATCATCAATTCAACAAAAGATTTTTTCGCCAGGATAAAACTTACATCCATAGTCAAGGACGAAGTCCTTTTGCCGACTGGAGACATGGTCTTCATGTCATCATCTAGCACAAACTGCATAGGGCTATAATTGATCACTGTATACTCTTCGCTGTCTCCAAACGAAGAATTATTCTCATACATCTCTATTAAATCGTTATTCGTAATTTTATGTAAATCTACAAACTTTCTGGAAATTCTTTTGCAAACACATATACAAAATTCGCTAGGGACACCAACAATAATTGAACTGATCTGTTTTCTCAATTTAGTCGACAAATTTCCTACTAATTGTGACAAATTTTCAGGTAATTCATCTGGAGATAAAAATTCTCCGTCCATATATCCGTCATACAGCTCATCTTCCTCAGCCACAATATGTGCCTTGCCCATAAGTTTAGCCTCAGCTAGTAACCTAAGGCAGGAAGAACCAATATCTAAGATATACTTAATTTTATTTAGCATAAGCCCCTCAAATATCTTAAAATCTAAATAATTATACAAAATGTGATTTCAAGAGTCAAATATTTTAATATATAAATATTAAAATTTATTAATAAAATTTAGAAAAAATTTATAACACCACAACATCTTGTGGTATCTATTATGTATGTACCCTTTATTGTCTTGAAAAGTGAAAAAAAAGAAAACTTAAACTGGACTTTAAGTTTTCTATCTATGGGACAAATCTTATATCCTCATTGCCATTCACATCATAACCGTAAATTATAGTTCCTGAACTCGTACCCTGATCCATTAGCGTGTCAATGGTACTGAAACACACATTCACTTTTTGATCCAAATTGTTTTGTGGCATGCCGATATCTACTGTGAAGCCATAGCTTGTACTGATGATAACCCGATCATACCTCCCATCTTGGATAGTATAGTCATAACCAAATTGAACAGAATTGACTATATTTTTTATATCGTCCCTTGTGACATATTCTTTGCCATCATCTGTATCTACCATAACTGTTCTACACATAGATAAATACAGGTCGTTCGTAATATTCTGTATATTTTCACTTCCTAAAAAATCACACACATTCGTATTGCTAGTTATACCTAAAATATTTGTGTTAGTAGCATCGTCTAGCATATTTGAATATAAATATGATAGCCCCGTTGGAATAGTGTCAACAATATTTAATACCTTCAACTCTTCGTCTACAATATAATATCTTCCGCTAAATTCGGTGTAGTACATTTCATATCTTTCTCTAACTGTGATCTCTACTCTAATCGCACTAACCAAATTGACCTGAATGACTTTTATATATGGAAAGGTTGTCTCTATGTTTTGAATGACTTTATCTCTATCTAGGGAAAATATTGAACTGCCATTCCTAATATTTGCACTTTGAATAATACTTTCATCCGTTATATTTATTGTATTTTCCGTTCGTTCGCCTGTAAACGTAACTTGCTGACGTCTCACGCAAAAAACAGCACAAAACAAAACCAAAATCAGTGCTAAAACAAATACCACTATTGAGATAATAATTATACGTTTTTTTGACATACTATCATTTTCGTTTTATGTCTGCTCCAAGCGAACTCAAGACATTTTCTAGATGATCATATCCCCTGTCTATGTAATGAATGTCCGCAACTCTTGTCTCCCCTTGAGCCACCAAACCCGCTAGAACCAAACTCGCACCCCCTCGCAAATCTTTGGCTCGAACAGTACAGCCTGTCAATTCAGGTTGCCCCTCGACTAAGACATTGCGGTTGTCTATTTGTTGAATTTTGGCTCCCATTTTTATCAATTCGTCTTTGATCAAGAAGCGATTTTCAAAGACGTTTTCACGTAGCCTAGATTCGCCGTCCGCTAGACACATCATCACCAAAAGCATAGATTGCAAATCCGTAGGAAAATCTGGATAATACCCTGTTGAAACATCAATTGAAGATAATCTATTGCTATTTGATATTTTTATTATACCATGTTTGATATTTATTTGACAACCCATTCGACGCAAAATGTCGATTAATTTTTCATTTTGATGTGCGTTGACATTTTTAAGTGCTAGTTTCCCACCTGTCAGTGCCACAGCCACCATCAATGTACCCGCCACTATCCTATCTCCAATAGGGCTATATTCTACTCCGTGCAATCTATCTACACCATATATAGTGATTTTATTCGTACCTGCTCCAAATATTTTTGCTCCCATCAACGACAGGAAATTACATAGGTCAACTACCTCTGGCTCTTTGGCGGCATTGAAGATCTGTGTCTCACCTTTCAGCAGGCAAGCAAATTGGACTATGTTTTCTGTGGCACCAACGCTGGGTAATTTGAGATGAATTTTGCCCGCTCTTGCTTTTGATGCGTCAAAGAACAGGCAGTCGCCCATGCAGACTACTTTGACCCCAAGTTTTTTGAAGGCGTCAACATGAATATCAATAGGTCTTGCTCCTATCTTGCACCCACCTGGTGTATTTATCATAATAGTACCAAATCTATGCAAAAGTGAACCGAGCAAAAATATTGATGAGCGCATGGTCTTGGTCAATTTGCAATCAAGATTAACATTGTTTAAGTTTGAACTGTCTATGATGATGTCCTTGTCGTCGTTGTTTATTTTGACGCCCAATTTTTGTAGCATCAATATCATATTTTTGACATCCAAAATGTCTGGACAATCTTTTATCCTGACCTTATCCGTCGTGAGCAAACTGGCAGAAATGATTGGGAGGCTTGCATTTTTTGATGTCTGGACATATACTTCTCCAAACAATTTCTTGCCTCCCTTTATAATATAATTATCTAATTTATTTTTCATATATTTATGTATGATTATAAATTAAAAGATGATAGTTTTTCTTTTGCCGTCTGTTTGTCGACATTGACTACCACCCCTATCGCCGACATAAACACAAATAGTGAAGTTGACCCTGCACTAATGAAAGGAAGCGGAAGTCCAGTTGGCGGTATTGATCCTGTCACCACAGCGATGTTTAATATCACTTGAATGCTGATAATTGCCCCTATGCCGAAACATAAAAACGCAGAAAACTTGTTGTTCGCCCGCATTCCCACTTTGAATATGTAGACAATCAGCACCAAGAATACAATACAGACAGCGAGACACCCTATGAAGCCCAACTCTTCCGCTATTATCGAGAAAATAAAATCGGATTCACTAAACGGCAAAAACAACTCGGCTTGCCTGCTGTTGAATAGACCCACTCCCCACAAGCCTCCACTGCCTATAGCATACAAAGATTGAATCAACTGATACCCTTCGTCAAGCGGATTGCTCCACGGGTTGATGAATGCGACTATTCTACTCAACCTATACGGCTCTACCAAAATCAATACCACCACCAATGCTATGGCTGGCACAATCATTGCACCAAAAACTTTTAGTCGCATACCACCTATAAATAGCATGAATATCAAAGTAAATGCGACACACATTGTTATGGACATATTCGGCTCTAGCATGATCAACACGCAATAGATCCCGCCCAAACTGAGCGTAATCAAAATATGTTTGAATTTCGAGAGTTTGTCTCCGTCTGCCAGATATCCTGCCAAGAAAAACACAAGACAGAACTTTGCTATCTCACTCGGTTGAATTGTAAAACTGCCTATCCCTATCCATCTTGTCGCCCCATAACTTGTCCTACTTAACCCAGGAACAAACACCAAAATCAATGCGATCAATCCAACAATATAAAATATCCAATAAAATTTCTTATAGAATTTATTGTTGATAAAACTGCATACAATTAATCCTATTGCACCTATTACCACGCCAATGATTTGCTTTTTTAGATAGAAAAATTGATCTCCATAGTTTACTGAAGCAGAATATTTACTGGCACTATACACCATGAGACAGCCAAATATGGCAAGCCCTAGCGTGCAGACAATGATGATGACACTATTCTTTCTTTGTCTTAGTTTCATACTCTTTCACCTTCTTGTCAAAATCTCTGCCTCGTTCTATGAAATTGGCATATTGGTCATAACTCGCTGTTGCGGGCGAAAGCAATATTGTATCATGCGGTTTAGCGATGCTGACAGCATAGTCAAAAGCCGACGACAAAGTAGAAAACTTTTCTATATTAAACCTATCAGCGTTTGCCAGCACAAAGTCATCTGCCGTCTCGCCAAACACCACGACCTGACGCACTCTTTTATTTAATTTGTCAAATAGTTTTGTATAATCGAGTCCTTTTTTTGAGCCTCCAAGCAAAAGGATAACTGCCCCTTTTATCGTCTCTACGCTGGCCAAAGTGGAAGAGATATTTGTCGACTTACTATCATTGACAAAATTGATTTCATTTGTTTTTCCAACCCATTCAATGCGGTATCTTTCGCCCTTAAAATCAAGCAACGCTTCCCTAATCAATTTAGGCTGAACTTTGTATATGTAGGCGTAACAGATGGCACACATGACATTGTAGATATTGTGTTTGCCCTTTAGCCTCAATTCGTTTATTGCAACTATTTTGTGTTGATGCAGATAAATACAGCCGTCCTTTATATACACATCCGCCATATGCTTATACGAATATGTGATAGTCATACAATTTATTGTAGGGTGTATATTTAGATCCAGATTAATCACGGCATAATCACGTGGTTTTAAATTTTTAAAGATACTCAATTTTAGACTTGAATACTCCTCCATTGTCTTGTGTCTTATCAAATGATCAGGTTCTATATTTAAAACTGTCGCCACATGTGGCGAAAAACTATCGGCATTTTCGAGCATAAAGCTGCTGACCTCTGCCACTTTTATATATCGTTTTTTCTCTAGCACTGCTCTGGACATTGGATAGCCTATATTGCCACACGCTATGGCTTTATATTTTTTGTTTAGTATGGATGTAATCAATTCCACTGTAGTAGTCTTTCCATTCGTACCTGTTACTGCGACAATATTTTTAGCAAACAATGAAGCAAACTCAAGTTCGCTATATATTTTTTTGTCCAACTTTTTTGCCAGCAACAAATATTTATTTTCTTTTTCTATCGCAGGAGAGACTATCAAAAAATCAAATTGGCTGATCAAATTTTCATTTAATTCTTGTATCAAAAAACAATTTTTGAACGACTTAGTTTTAAGTTTGTCCAAATTGTCATCATACAAAAATACATTTGCTTTTAATTTCAATAGCAATTTAGTCGCCCATTCCCCTGATGACGACAACCCATAGACCAATACATTTTTATTTTTTATATTCATATTTCACCTTTATAATAATTGTATTTTTATTAATGCAATATATTACAAAAGGTAAAAAATAATACATATTATGCCAATGCATAGAGTTATTGCTGAATATATTGCTACTATCTTTGGTTCGCTTAGACCCGACATCTGCAAATGATGATGAAAAGGTGCCATTTTAAAAACACGTCGTTTTTTCAGTTTGAATACTGCCACTTGTAATATTACAGAAATGGCACTGAACACAAAACAGAAACCCAATATCGGCAATATTAATTCCATACCCAACACGCAAGCAGCCGCACCAATATATCCCCCAAGACAAAGAGAGCCCACATCTCCCATAAATATTGACGCCTTTGATGTATTGAACATCAAAAAACCAAGTATCGCCCCAGCGAACAACATGGATAAAATGTTTATGTTTTGTATATTTGAAAGTATCTGTCCAGTCTCCCCTGACTGATACAAGTGATTTGACACCAAGGAAGTGATTATTGTAAACATCACCAAATATATCAAACTGACTTTCCCTGCCAAGCCGTCTAAGCCGTCAGTCAAATTTACACTATTTGATGATGCAATCAACACAACCACAACAAGCGGAATGACCCAAAATTTTATATCAAAAGAGTTTTCTGTAAACGGAATAAAAATATTCCCTCCTTGATACGAAAAGTAGACAAATAATGCAAATATTATTGAAATGCCAAGTTGTCCAATGATCTTTTGATAAGGACGAAGTCCCAAGTTTTGCCTGTATTTAACCTTTAGATAATCATCCATCAAACCGAGCACGCCAAAAAAGACACTTATCATCAATGTCATGAACCAAGTCGTATCATATCTCAAAAACACGAACGCCAGCAATAGTGTATTAATAATAAATATTACACCACCCATTGTTGTTGTCCCGTTTTTTTCTTTATGATTTTCGACATAGCCCAGAATGGTTTGGTTAGCGCTCTTTTTCTTAAAAAATTTTATGACCAACGGCATCAGTATGACTGACAAAGCAAAACTTAACAAAAATGCTATCAACAATCTAATCATGTCTTAGTACACTCTTATTTTGATATTTGAAATAATTATCTACAACATCATAATCGCTGTATGGAAATTTTACGCCCTTTATTTCTTGATAATTTTCTGCCCCTTTCCCGAGGATCGCCACCACATCGTTATCTCTCGCTATAGACAGGGCATACTCTATTGCCGATTTCCTATCCGTAATCTTTACTACATTCTTACTGGTGTTATCTCGCAATATATCATCTATGATGAGTTCAGGATTTTCGAAGCGTGGATTATCACTCGTTACGATAACATAATCACTTAGCCCACAAGCCATGTCTCCCATCTCACTTCGTTTTGTCTTGTCTCTATTCCCTCCACAGCCGAACACAGTTATCAGTCGTGCTATCGGTAATTGTTTTATCGTAGATAAGATATTCTTGATACCATCTGGAGTATGTGCGTAATCTATTACCACATTAAAATTGGCGTCTATGTCCAAAAAATTGAATCTCCCTGGCACTACAATATCTATATTTTTCAATGCATTGCATATATCTTTTATGTCAATATTGACATCAGTTAGACAGGCTATCGCCATCATCACATTCGCCACATTATAATCACCTATTAGATTAGTATTAGTGGTATATTCCTTGCCCTTATATTCAAATGTGATTGTTGTGCCCTTCAAGGTATTTACTGTGTTGATTATTTTTATCTCGCCGTCTCTTCCCACAGTCGTAATCTCTATGTTTGATCTTTTTGCAATTTCTTTTCCATATTTTGCATCTGTGTTGATCACTCCAGCCTTAGCGTGCCTATAATCAAACAGGCTTGCTTTACATTTGATATAATTATCCATATTTACGAAAAAGTCCAAATGGTCTTTCGTAATATTTGTCAGTCCCACCACATCGTAATAAATATTATCTATTTTATTTAGAGCTATGGCGTGTGCACTCACTTCCATCACACAAAATTCACATCCATTATTATCCATATCATGCAATAGTCTATGCAAAACGATTGGGTCTGGCGTCGTCAATGTTGGAGGCAACAAAAGATTATTTATATACACCCCCTCGGTCCCTATCATTCCAACCTTTCTATTTAATTTTGTCAAAATTTCTCTTATTAAAAATGTAGTGGTAGTTTTACCATTGGTGCCTGTAATGCCTATAAATCTCATCTTTGACTTGTATGTCTCGTAAAATATTGAGCTTATATACGACATACATGCCCTACTGTTTTCCACTAATATTTGGCATACGGGTATCTCTAAAAATCTTTCAACGACCAGACATACCGCACCATTTTTTATTGCGTCTACTGCATGATCGTGCCCATCATTATTCAAGCCTTTGATACAAAAATAAATACCATTTTGCGTTTTCTCATTGCTATTGCAAGTCAATGCATCAATATCTAGTTCTTGATAGTTCTTTATACCCACGAATTTTAAATTGGAAATTATATCATATAGTTTCATAATCACCTCTCCACCATAATGTAGCATATTAAATATGCAATTTTTCTCGACCACTAAAATAAGACAAAAAATTCTATTTGTATAAAAATTTTTACATATATCTCATAAAATCATTAATTTTTCACTAATTTTTTAAATATTATTCATTTGGCGACAAATTTACAAATAATCGCTGTAAATTAAATATAAACTTGATTTGAATTACCAAAAACAGAACCAAAAAGACTTAAAGATTCAAATCAAAAGACTTTTATCAATTATTTAATTCGTAATTATATATACCACTTCTCCCAGATATAAAAGTGTCCCCTCTGGAGGCAACTGTTCAACAACGTATTCTCCTTCTCCGTCAAACAAAACATTTAGTCCCAATTTCTTCAATTCACTACAAGCGTCAGCCAAACTTTTACCTACTATATATGGCATCAAAATATTTGGCGTATTATCTAATTGAGAAGCGTCGGTAGGTGCTATCGCTTTCGTTTCAAAAATTGATTTCAACACTCGCTCCCCTACAGGTTTTGCCACGACTCCACCATAATACGCTCCCGCTGACGGCTCGTTTATACAAATTATTATTATGTATTCTGGATTCGTTGCTGGGTATGTTCCTATAAAACTGGAGATATATTTTCCTGTTGCTATCTGCCCATCTTCCCCATATTTTTGAGCCGTTCCAGTCTTTCCCCCAACATCATAACCTGCTATGAAAGTATAATTCCCTTCACTGTTTACATTATTTGCCAGCATCATATTGACCGTTTCTATGGTGCTTTTTGACAATTTTATTTCATTTTTTGAAGAATTGGTTTGATACAAAACCTCTCCGTTACTGGTTATGCTCTCCAATAAGTGTGGTGTAATTTCATAACCTGTCGTTATCTTTGCGTAGACTGTAGCCATTTGCAATTGAGTTACCGCAATCGCATGACCAAACCCTATACGTGCTAGATCTACATTCCTGACATTTTCTTTCGGCATGATGATGCCACTTGATTCGCTGGCTATATCCACGCCCGTCTTTTCTCCTAGCCCAAAATATTCTAGGTATTCATAATATTTATCTACCCCCAATCTCAAAGCAAGTTGAACAAACACACAGTTACAACTATTTTTAAAAGCATCTAGCAAAGTCAAACTGCCATGTCCAACTGTTTTCCAACATTTGATGGTCTCACCATCTACTGTACATCTACCACCGCAATAAAAATGTTCGTCTATGCTCGTCAATCCTTCATTCAAAGCCGCAGCCAAAGTGATCAACTTAAATGTACTACCTGGCTCATATACGTCTACTACTGTTGAATTTTTCGTCATCTCTTGCAAACTTGAAATATCATCACGTGGCACATTGTTTAAGTCAAATCCGGGCAGACAAGTCATGGCCTTTATTCCTCCAGTTTGAGCGTCTAAAATTATTCCGCTGACGCCAAGTGCTTGATTCTCTTCATATGCAACTTGCAACTCTCGCTCCAATATCGACTGCATTTGCACGTCAATCGTGGTATTAATGTCCGCACCGGCAACACTTGGGATATAATAACTTAGCGAATTTTCAATCTCTTTTCCTTGGGCATTGGTTTGAGTGAGACTTTTGCCATCCACCCCTTTCAAATATTTATCATAATATGATTCCAAGCCCGCCTGCCCAATGTTATCAATAGTGCAATACCCTAACACCTGGGTTAATAAGCTTGAATATGGATACACTCTTGCCACATTTTGAGATAGATATACACCATCATATTGAGTCAAGGATAGTGCAACATCTTCATCTACTTGCATCTTTATTAGGATTTCGCTCAAACTGGTATTCGTCACCTTTGTGTAAGCCTTTTCATAATCAATGTTTAATGAATCACTCAACGCTCGTGCTAACTTAGCGGGTTCAGTTACATTCCGTGCTCGAACATAGACATCATACGTCGTAATAGTCGTAGCTAGGCTGACACCCGAACTATCTAAAATTTCTCCACGTTTGCTTGAAAGTGGCAGATCTCTTAGCCATTCTTCAGCGGCTAAAACTTGTAGATTTCTTCCATCAATAATCTGCAAATAGAACACACGCATCAGCAAAGCAACAAACAATATAGCCACAATTAATAGTGTCGCTACAAAGCGTTTTTGTATGGAATAGATATTATAAAAAGATAAAAATTTCTTCATAACATATTTATATTTTTAAAATCTATAATTTAGAATGCTTTTTGCCCCTGACATACAAGCAGCCACACGA
>DVMB01000078.1 GCA_018715225.1 Candidatus Onthoplasma faecigallinarum | reverse complement strand
AAGCTGTATCCGTTTCCAGGACTAGCCGTCAGTGTTAGACTGGCTCTATCTTCAAACCCCTCTGGCTGAGTGATTGTTATACTCATGTTGTCCCTAATGAGAGTCGCTCCATACACAAATGTATACGTTTCACTCAGGTCGTATTCTACCCCGCCGTCCAGCAATATACCGCCAAGTGCATTCGTGCCGTTACTCGTCACACTAAACTCAGCATCATACTCCCTCAGGTCAAACACCGGCGTGAGATACAAGTCTCTAGTGCTTAATATAACATTTGATGTAAGATCTTGATCTGTCCCATTTGAACCGATACGATACTGCCAACCTGATACCTCATAGTAATTCTCGCCCGGTCCAGATAATTCAACTGTAACTTTGGCTGTACTATTATCTACATAAATAATGGTAAGCTCGCCATCCGCAACCTCAAATATAGTCCCTGTTTCTAGCCCGCTATAATAGTGTCTATAATCATTGTCATACCATCTACGACCATTTACTATCTCAATAGTAATCTCAGCGGTCGTGTTCTCATCTGGATTAACCTTGTTGATATATGCGTTAGATGTCAATCGAGAAAAGATCGCTGTTATTGTGCTATCTTCTTCACTTATATTCCATCTATCAAATTCATAATAGTCATCTGCTTCAGCTAAAAAATTCTGCCCAAAATATGTAGTTGAAGAGCTAGAGGTTCTCTCAAACATAACACGGTCACATTCATCTGTCCCTGAGTAGTAAATTTGTTGATTTTCGTTAATGACGGTACCATTATTAAGAGTTACTGTAGCACTCCCTCCCTCACCCGCTACTAATGTATATTGTGTAACAAGCAAGAATACAATTTGTATTGGATAACCATCATTAATTTTAGTAGTATTAGCACTGTTCATATACCAAGCAATATCATTATAATATGCTATGTTGTCATCATCATTATATACTGTCCAACCAAGATTTTGAAAATTACTCTTACCCGTATTACCCGTACCGGTTGTAATTCCATTGCTTATGCAATTAGTATAACTGCCTGTTGGTTGTCCAATAACATAGCTAGTATCTGTTGTTGAATATGCTCCACAAACAGCATTTGTTTGAAGTTGTTCATCTGGGTACATATCACCAGCACTTCGTTCGTCTATCCCGACATTATGTGTCAAAGAATCTAACGTCGCAGTACACCTAATAAAGGCTCCACTCCCAGGATCTCCCAGAATATGTCCAACTATACCTCCAATTAGAGAATAATTCCCAACAGTATCATTATCTTCTGTCCCAGTAACAATTATGCCAGAGAAATAGCAATTTGTAAAGGTTGAATCAGCATTGCAATAGCCAACCACACCTCCAGCAACAACAGTAAGAGAATATGCATCTGCAACAGATCTAACATTGCAACGAACTTCAACGTTAGACAAATTTACTGTCCCGTCAGCATATCCAACTAATCCCCCCGCATATTGATTCCCAGCACCATCAAATAAAGCCCAATAAGTATCGACAGCAGTAACTTCTCCGCCAGTTGCCAATATGTTGGTACAATTCAAATAACTTCCACTCACGACATATCCTACAAGTCCACCAACCCAATTAGTAGTACGACGTTCATTATTGTATGAGAAATTTGACCATTGACCATTACCATTATAATCCGCATCCGGACCGACCCATACAGTATAAGAATCAAACCAAAGATTTTGTATTGTTGCATTACTGACCGCTCCAAAAAAACCTATAGTTCCACTTGTTGTTGCTGCTGCTCGATAACTTTGCAATGAAATATTAAACCCTGAAATCTTATACCCTTGCCCATCAAAAGTTCCACGAAAAGGAGTGTTGTAATTACCTATACCAAATCCTGTAGTTCCTTCATCAGCATATGAACTAGAAAGCGTTATGTCAGCAGTTAAATATGCTCTACCAGTTGTGAACTGACCAGAATTAACCAAATCTCTAAACTCTATCAAAGTATCTAAATCACTAATTTCAAAAGTATCGACTGTATTGGCGGCGGCTTCTTTGTCACTGTTAAATACAGGAATCACAGCAAAAGACACTGCCAAGACTGATAGCAGTATAATTGTTGTCAAGATTATAAATTTACTTTTCCTGTAGATCAAAGTACCACCCCTTTATTCAACCATAGTTACCGAATTTTAAAATCAAACATTTTAACACATTAACACAAAGCATATGACGAAATCTAAGATGAAATATACAAAGGCGAAAGAAAATGTAACTATATATATAGTTATTATAACAATTTACGACAAGTTTTACAACTTATTTGATAATTATATAGATAAATAAAAAAATTTTTTAATTAAAAAACGACGGAAATTTATTCCGCCGTTTTACCACAATATTAATTGTGCAACAAAATTATTAATTTTCTTTAACTCCACGCCAACTTGACATATTGTTGTCAAACAAAATTTTTCTACAACTCTTTTCCGCTGATTCTAATGATTTTATTTCTAGCAAATTGTTGACATATATTGCTTCAGCTGAAGCATTTTTCTGCAAATCTAGATAGCATTTTGCGAGAATATCTAAGTCATTTACGTGATCTGTCAATTCGTAGAAGAATTTACCAAAAAGTCCTAAAAATACTTTGTACATAGAAAGTCTCTTGTTGTACGACTTGATGTATCTAAAGGCGTAGTACGCCAATTTCACAAATGCTTCTATGTCTTCTTGTGTATATTGTTTCAGTTTTAAGCCATAACGTTCTTTGTCTTTTAGAGTATCTTGGAACAGTTTTTCTTCAAATATACCTTTACATGTATAGGTGATGCAATCTTCTGGAACACGGTTCTTTGCCATAAGGAAGAAATCCCAGAAGAAGAAATCAAAACTCCTGACATATTGCATATCTTCTTTCAAACTAGGGTGGAATTTGGATATAGATTTCACTCTATATTCATAATTTTTCATACCCATGTGCCAAATAGTACACTTCTTCTCCCAAAATTTGTCCGCTGAATAGATAGAATTGACCGCACTTGCTTCCGCATTTGGATTATAAGGAGCACAATAATAATTGTGCAAAACCTCATCTATTAGAGCCACTTTCTTGACATTGTGTAGGTTATCCAAATTGAAAAGTTCATCTTCGTCAAATTTGATTCCCACAGCAAAATCTTCGGTGTAGCATTCACGTTTTGCCAACTTGTTCCATGGCATACCATGTGCAAAGAAATCTTGGTAGAAAGTTAAGAATTGTTTTCTATCCGTCAAATCATAGATCCCTCCGCTAAGATATTGCTCAAAACAAGGGTGAGTGAAATTGCACACACACATATCCGCACCTGTCTCTTTCAGTTTGTTCATCATTTTGCTCAATGCATACGGTGTAGTATAGTTGTCATCGGCGTCAATGAACACAATATATTTCCCGTTGGCATTTTTGAGTCCATTATTTCTCGCGACTGATACTCCCTCGTTATCTTGCGAGATGATACGAACTCGACTGTCTATCGTTGAATATTTTTTGGCAATATCTAAAGTATTATCTATACTGCCATCGTTGACTATTATAATTTCTAGATTCTTATAATTTTGTTCCCTGATGCTATTCAAAGTTCTTGATAAAGTTTTTGCTGCATTGTAGCAAGGTATTATTATTGATATCATATCTTTCATGTTCTATTTTATCCCCTTTTGATTTTAATCTAAGATAACCTGCCGTTATCTTTGATGTTATCTTATCATCAAAACCCAAAATTTATCAATAGAATTGGCAAATTTGTAGTATAATGTTCAAACCCTTGAAAATAGACCCAATTCTACTGAGAGTAGAGTAGATTATTTTAGGTAGAATTTAAAGAGAATAGTCATTTTTGTTGCATTTTTAAATCGCTTGTGATAATATAATAACATAATTCAAGCACGATTTAAGCATTATTGATAAACATTGGAGTTTATTATGGAAGATATAAATAAAATTATTGGCAAAAACTTACTTATTTTAAGGAAAAACGCCAAATTGACACAAATGGAGCTAGCCGAGAGATTCAACTATTCCGACAAGACCATTTCAAAATGGGAATCAGGCGAATCTTTGCCTAATATAGAAATATTATATGAATTAGCGAAATTTTATAACACAACTTTGGACGCATTGACCGTTGAAGGCGACATTTTAGCCACGTCAGAGAGCGAACCTAAGCCGAAAAACAAACTTTTTCCAACCCGACTCATCATTACCCTACTCGCTGTCAGTGCAGTATGGCTATGCGCCACTGTTTTGTTTGTCTGTTTTAAAATAATATATGAAAGAAATTATGGGATGTTTTTCCTTTGGGCAATTCCTATTTCATGCGTGGTTTTGTTGATTTTTAATAGTATTTGGGGAAGATCTTATCTGTTGTTTTGGATCTTGTCCGTGCTGATTTGGAGCACCTTGATGTGCATACATCTGCAACTTATTCAATACAACATTTGGATAATCTATATTTTAGGTATTCCACTTCAGGTCGCTGTTATCCTTTGGGCAGCATTGTTGAAAAAACCTCGCTCTAACAAAAGAAAAAAGAAAAAGACAGATGACAACACCTCTCAACCTACAAAAGAAAGACCAACAGAAAACATCAACATAAAGGATAAAGACAACAAAATAAAAGAGGCAAACGACACAGCCAAGCAAGAAAAATAGAGATAAACCTCTCTATTTTTTTATTTTATTGTTGGACTTGCAAATCTTTGTTATCCTATCAACAGCACATTTCTTTACTTCTTCTATCCCCGCCTGACCATAATCTCGTGGGGAATATTTATCTGGGTGGGCATGCAAATATTCTCTAACCGCAGACGTGTATGCCAATCTAAAATCTGTGTCCATATTAATCTTTGAGATATGTGTCTTATAAGCGTTTTTCAATAGGTTTTCATTGCCAATTGACTTAGTTATGTTTCCGCCATTCTCATTGATTTTGTCTATATATTTTTTTCCTACCAAGGACGCTCCATGCAAGACTATCGGTGTATTGGGTATCTCTTTTTCAATTTTTTTCAATATGTCATACCTTATCTTTGGCTCGCCCTGATATTTATTGATACCATGATTTGTACCAATAGATATCGCCAGGCTATCCACCCCCGTCAAAGCCACAAATTCTTTTGCCTGCTCTGGAGATGTGAACCTCTCTCCGTCCGTGAGTAACCCCTCATCATTCGCCACAGCCAAGACCCCTAGTTCCCCTTCAACTGAGACATTCCTAGCGTGTGCGTAATTGACAACCTTTTTAGTCAAACGCACGTTCTCTTTGTACGGCAATGTCGAACCATCTATCATCACGCTATCGAACCCTAACTTAATTGCCCGTTTTACCACATCAAATGAATGTCCGTGATCGAGATGTATAGAGATAGGCAATTTCTTTTTCCTGATCCCTAAGACTATACCATACATGATATCATCAGTAAAATAGTTCATGGCACTTTCGCTGACTTGTAATATCATAGGAGAGTTTGTCTCCTCGATTGCTAAAATCAAACCTTTTAAAATCTCAAAATTTGCTATATTGAACGCTGGAACAATATAATTTCCCGTCATCGCTTTTTTCAACATCTTGACTTGAATCATGTCTACCCCTCTTTTTTATTTTTCTATTTTAGTTTAGCACAAAATGACAAAAACATCAAAGAATTATCAAACTTAATCAAATTTTTATCATTAACTACTTTAATAATTTTGTTTTTTTATCAAAAATGTTGTATACTAAATTTATATAGGGGTTAAAATGCAAGTTTTATTTATTGTTGATTCTATAACGGAAATAAAATCAAAAATTGACACGCTCAAATTTAGATTTGGTAACAACATCAAATTTGTCGTAAAAGCTCAATTCCAGTCTTTGTTCTCTACTTTTGGGTACAAGGCTAACGCTATATACAATAAAAATTTGACACGCATAATTCAAACATTGGTATCAAAATCTAATATTGAAGATATTGTTTTATGCAAGGCAAGTTTAGATTTCAACAAAGAATTGTTAGATAAATTTGTCTCATCTATAGGCACTGGGGAAAAAGTCGTAAACGTCATGCCAAAATACAACGGATTTGAACGAATGTGCAATAATGCATACAACATCTATGTGAAATCTCTCTTCAAAATTAAGGATAGTCTATCTAGCCCAAAACTACAATATCTCCCCGCTAAATTTGTTGAAGAATTAATATATACTAATTTCGGGAATAAATTATTCGAACTCGACTCAAGAATGGTAAAGACAATCTATGTTGATGACAAAGAGGTCAACGACTCTTTGAAGGTCAAAACAAAATTTGACAAATACGCTATCATACCTATCATAATCGCTCTACTCATATCTATTGCGTTGATTGTTACATTGGCTTTCGCAAAAGTTAATTATATAGCCATATTGATATTTGTTTGTCTATATTTCCTAGATTTGATAATCGCTATTATATTTCAATGCAAATTATATTTTGATGCTAGATTTTTACAATAATCATCGTTTAATTTTCTGCCTATGCGTGTTTGAATGCAGATAAAGTAAAAAAATAAAATTGAATACAGATGTATCCAATTTTTTATTTCATTAAATTTTCTATTAAATTTTTGCTTCTATTGTAGCAACTTTGCGTCCTCTTCCATCACGTTTGAAACGTACTATACCATCTATCAACGCATATAAGGTATAATCTTTTCCGCAACCAACATTTTGAGAAGGGTATATTTTTGTTCCTCTTTGACGTACTATGATGGAACCTGCTTGAACGAATTGTCCATCTCCAGCTTTTACACCAAGACGCTTTGATTCACTATCACGACCATTTTTAGTGCTACCGCCACCTTTTTTGTGGGCAAAGAACTGAATATTAATCATGTTACATCTCCTTTATTTTAATAAATTTTGGATAACTATCTGCAATATCTTTCAGCCCTAAGCGTGTCGTTTTCATCAAGACTTGCACATGCGACTGTGTGTCTTCGTCTATATCTAAATTTGTCTCGACTTTGATTATCGGCACATTTTCGTCCATCTCAACACTTGGGTTTACCTTCAAGACCTTTTCAAGCCCCAAGATCAAACTCTGCATCAATGTCGACACCGCACTACACACAATGTCCTTTCCTCTCTCGGCATATCCTGAATGTCCTACTGCTTCGATAGTTTGTATATATTTACCTTTTTTCTTGATATTAATATAAATCATATTAACCTATACTTTCAACTGTTATCTTGGTGTAAGGTTGTCTATGTCCTTGTTTCTTTCTCTCGTTCTTCTTTGCTTTGTATTTGAAGACTGTAATCTTCTTGTCTTGAACGTGAGATAAAACTTTAACCTTAGCCACAACATCTTTAATTACAGGGCTACCAGTCTTAACTTTGCTTCCGTCTACTGTCATCAATACTGGGAAACTAAGTTCTTCACCAATTTCAGCGTTCAATCTATCTACTGTGATAGTCTGTCCTGCTTCAACTTTGTACTGTCTGCCTGAAATATTTACTATTGCATACATTTTAGTTACCTCCTATAAAGACTCACTCTTAAGGCATCCATCTATATCTATAATAGAATATAATTGGAATTTAAAACCTGTTCAATGTGGTACTACATGCTAGATTATAACAAAGCACAAAACTTTTGTCAACCGGTTAGGCTAAATTAATTTAATTCTTTTAATCGTGTTTTTAAAGGATATCTCGTCGCCAAATATATGACTCTATCCTCATCTATATATAATCCACTAAATTTGTTGCAATAAAATATTGTGTAGTATTTGCGTTTTATAAGTTTTATTAAGGAATACAAATCATCATCTATTGAAACCTTGATTAGCACCACTTTTTGAAAATGTTTTTCTCTCGTATGCTTGAATATAGAAAAAGTTGGTACCTTTTTTTGAAATGAAGTTGCAAAAAATATTGTCATCAACAAATAAAACCAGTTAATTATATTAAATACAGAAATTATGAAAAGTACCAAGAAAATGAGGCTGAGCATTACTCTAAAAGCAACATCTAAACGAAAATATAATTTATCGTTACTTATCATACTTTTGAAAATCTTTCCCCCGTCCAATGGATACAAAGGTAGGAGATTAAATAGTGCCAAAGATAGATTAGCAAAACAAAACACATTTAGATACACATATGACAGCGGAAAGATCCAATACATCGCCATACAAAAAACGCATAGCCCAAGATTCAAGAGAGGTCCAGCAATGTTTATCGCAAAACTATCTCTACTCAACACTTCCTCATCCAGTTCTATAGACATTCCAAACATGTCCAATTTGAACTGCTTTAAGTTATATCCTCGTTTTGTGGCAACATATAGATGCGCCATTTCGTGCAAAAAAAGAGCCAGCATATAATTAAACAAAAGGACTATATTGTGAAAGATCAAACACATGATCAATAGTAATATTATGCTCGCCCCTATCTTAATTTTTTTCATATATATTTATATGAAAATTATTTGCAATTATTCGGGCAGTGTTTTCATAAGTTTCATCCTGTCGCCCAAACAGTTGATTTTGATTGAATACTTGCTCTCCTCCACACCAATATCTACAGTAATATCATCAAAATCGACCTCAAAATAATTGCTAATCATATAGAAAAAATCCGATTTGATTATATTGATCAAATATTTTGGGTTGGTTTCTTTATCTTTTTGAATGATTGAGTTCAGTCGCCTTTTTAGATCCATTAAACGCTCCTTTTTAGTAACTTCTTTATTGAGCCTAAAAATCCCTTGTATTTATATGTGCAATCGAATAGTTTTTTCTTGCCAGTGATGATATTGTCCGCCAGAATATCAAACGCTCTATTGAGTGCTATTTTGAAATTTTTTATTTTATCACTCGTGTTTGTTATGACGTTGTCATCTTCTGGTATCACTCCGCCAAATTCAATCCCCAATGTCTTGCCGACATCGTAAACATCAAACATCAACTTGTCCTGAATCAAATCTCCACGTGCTCTGTTTATCACAAAACGCTTGCTGGATATATTGTAACTGGACAAAATCGTGATGACCTTATCCGCATCTCTTAGGCTGGAAAGGTGCGGAGTCGTGATGACTAACGCTTCGTCTGCACAACTGACCGCACGTTTGAACCCTGCATCTATTCCCGCAGGACAATCAATCAATATGTAGTCAAACATCGAACTCAATTCTGCAATCACGCCTTTTATTTGAGATAATTGTATTGTCAAATTTTGATTGAGTCCACCGCTAGATAGCAAATATAAAAGTGGATAGCAATCATCTTGCACTAGCGCCTCCCTGATTCTACATTTTTTCTCTATCACGTCCAGCATGGTATAGACAATTCTATCTTCCATATTCATCACAACGTCCAAATTGTTGAGCCCTATGTCCATGTCCACCAGACAGACCCTATAATTTTTACTGGCTAAATGCATGCCAAGGTTGGCTGTAACAGTGGTCTTACCTACACCACCCTTTCCTGATGTCATAACAATTATTCTTGCCATAAACCCCTCCTAGACTATCTTTTAGCACAAAAAATAAAAAAAAGCGAAGACAATATATAATAATTTTCATCTTCGCTAATATTAGACCAAATAATCTAAAAATTGATTTTTACGAACTCTTTTTCTTGTGATAAAAGTTTTCCTGCACCTTTTATAACTGCATCACTAGGCTCATCTAACACAATGATAGGTAAATCTAATTTCTTTTTCGCATATTCATATAGACCTGCGATCGACGAACCCCCTCCAACAAATACAACCCCATTATTGTAGACATCTGCCGAGATCTCTTTTGGAAGTTTGTCCAATACCTCTTCAATCAATTTGAAAATCGTGTCGTAAACATTGACTATTGCCACTCTCACTTCGTTGGCAGAAATTTCATTGCGAACAAATTTGTTATTCTCATCTATTCCTATATATTCTGTCTTGTACATATCTCTATCGTATAAGGATGCAATCTCATTCTTTATTGCCTCGCTAGATAGGTCGGACACTTCTAGATTGTGATTATCCTGAATGAACGTCGTGATACTTTTATCCATATCAGCCCCGCCAATGTAGTACATCCTGCCGAAATCAAAATTGTACTCATTCAACACAGATATATCAGTTATGTATTTGCCTATATCTACCACCATGACATGTGCATGTGAATCTATGTCCATATTATCACGTACGCATACGGCATTTTGCACAAATGTGATTTTGTTGATGCCTGATTCGTGCAACACTTTTTTAAGTAAGGCAAGTTGCCTTTCGTTCATCGCACATGGCACAGCAACCAATGCTGATAGATGGGTCAGCAAAAACTTGTCTCGTATAGAGGTCTTTAATATTTCGCTCATCAATACGACCGCCATCTTTTCATTGATTATCTCACTATTCTTGATAGGTTGATAGACCGTAACCGAACTAGATTTTGACAAGAAAAGTTTTTCAGCCCTCTTGCCTGTAGCCTTGATCTTAAACTTATTGCCATCTTCTATAACGGCTAAATAAGCGGGTTCTTTGGTTATTATGCCTATCCCTTTCCTATAGATAATGATTTCATTGCTTCCAAACTTGATGGCTAAATCAATATTGAACATATTTCCCCCTATAAAATTTGTAAATTCTTGCCGTAAACTTTCTTGAAATCTCCTGCACAAGACATAGCCTGACTGATCTCTAGAGTGGCGTCTTTTTCTACTTCTGTTTTCAATATAACTGTATCGCCAAGCACATCACATGCTATATCTTTGACCGTATTTGAATTGGTTATATTTAACATGGTAGCCATTTTTATAATTATTGCCAATTTCCTCACAGCGTCTAGATCTTCATCGCTGACTATATCTTTATATCTAACCCATTCATTCAAACTGAAATCATCAATGTTTTGACTGCTTGCAACAAACGCTGCCAATACAATATCCTTATGCG
>DVMB01000077.1 GCA_018715225.1 Candidatus Onthoplasma faecigallinarum | reverse complement strand
ACTGACAATAAAAGAAAGGGAGAAACCACCCGAATATGCAATAGAGATAGCGGACGAGCAGAATGGTATAGTCAATTTATATTACGATCCAGATAGAAGTTACAAAATTCAATACGAAGTAACGAACCGAGAAGAAGAGTATGTCTATCAAGGGATAACGGTGGAAGTAGATGATAATACCTTAGTTGAGATAACGAGCGTCAGTGCTCCATTTATTACAATTGTATGTAAGGGAACTGGCGAGGTAACATTGACAATAAGGTATAGCCTAGATGAAAGCATAGTTAAAACCATAACTATAAATGTTATATAATAAATATCAATATAAATTATTAATTAATGTATGTAAAATTTAAACTAATATATAATTGCAAAAAAAACTGCATTATCTAGCAGTTTTTGTGGAGCTTGTGGGCGGACTCGAACCGCCGACCTGCTGATTACGAATCAGCTGCTCTACCGACTGAGCCACACAAGCATATTATATCAATTTGCGAATACGACCTTAATATCATAACACATTTATTTTAATTTTACAATGATTTTTATCAATATTTTAATTATATACTTGATTTCATTATAAAATTTTGTTAATATAAAATTGATGTTAGCGTTAAAAATCACTGGTTTAGTACTATTAATATTATCTTACATTATAATGATGTCTATTATGATTATTTTTGAGCGAGACAAGCCCAAAAATATTATTTTATGGAGTATAATATTTTTATTTACATCTATAATAGGGTATATTATTTATATTATTTCAAGGACGATTTTTTGCAAAAAGAAAAGATCTTTGAAAATCAAACAAGAAGAAGATTCTATCTATTTGAATTTGATAAATAAGGAAATATTTAAAAACGATCTAAAAACAAACGATGATTTGTACGTGTTCAACAATATGGCTTACAACGCCAAATTGACATCAAACAACAATTTTGAGTTGATCAATTCGTATGATAAATTTAAAGACAATCTAATAAAAGAACTTCAATCTGCTGAAAAGTACATCATATTTGAAGTGGTATATGTCAACGCTAAAGATTTTGATAGGATAAAGTCAATCCTTATTTCCAAAGCAAAAGTAAATGTCAATGTAAAATTTATTTATGACAGCATCATCAGTCCAAAATTAAAAAGAGAATTAAGAAAGAGTGGAGTAAAAGTCTACAGATTTAGCAAACATAATACTATAGGAAAGGTCTATAGCAACAAACGTAATTTCATTATCATTGACGGTAAGGTTTCTTTCATGTGCAACTTAAATGTCAAATCACGTGAATTGTCAGGAAAAATTGATGTTGCGAATACTATAATTAAATTCAAAGGAGATGTCGTCCAAGAACTAGACATTACAGCACACCAAGATGTCGTGTCTGCCAGTGGAAAGTATTTTGACTATGTAGCACCGCCTAAAGAGGCGTATGCGAATGAATGCAAGATTCAATATATAGCCAATGAGATTGAAACAGACATAGAATTGTTGCTAATCAAGGCTATATGTATGGCAAAGAAGTCTATACAACTACAGTTAGAAGAGTTCATTCCAACAGAAAGTATCATGTCTCTGTTGAGGTTCGCCATAAATTCAAATATTGATGTTAGATTGATGGTTCCATTGAAAACAAACATGCACAGCAAGTATTATGCATCTCGTGCGTATGCAAAGGAGCTCGCTCTTTTTGGTGCTAACGTGTATTTGTATGACGGGTTTATTAAATTCAATGCGATTACAATTGACTCAAAATATGTCATTTTTGGCTCATTCATATTGGATAGGGAACATATCAGCACCGCCTTGCAAAATGCGGTAGTGATTGAAGACGAAAGAGCAGTGAATTATTTTACCAAAACGTTTGATGAAGATATAGAGAATAGTTACAGGATCAGTAATGCAAAATTGATGCTTTTGCGTGAAAAGTTCTTTAAAAATTTCGTATAGGAGCAAATTTATGGTGTTTGGAGTGGCTGGAGTACCTACAAATTATAAGGGTAGCTTCAAAAATCTATTTCCATGGCTAGCTGGTTTAGGACTGAACGGATATGAAATACAGTGCACATATGGGTTCAAGATCAGTGAAGAAAATCAAATAATAATCAATCAAAACCGAGAAAGCGGTTTCTTTTTCAGTATGCACGCACCTTACTATATAAATTTAGGCAGTTTAAATAATCAAGTTGTCGGTCGAAGCAAATCAAATATGAAGGAAGGCATAGAACTAGCAAAAAAAGTGGGCGTAAATAGAATTATCTTCCATCCAGGTGGCGGACATGCGAACACATTAGAAGGCAGAAAGATTGCAATCAAACAACTCATAGATGCGGTCAACGAATTCACGCACGAAATCGACATGGGTGATGTTAGACTGTATCCAGAAATAGGAGGCAAGACGGCGAGCCTTGGCTCGCTTGATGAAATTATTGAGATTTGCAAAAATTGCGAATATTGTTATCCATGTATAGACATAGCACATTTGCATGCTAGAGAGCATGGCAGTATACAGACAAAACAAGATCTAATTGATAGACTCCAAAAGATTAAAGATGAATTGCCTG
>DVMB01000076.1 GCA_018715225.1 Candidatus Onthoplasma faecigallinarum | reverse complement strand
GAGTGGCATATGAGTTCACAAAATATACATGAATTGATTCCGTTTAATAACGCATGTGATGAGTTTATCTCGGGCAAATACATATTGGCGGACATAAAGATCAATTCTATTTTAAACATCATCTCAAGCGACGAAAAGATCAGCAATATAGTTTCGTCTTGTATTGACAATTATGATTTCAATACAGCATTTGCAAACGCTCAACGAGAATACGACAATGATTCAAGTCTAGAGATCCCCACTGATGAAAAACAAGTGATAGCGTTTGTGTACAATTTGCTATACAGATTTAACAATAAAATTATAGATTTTTACGACTTTTTATCTAAATTTTACAAAAAAGAGAACGAGCCAGCGGGCAAAGAGTTTTACAATTTTGCGAATGCAATCATAATTCCGTTCAAAAATGCCATCAATGACATCTACTCCAAACGTCATGTCATTGTGGATACGGACGATTATCAAAAAAATTATTATAACAAGATCAAGACAACTATCCGCCTTATCATGAAAAATATTGATACATACAAATTGAAGATGAACGAAAAAGAAGAATTTACCATGCTTTTAAATTCCCTATTTATAGCCAGTGAAAAGAATGATAAAAAGTTTGTATACTCGCTAATGATTGCCTTAGACTATTTCTCACGATGCAACAAAAGGACAAGACCCGCATATCTATCGCTAGAAGAGTGCTTCGTCTAAAAAATTTACAGCACAATTAACCATTTTTTAACTAGTAAAAAAGATTTTATAACATAAAATCTTTTTTTATGGCAAGATAAAAATTTTATAATTTAAGTATATAACAATTTATTTAATTTATCTTTTGATTAAAATAGTCAATTTTATATGATAGTTTATACTATTTTTTACATACGACAAAGCATCTAAACACCTTATTAGGATTATATTTTTTAAAATTCTTATCACAAAAATAAATTCGTTTAAAACCTGACAATTTAAGTGCTTTATATATCAATTTGTGAGAAAATGTAGATTCTATTTGACTTGATTTTATTAGTTTATAGTATCCGTTTTTTTGTTTAATGTAATATGAAAAATTAAAATTAAATTTATCATTTTTATTAGTGTTGTGCCATACGCAATTATAATCTTCACATTCATAATAAGAATCCCTATTAAAATTCTTTAACTTCAAAAGTGTATTAAAATCAAAAATAAAATAACCTCCAAAATTTAGATGTTCAAAAGCCTTGCCAAACATCTTTTGCCAATCTTCAAATAAGATTAGATGATTGATTGCATCATAGTTACAAGTAATTAAATCAAACTTTTTTTCAAGCAGGAAATCGGTCATATCTCCCTTTACAAAATTCAATTTTTGCGATTGATAATGATTTTGAGCATACTTTATCATATTAACACTCAAATCAAGTCCCTCACCATACTCCAAATCAAAATTTTTAGCCATCTCATTTAAAAATAAGCCTGTACCACAAGCCAAATCTAAAATTGTGGCTATTTTTTTGTTTTTGAGTTTATTTTTTAACGCCTCTACTCTATCAATAGAAAATTCGCTATTTCTAGCAACATAATCTTTAAAAAAAATATCTATATCATATGCACTTTTATTCATATTTTTATTATATCACAAAATTTCTTGATTCATATCAAATTTACAATAAAATTAAAAAATTAAATTTGTCTATAAGACACGTATTTGTCTGGATACAAGTCTACTCGCATTATTTTTCCAAAAGGCTGGTAGACAAAAGTAGATAAGATAAAAACGAAGACTTTGTGCCTACGAAAGATATGGTCACAACTCTTCACTTCTTGTTTTATTGAATTTTATAATACACTTTTTTGCCGTACTTAAACAATAAAATTGAAACTACAACCGCTGCAACTACTTCCACTCCCGCCAGGCAAGACATTAAGATATAACTGACATTGAGTTGAGATACATTTGGTATAAATATCGCCAATATCAATGGTAAAAGGGACACAAATATATCAATGAACATTGTAGATATCATGCTCCCGCCCTGCTTTACGGCTTGTGCTTCGCTGGTCCAATTTAGTTTTGGCATTTTCAAGTTCAACAACAAGCCAAGCGTTGCGAAAAGTGTCAAGCCCGCCATAGTATATACAAACATCAAAATCGCATGGATAAAGTTGAAAGGAACAAAACACCAGAAAATGATTTCACTAATCAGCACGAAAGGAACATTCAAAATAAGATTAAATAACAATTTTGATAGAACTATATGATTGTATTTTATTGGTAAACTCTTCAATACAAAAAACTTGCTACCCTCAAAAGAAATTGAGACCGCAGTGGTAGGTGCGATGCCAGCACACAATATTAATATACTTGACGACATGATGATAAACATGTTTATGAACTCGCTAGAGCGATATTGATCAATGATAGAAATCAAAATAAATGTCATCACGACGCACAAAATAGGACCCATTAGTCCGTTGATGCAATATATTGGACTGGTGAAGAAAGTTTTTGCTTCTTTTTTTAGCAAACTGCCTACCACCCCAGATTGCTTGAATGATAAAGGTTTTTTAGATTTTGACGTCACATGAACGTTTAGCGATGTGTTTATCTTTTTATAACTAAATGACACGATCAAAACGCTGATTGCAGCGAACAAAATCGACACCAATAAGAATCCTAAATAGAACCAAATATTTAAGCCCGTCATTGCGTTAAATAGCAAATAGATATGTGGCATAATTATATTCAGCCATAATATCTCACTATTGCTGAAGAGATTGAGAAGAGTTGTAGAATTCGCCCCATATACGAAAGCGAATATCACTATCAAAAACAAAATTGAAATAATTGTTCGCATTATGTTTTTGTTTTTTAATTTGCTAGTAATTATATTTATTAGCCAAGCAAGCAAACTGCCAATCAACTGAGTAAACGCAGGTAAAAATATCAAACTAATTATAGCCATAATTACCCCACCCGCAGTTACTCCTTCAAACATGAAATATACCACAAAAGCAGGAATCGCTATCATCAAATTGTAGATAAACGAAATCAAATATGAACTCAAATATTTTGCCGTTACGATGCTTGTAATCTTGATAGGTAAAGCGGACAGCATTTCAAAATCTTTTGTGTCATAAAAATAGCCTTGCGTATCAAATACGGTCATCATAATTACAACGAAAGTCGAAAACAACAGCCCTATATATAGGATATTCGCACTGTTTCCCATTACCTCTAGACTTGTAGCCATGCCATAAAACGAATATCCCATAGAAAACGCTACCAACACAAAGATCAACAACAAAAACAACAGCCCTTTTGCCAAAGACTTTCGTGAACTAGTGAGCCTTGAAATAGTCTCTTTGAAATAGATTTTTGTTAGATTAATCGTGTTTTTCATTTTCCAACTCCAAGAAAATATTTTCCAGACTATCCATACCTTTCACTTTTTCCATAGTGTCATGCACGATCAATTTTCCGTTCTTAATAATGGCTACATGTGTACAAATTTTTTCTGCCACATCTAGAACGTGCGTTGAATAGAATATTGTAACACCAATATTTGCTAAATCTTGCAAAATCAATTTGAATTGATAACTACTGATTGGGTCCAACCCAACAAATGGCTCATCTAACAGCAATAACTTTGGGTTGTGTATCAAAGCAGAAACCAAAGCAAGTTTTTGCTTCATACCATGACTATATGATGAAATCAAACTTGATAGATCATTGTATATCTCAAGTTTTTTTGCATAGTACTCTATTCTGTCTTTTCTCTCTTGTGAGGATAAATTGAATACATCGGCTATAAAATTCAAATAATCAATACCTTTTAAGTGTTCGTATAGATCAGGGTTGTCCGGTAAATATGCAATTTGTGCTTTGGCTTCAAACGGATTTTTGACTACATCCACGCCATTCACTTCAATAGTGCCTTTGTCAAAAGTTATGATACCCGCAATCGCTTTTAGAGTCGTTGTCTTGCCCGCCCCATTATGACCAATAAAAGCACAGATCTGCCCATTTTCTACCGTGATGGACAAATCATCTACTGCGACCTTTTCTCCAAATTTTTTTGTAAGATGTTCTATCTTTAACATATTGTCTCCTTCTAAATTTGATTATATCATATAAGCATTATTCAAAGCAACTTATATTTATTACTAATATATACCTCCCCCCCCCCCATTATGTCAATCAAATTTACGGAGAACAAAAAACAAAACAAAGTTAATCATCTAAATTTTCAAACATTTTATCATCAAAAAAGTCTTTTAGTGAAATATTGAGGGTGGAACAAATTTGATATACAGTTTCAGTACTTACTCGCTTTTTCTTACAATTTACTACATCAAAAACAGTAGAACGTGGTACACCGCCTTTCTTAAATAAATCATATTGAGAATACTTTCTCTCACTCAATAATTGTTTAACTCTTTTGGCAATAGCTTCATTCAATTTCATAATCTCTCCCCTTTTGGTTAAAGACGTTCGCTATTTAGGATTATAAAATTGAGTAAAAAATATTCCGTTCGCTAGTTAGAACGTTTTACTTTTTTATAAAAAAATGTTATGATTAAAACAAATATAGTACGCTATACGGAACTAAAGGTAGGTTAATATGGAAAATCGAATTTGTTTTATAAGTTACAAAACTAGTTTACCATCTAATATAGATGAAAAATTATACAATGTAATATTGCAAGAAATATATTCTGGACACAAAAATTTTATGATGGGTACTCATGGTAAATTTGATAATATATCTCTCGCTGTATGCAAAAGATTAAGCAAAGATTTTGCGATTGAAATCGAAATCGCTATCACTGATTTATATCAAAAAAAGGTTGTACAAATATTAAATAAACTGGATAAGCTCTATAATAAACAACATAATGAGCCTATTTTGTCAATGTTTAACATTGAAGAAACAAATTTAAAAGATAAAATTATTTCTAACTATAAACAAATGATTAATTGTTCAAGCACTCTCATTTGTTATTTTAACGAAAAAAACCATAATAGCATAAACACATTTATTTTAGATTACGCTAAACAAAAGGGTTTAAAGATAATAAATTTATACGATAACAAATAAATCAATCTTTTGATTATTGATCATAAAAATAATTATAATTTTTGAATAAAATATGTTGCAATTTTATTTTTTTTCATATATAATAATAGAGTTATACGGCACCATCGCCAAGTGGTAAGGCTCGGGTCTGCAAAACCCTCATCACCAGTTCGAATCTGGTTGGTGCCTCCA
>DVMB01000075.1 GCA_018715225.1 Candidatus Onthoplasma faecigallinarum | reverse complement strand
AGCATACACTTCAATGGGAGAAGAAATTCCAGTTAGTCAATACGCAAATTACGGTATAACTATTGTTCGTAATACAAACAACGAATATATTGACCATTTGTTGTTACGTTTTGTTGAAGATATAACGGTAGAGTTCCAAGTGCAACCGATAATCTATTATAATGGTGCGGTTATTGAAAATGGTAATTATGTATTCTCTAGTACGTTCCAATGTGATGAAAATGGTAACGGAATTTCACAAAGTTTGACAATAGGTTCAAGCGATTCAAATAGAATTCAGTCCTCCGACTTTATCCTAAATTTCTTGATGTATGACGGCAGATACAATGTGTTCTATTATGATTCAAATGATGTGAGTGTGAATCCTACAAATGTGGGCAGATATAGAGTGGAACTGGTGTTCAATGATACAGGAAATTATAGTTGGTTACGTGATATAGAATTGCAGTACGAAATCTATTTTGATATTTTACCAAAGACTATCAATTTGACTTATGATATGGAAAATACCTTCACCAAGACATATGATGCAAGCAGTAGTTTTGATGCTAGACAACTTTTGCAATATTTGACATTCACTGATGGTGTGATGCAAATAAATTATGAATCTGGAAATTTCGTCCTTGCAAATGGTTATATTGGAGTCATTACGACGACTACAGATAATGGAGAGACGGCTATATATACAGCAAATGAAGACGTGTTCTACAACATCACTGTATATAATTTATATCTAACCAATACTATATTTAACAACAATTTCGTGCTGTCTAGCGATACGTTGACTTTCTACAACAAAATTAGAATTATGAGAAAATCGTTGACAGTTATCGGCGTGGAAGCTCAAGATAAATTGTACGACGGGACTACAGATGTTACATTACGAACAGACACTAATATACGTCTACAAGGCGTGATAAACGATGACGATGTAACAATCATTGTCGATGACTTGATCTTGAAATTTGCCGACGCACAGATTGGGGAAAACAAGTGGATAACAGTTGACTCTAGTCAAGCGTTGACAGGCGAAGATGCTTCCAATTATAGAATCAATGATTCTTCTATAACTGCGACAATATATCCATATAGTGTATCTGCAAATGTGGAAGGCTATGGCACAATCACTGTATTTAATGGAAGGGGTTTGACCGACAATAGTCTGGTAGGACTGATTCCAGTTGGTGCAACCTTGCAGGTGAGTGTAATAAATGTAGACACACCAGAATATGCTAACTTGTATCAGTATATAGTTAGATTCTTGTCTAACAGGCGAGTGTTTGCGGTAGGTTACACATTGAGTTTTCTCGTAAATGGCAGGACAACCAATGTAGACAATAATCTATATGTCTCTATACCAAATGTTGATAATTTGACTGGCGCAATTTGGCTGACGGGGACAGAGTCTGGAGAGTTGACTTATACCGAACAGGATAGTCAATTGATCATTGATTTGAGTCAAAATCAGGCGAACATTGGTAGTATTATTCTCACTCAACAGCGTTCGTTGTTGCAGTTGTGGCAAATTTTGTTGATTATATTCTTGCTATTGTTGTTGTTGATTATAATAATCATTGTAATTATTATCGTTAGAAAGAAGAAAAAAGAACGTTACAGCGTGAATGATAAGATATAGGAGATTTAATGTTTGAATGTAAATATAAATTGGAATTAGAAGATTGTGTCATCAGTGCTAAATATGTATACAAATCTCAAAAACGCAAACAAGACAAAGTCATCGCTGTGCTTATCCCTATACTTATGGTATGTATGATTGCCATGTTGATATTTGATATTGTCCGTGGCAATTCATACATATGGGATATCATATTGTTGGTAGCCTTGCTGATATTGGAGATAATGTATTTAGTAGTTCCGCTGATGTTGGTCAGGTCTCAAAAAAAAGCCTTCAAACAACAAAGGCTTGCGGAAATGGATTATATCTTGATAAAGGTGGATGACAGTTTGTGTACAGAAACCTTGTATAAAGATGAACATGAAATGGCAAAAAATGTACACAATCTTAGGGCTCTCACGAGTTATCTTGAAGATGACTCTAGACTTGTCCTTGTGTTCAACAAAGTTGAGTTTGTCTGCATTAGAAAAGATGCTTTGACTGGGGATATTAATAAATTGAAGTTACATCTAGAAAAGTGTATGTCAAAGACAATCAACAAGAAAAAATAAACGGGTGGAAATTTATGTTTGAATGTCAGTTTAAAATGAGTGAAGACGACAATGTCAAGGGAACATTGTATACTATAAGGCAACAGAGAAGAAAATCAAATATCGTATTCATAGTCCTTTTGTGCGTATCATTGCTGCTGATGATCAGCACGTTGATATGGGATATACGAGATGGCGAGAGTATTGCGTTTGATATATTTTTGTTGGTTTTGATAGTGGCTTTGCTGATTCTATATATATGTTTTCCTATTCTTTTTAAGGCTAATGCAAAACGTGTATACAAGACAAGCATTGCAGATAGAGACTTGATGATCGTGAAGATTGACGAGACAAAATGCGATGTCTCTTTCCAAAAGAACGGAGAAGAGGTCAGTAGAAGCGTGATGGACTTATCTACATTGACATCATGTGTCGAAGACGATGAGCGTCTGGTATTGGTATTTAACAGACAGATGTTCGTCGTGGTGAGAAAAGATAGCCTTACTGGGAATTTGGACTCTTTGAAATTGCTGATCCAAAAATATATGAATAAACCGATCGTAAAAATAAAATAATGAAATAAAAAAATAGGATTTTGAATCCTATTTTTATTTTGTTGTTTTTGGTGGAGTTGTCTTTGTTGTAGAAGTAGTAGTGGTAGTCTTTTGCTGAGGTGCACTACTTGTCTGTGAAGCGACTGGACGAGCGGTAGGTGCCTGAGCGGGACGTTGTGTCGTCGTAGTTGCAGTAGGTCTAGTTTGTGTACTCGCTGCAGGTCTTTGCTGACTTGTAAATGAGGTGTTTGTATTAGAATATGACTGAGTAGAATTCGTTGTTGATGGTTTGTCCACAAAACTATTGTTATCTTCATCTTGTCTAGAGGAAGATTTTTGTTTTGATTTTGTGGCTTTGGTCCTTAGACCAATATCTTTTCTACAACTTATCTTATATGAATTCAATCTCTTCTCGTCGCTTGGATTGCCTGCTATGGCTATATCATAAAATTCGTTTGCTACAGCGATATCACTCACTACGCACAACAACTCGTTATAACAAGATTTTGCTCGCTCGATGAAATCATAGTTTGAAGTGATCTGTTGACCTCTAAGTTGGATTTCATCTATTAATTTGTATGATTTTTCAATGGCGTTCTTCTTGATGTCAAAATTCCTTTCAAACAAAATGACATCTTTGTCTAGAATATCCATTATGTTTTTCCTAGTTAAAAATAATATTATTACAGATATGATTGACACAAACAATCCGGCGACACCGCCCCACATTGCAACAGTTGACCACATATATCCCCCTAAAATTACATATATTATACCAAATAATTTTATTTTTAACAATCTTTTCAAATCTATAAAACGAAAATTATATAATTAATTGTGAAAACAATTAGCAGATTAAAACAAAAAATAGACGGATGTTAATCCATCTATTCTTTTTGAATTATTTCTTCAATAATTGTTTGAAAGTAGCACTTAGTTTAACTGTAGGAACTTTGCATGCAGCAACTTTTACTTTCTCGCCTGTAAATGGATTAAGTTTTACACCAGCTTTTTTAGCTTTGATGCCGATATTGAAATAGCCAATGAAGTGCATTTCTTTACCAGCCTTTAAATTTTCTTTAATTTTCTCACCAGCAGCATTAAGTATTGCTTTTGCTTGGGTTTGGGTAACACCTGTAGCATCTGCTACTTGCTTGATGAATTCCCCTGCGCTAATTGTATTCATAATTCTCTCCTTTTTATCTGTTGAATATTTCAACTATAAAAATGCTATCAAATACAAAATAAAAAATCAACTATTTTTTAGTGTTTTTTTAAAAATTTATGATAGTTGCTCTTTTTAATTTTTTGTGATTTCATGTGGATAATTTTATTAGGTTGATGATTTGAAAAAAAAATATCCGCTAGATTATGTGTGGGTGGAGCAAAAAATTGTTTCGTTTTTTGATTTGTAGAATTTAATTGAGGGTTTTTATTGCAATTTTTGTGTGTTTATGTTATCATATAAAGTAAACTATTTTAAAATAGAGGGAATAAAGATATGGACATTAGAAATATTGCGATTATTGCCCACGTTGACCATGGTAAGACAAGTTTGGTCAATGCACTATTAAAACAGGGCGGAATTTTTAGAGATAATCAAGAAGTTTTGGATAGAGTTATGGATAGTAATGCACTTGAAAGAGAAAGAGGCATTACCATTCTTTCAAAAAATTGTTCTGCTTACTACAAGGGAACCAAGATCAACATTGTAGATACTCCAGGGCACGCAGATTTTGGTGGAGAAGTAGAACGTGTGCTGAAAATGGTAGACGGAGTGTTGTTGGTCGTAGATGCGTTTGAAGGACCTATGCCACAGACCAGATTCGTGCTAGAAAAAGCTTTGGCTCTTAACTTGAAAGTTGTGATAGTTATCAATAAAATTGACCGTCCAGATGCGAGATTGGATGTGGTCGGCGACGAGGTTTTGGAACTTATGCTTGACTTGAATGCTAGCGATGAGCAACTGGATAGCCCCATTATCTATTGCTCGGCACGTGAAGGAGTGGCTACAACTGATTATAAAAAGCCAGGGGTCAATATGGAGCCGTTGTTTGAAGCGATCATCAATCATATTGATCCACCTAAGATGGACGAGGATGCACCATTCCAAATGTTGATTTCATCTACTGAGCAAAATGATTATCTAGGGAAACTCGCTGTAGGAAAGGTGGAGAGTGGGACTATTAAACTGAATCAAACAGTGTATATCAAAAATTTCTTTGACTCAAGCAAGGCTTATAGCGGAAAAGTTGTCAACATTTTCAATTTCAATGGGCTAAAAAGAGATCCCATTGAACAGGGAACTGCGGGAGATATAATCTGTATTGCGGGGCTACCTGATATAACTATTGGGGACACAATAAGCGAGACCAACGAAATGGAACCTATCCCATTTGTAAAAATTAGTGAACCAAGCGTTGAGATGACTTTTATGGTAAACGATAGTCCATTTGCTGGAAAAGAAGGAAAATATGTCACAAGCAGGCATATAAAAGAGCGTCTATATAAAGAGGCAGTGAAAGATCTATCCTTGCAAGTGGAGGATGGAGCAACAGCCGACCAATTCAAAGTGCGTGGACGTGGAGAGATGCATCTATCTATTTTGATAGAGAATATGCGTAGAGACGGCTATGAATTCCAAGTAAGCAGACCGAGAGTGCTATACAAGACCATTGACGGAGTGAGGTGCGAACCTATAGATAAAGTCGTATTGGACGTGCCAGAAGATTGCGTGGGAACGATTATGCAATCTATGGGTGTGAAGAAGGGCGAACTATTGGATATGTCTCCTATAGGTAGTAGAATGAGATTACAATTTTTGGTGCCTAGCCGTGGACTTTTTGGGTATAAATCACAGATGCTCACAGATACACGTGGCGAAGGCGTGATGTCAAGCGTGTTCTATGATTATGAACCATACAAGGGAGACATTGAGGGTAGGAATTTTGGATCTTTAATCTCATACGAGACAGGAGAAGCGGTCACTTACGGACTATTCAACGCACAGGGTCGTGGTAGATTGCTAGTGAAACCTGGCGATAAAGTCTATATGGGTCAGGTAGTAGGAGCGAACCCTAAGGGCGATGACATAGTAGTCAATGTGTGCAAGAAAAAACAATTGACCAACACCAGAAGCAGTGCCAGTGATGAAGCGTTGAAATTGATTCCTGTTCAACCTATGTCGTTGGAGGCCGCTTTGGAATTCATTGCAGACGACGAGTTGGTAGAGGTTACTCCAAAGAGTATTCGTATTAGAAAACAAATTTTGGATCATCAATTGCGTGCAAAGAGCAAAAAACCTGTCGTGGAGGGTTGATGAGAAAAAATCAGCAGGAAATAATACAAAATATCATGAAAGTGGGCAAGCGAATTGCCATCACTATTTTGTGCTGTGTACCTTTTTTGATAGCGATTGGGTATCTGTTAAGGAATGTCATCACGTCAAACGCTGTGCAAATTTTACTGTTTATGCTGATCATGGGAATTGCTGTTTTGATTGAAGAATTGATAGCAAGAAAGCGTGAAAGGCGAAGACAGGCAAAAATTGAACTAGAGGGCGACAAAGATGTATTTAAATAGGAGGAAGAATGGATAAACCTATTATTCAACCAAACGATTTGGAAGCAGAGCAAAGTTTACTTGGCTGTCTGTTTCTATCAAAAGATGCGTGCGAGAATGTGTTTGCAAGTTTGAATGCAAAAGATTTTTATTCGTCCGCACATCAAAAGATTTATCAAGCAATGTTGGACAACTATTACCTTGATACGGCGATAGACTATATCACCGTCAGCAAAGTGCTGAAAGACAAAGGACAACTAGAAGAGGTTGGCGGACTTGAATATATCACAGACTTGACCAATTATGTTCCAAGTGCGGCTAATTATAAATATTATGCTGAGATTGTCAGGAACGATAGTATTTTAAGAGAAATCATAGACGTATCCCAAAAGACAATCAATGAAGCTTATGAGGGTAAGAGTGCACAAGATGTGCTTGAAAAAGCGGAGAAATACATCTTTGACATAGCACAGACTAGACGAACAAATGACCTCGAACATATCAAAAAAGGTGTCAATGAAGCGATTGATTTGATGGAAAAGATCTCGATTGATCCTAATTCCAACATGGGAGTTAAGGTAGGGTTTCCTACTTTGGATAAAATTACGAACGGCTTTAAACCGGGCGAACTTATCATCATTGCAGCACGTCCAGGTATTGGTAAGACGACTTTGGCGGTAAATTTTGCGATAAATTCCGCTTTGAAATACAACAAGTCAGTTGCTATGTTTGACCTTGAGATGTCCTCGCTACAAGTGGCACAACGTTTCATATGCTCTACGGGTAGAGTGCCTATGGACTATGTGAAGGGCGGAACGAAAGACAACAATGTCTGGGCAACGCTATTCGAGACGAAGAAGATTTTGGAGAATTCCAATATCTATATAGACGACACTACGACCATCACACCTACCGAAATTTTGTCAAAGTGTAGAAGACTGAAGATCAAAAACGGGCTAGATATGGTGATCATTGACTATCTTCAGTTGATGAAGAGTGAGAGAGGAACGAAAGATAACAACCGTCAGCAAGAAGTTGCCGATCTTACACGTAGCATCAAGTTGGCAGCACGTGAATTGGGAGTGCCAATAATATTGTTGTCCCAGTTGAATCGTGAGAGCGAAAAACGTGCGGACAAGACACCACAACTCAGTGACTTAAGAGAGAGTGGTAGTATTGAACAAGATGCAGATATTGTCATGTTTATTTCGGACGTGGCTAGCGATAATGCGGCCGAAGACAACAATGACGATGCACTAGATTATTCTCTAGTGATAGCAAAACACAGGAACGGTCAACGTGGTACTATCCCAATAAAATGGAAGAGCGAATATACGCAATTTTATGAACAGGGCAAAGATATGTTATATACAAAAAATGTTAGCAAATTGCAAGGTCAAAAAGACGTGGTGCTAACCCCGGTAGAAAATGCGGAAGTGAATGACATTTTTAAAGACGAATAATAGTTTTTTGTCAAACAATCTTGTCCGTCAACAATTCGAGAAAATGAAGTACATCAATTTTATATCTCAGTATAATTAAAATTTGATAGACAATAAATTTAATCTACAAAAATTCTATTGCAATAAAAATAATCAAAAATAAAAAAGGAGTTTATATGATTATAGACGAAATCAAAAAAGCGAATGTGCAAGCGATGAAAGAGCATGACAGTGTAGCACGTGCAATATTTGGGGTCGTTATGAACAAAGTTTTGCTATTCAGTATTGAAGCAAAGAAAAATGGCAAAGAGATGACGGATAATGACACTATCCAGATTTTGCAAAAGACGATAAAAGAACTCAGTGAAGAGCAAGAAAATTATATCAAGGCGGGGAATACGATTGAAGCCGAAAATATAGAAAAGCAGAAGGTTATTATATCTAAATATTTACCTAAAATGTTGAGTGAAGTTGAGATAAAGAACATCATTGCAACCCTACCTGACAAATCAATTCCAACCATTATGAAACATTTTAAGGCGGAATATGCTGGCAAAGTTGATATGGGCATGGTCAACAAAATTGCAAGGGAAATGTAGTCTTTATGAGGATTGTTCTACAGAGAATTAAGGGTGCAAGCCTGCGTGTCAATGATGAATTGATAAGCGAAGTGAAAAAGGGCTTGATGGTGTTGGTTGGAGTGTGTAAGGACGACACCATTGAGCAGGTCAAAAAGTGTGCGGCGAAAATTGCACACATGCGAATTTTCGAACGAGAAAATAAGTTGAACGACAGTTTACTGGATATACAGGGCGAGTTGTTGCTTGTGTCGAATTTTACTTTGTGTACAGGGAATGGTAGCGGAGCTAGACCGGATTTTAGCCTTTCTGCCGACAAAGAAAAAGCGAAACTATTGTACTTAGCGTTGGCGGACGAATTGAAGGGTTTGGGCGTAGATGTCAAACTGGGTGCTTTCGGCGAAAATATGCAGATAAATGCCGATCTTGATGGTCCTATTACAATCTATAAAGAGATTTTGTAACGTACAGAATGTTTGATAGATTGTGAGCAAAATTGAAATATAATCTATAAAATTGCTCTAGAGATAAGAAATAAATAAAAAATCTTAATTAGAGGTGTGTGTGGAAAAATTAGTAGATACATCTAAAATGGTTCATGACAAAATTGCAAGAGTGATGCTAAAACCTTTAAAACACGAAGAGATAAAGAAAGCCATAGATGCAGGGAGTGGAAAGATAAGTGCAAGTATAGCACTAAAATATTTCCCGCAGGCAAAAGTAGACGCTATCATATATCCCGGAGACAACAGGAAGAAAAATCCGCTCGAAAATGCGATAGGCAGTTCTAGGCTAGAAGTGGTGGAAGCAGATATCTGTAACACTACGTTTAGGAAAACTTATGATTTTTGCCTGGTGCATATGACTTTGGGTGAGGCACAGCATTTCGGCAATTCTTTTGAAAATCTTTTCCATCGCATTATGGATATTAAAGCACAATATTTTCTCATCATTGATGTTTTTGAAGATCCTAGCGTCCATTTTAGATATATTGAGCAGTACTTGAAAGAAAAGGGCTTCAAGATTATGAAGAAAAAGAAATTTAGAAATCCAAACCCCGAACATTATCCAAAAGTGAAATATGATAAATACAAATTGGAATATGACAGCAAACATTATTTAGCATATTTGATCAAACGTTTGTAAAAACAAAATTTTAAAAAAATTGTGAGAACAAAAGCGTTCTCATTTTTTATTTTTCCTAAAAATATATTGGTAAAAATCATATAATTTAATAAGTTGATATTTTACGTTATTTTACGCTAATTTTCACTATTTTTAATGGGCTAAACACTTGTTTTTATTGTGTTTTTTTGATACAATATATTATATATAAATATATAATATATTTTTTTCTTTTTAAGTGAATTTTATAGGCTTTAACTAATTCAATTTTAACAGCCAATTTGAAAAGTTAAGTAGATAAAATGTCTGTGCCTTAATTCTCAAAGGCGAGATATATAGGGAAGAAAAAATTAATCAGCTAAAGGAGATTTTATGATAGATGAATTAAAAGTTACTAATAATTATGGAGCGGAAGCCATTCAAGTTTTGGAAGGATTAGAGCCAGTGCGAAAACGTCCGGGCATGTATATTGGTTCTACTGACGAAAAAGGTCTGCACCATTTAGTAACAGAGATTGTGGACAATTCGATTGATGAAGCGTTGGCTGGATATTGTAACGAAATCAATGTTACAATCAACAGTGATGGTTCGGTAAGTGTACTGGACAATGGGCGTGGTATACCAACAGGTATTCATGAGAAAGAAGGTATCAGTGCGGCTGAATTGGTGCTTACAAAATTGCACGCAGGTGGCAAATTCGGCGGTGGCGGATACAAGATCTCTGGCGGACTGCATGGAGTTGGTCTTTCTGTCGTAAATGCACTTAGTGAAGTCTTGATCTTGGACATTTATCAAAATGGCAATCATTATCATCAAGAATATCATAGAGGAGTCCCTGTTGATAGATTGGCAGTGGTGGGAACAGTTCCGCACGAAAAGACAGGTACAATGGTTACATTTAAACCGGACTATGAAATCTTCCCTATCACTGAATTTAATTACGACACCTTGAAATCTAGGTTGCGTGAGATAGCCTTTTTAAATAAAGGGCTTAGAATTACCTTGAAAGATTGTAGACCAGAAAAAGAGCAGGAGAATGTATACCAATTCATGGGCGGTATACAGGAGTTCGTCGCTGACCTTACTGAGAACAAAAATTGTATTTTCCCTGAGCCTATCTATGTGGACAAAGTGTATAAATATAAACGCAAAGACGAAAACGGCAAGAGTGTGGACGCCACATGCGAGATTGAACTAAGTTTTCAATACACTGACACTTATACTGAGAATGTCCATAGTTATTGCAACAACATCAACACAGAAGAGGGCGGAAAACATGTAGATGGTTTCAAAAATAGTTTGATGAAAATCATCAATGATTATGCCGTTGAAAACAAACTGATAAAGGACAAGATGAAACTCAGCGGAGAAGACACACGAGAAGGTATTGTCGCTGTCATCTCGGTAAAGGTTGAAGAGCCACAATTTGAAGGACAGACAAAGACAAAATTGGGGACTGATGAGATAAAGACTTTTACAGCAAAAGCCATGGACGAGACGTTCAAAGATTATCTAGAAGAGCATCCAAAAGAGAGTAAAGACCTGATCAACAAATGTATGTTGTCGCAAAGGGCTAGGGAAGCGGCTAGGAACGCACGAGAGGATACTAGAAGGAAAAGTGTGTTGGAGTCATCTTCACTTCCTGGGAAATTGGCAGATTGTAGTAGTAAGAACGCTAGCGAATGTGAAATATTCATAGTCGAAGGAGACTCTGCGGGCGGTACAGCAAAGAGTGGCAGAAATCGTCGTTTCCAAGCCATTTTGCCATTGCGAGGTAAGATATTGAATGTAGAGAAGACACGCCTTGCACGTGCGCTTGAAAATCAAGAGATAAATGATATGATAACCGCTTTTGGTTGCGGAATATATGAAAATTGTGATACAAAGAAACTGAGATATGACAAAATCATCATCATGACCGATGCCGATGTGGATGGTAGCCATATAGAGATCTTGATGTTGACATTCTTCTTTAGATACATGCGTCCGTTGATTGAAGAGGGGCACGTGTATGTGGCACAGCCACCTTTATACAAGGTTACACGTGGTAAACAGGTCAACTATTATTATACAGAAGAGGACAAAGAGAACGCCCTAATGGACTTAGATAAGGGATATACCGTTCAACGTTACAAAGGGTTAGGAGAAATGAACGCCGATTTGTTGTGGGAGACTACTATGAACCCTGAGACACGTACACTGAAAAAAGTTACCATGAAAGACGAGGTAACTTGTAACGAAGTTTTTGACCTATTAATGGGAGATAGACCTGAGGGCAGAAGAGAATTTATCGAAAGCCATGCAACACTAGTTACAGACCTTGATGTTTAGGAGAAAATATGAAAGACAATAAAGAAATTTTTGAAAAAATCGACAATACACGTTATATAGACATTGATGTTGAACATGAGATGAAAGAGTCTTTTATAGCTTATGCTATGGCGGTAAATGTCTCTCGTGCCCTGCCGGACGTTAGAGACGGGTTGAAGCCTGTTCATAGAAGAATTCTTTACTCCATGAACGAGACAGGACTAACGAATGATAAACCTTTTAGAAAATGTGCAAAGATCGTAGGTGACGTGTTGGGACATTATCACCCACATGGAGATAGTTCGGTCTACTATGCTTTGGTTCGTCTGGCACAAGACTTTACAATCAACGAACCTTTGATTGACCCTAATGGAAACTTCGGTAGTGTCGATGGCGACCCAGCGGCTGCCTATCGTTACACGGAAGCGAGATTGAGTAAAATTGCGGGCGAACTTTTGCGTGATATAGACAAGGATACGGTAGATTTTTATCCAAACTTTGATGCAACGACAGTACAGCCAAAAGTATTGCCTAGTAGATTTCCAAACTTGCTGGTAAACGGTAGTGATGGTATTGCCGTAGGTATGGCAACAAATATTCCACCACACAACTTGAACGAAGTCATCAATGCTGTTGTCGCTATGATTGATAATCCTAATATCACTGTCGATGAATTGATGGAATATATTCCTGCACCTGACTTTCCTACAGGAGGGGAAATTTTAGGTACTTCTGCCATAAAGCAGGCATACAAAACTGGGCATGGTGGAGTCGTAATGCGTGCCAAGGCAGAAATTGAGTCTTACGACAGCGGAAAGAGATGGAGAATTGTGGTAAATGCTATTCCTTATCAGGTAAATAAGGCAAAGCTGATAGCTCAAATTGCCAACCTTGTCAAAGATAAGAAGATTGATGGGATTGCTGACATCCGTGATGAGTCGGATAGAGATGGTATGCGAATCGTCATAGAGCTCAAAAAAGATGCCAATGCTCAAATCGTTTTGAATCAACTATATAAACAGACACAATTACAGTTGTCTAGCGGTATAATTTTGCTTGCTCTTGTGGACAATAGACCTAGGGTGTTGAATCTTCAAGAAATTATATTCTATTATTTGAATTTCCAGCGTGAAGTCATCACACGACGAACAAAATTTGACCTAAAGAAAGCGGAAGAAAGAGAGCACATAATCAAGGGCTTGGTCATCGCTGTCAACAATATTGACGCCGTCATAAAAATCATCAAACAGAGCGAAGATAAAAACGACGCTATGGTAAAACTAGAAGAAAAATTTGAACTGACTGAAAGGCAAGCCAACGCCATTTTGGAGATGAAGTTGAGTAGGCTTACTGGACTGGAAGTTGAAAAACTTAACGCTGAATTGAATGAGTTGGAGCTCACGATTAAAAACTTGAAAGAGATCTTGGCTGATGACGGAAAAATCAATGAAATCATCAAAAAAGAACTCCTTGAGATAAAAGCAAAATATCCTACTCCAAGAAAGAGTGAAATCGTCATGGACTATAGCGATATTGACATCGGCGATTTGATTGAGCGTCATGAAGTTGTCATCTCTCTTACCAGCCAAGGATATGTGAAGAGATTGCCTGTCAGTGAATATAAGGCTCAGCACAGAGGCGGTCGTGGCGTGAATGCACACAGGACGAAAGAAGAAGATTTTGTGACCGACATATTTGCAGTGAACAGCCATGACGAACTGATGTTCTTTAGCAACAAAGGGAAAGTGTACATGCTGAAGGCATATGTCATTCCTGAAGCAGGACGACAGAACAAAGGTAGAGCGTTGGTCAATTTGTTACCTTTAGATGCGGACGAAAAAATCAACACTATTCTAAAATATTCGCATGACGATGGAGCTTATCTTGTACTGGCTACCGAACAGGGATTGATTAAGAAGACAAAACTTCTAGAGTTTGGCAATGTACGTAAAAATGGAAAGATTGCAATAAAATTGAACGACGGAGACACGCTTGTTTCTGCTAAGATTGTGCATCCTAACGATGAAATATTGATGGCGGCAGATAATGGAAAATGTCTGCGATTCAATGAGAAGAGCATTCGTCTCGTAGGTAGAAATTCGCAAGGAGTTAGGAGCATGAAAATTGACAAAGATGACCACATTGTCGGTTTGATTGTGCTAGACCCTGAATTAGATATTTTAACCGTAACAGAAAAAGGGTATGCTAAACGTAGTAGACCAGAGGATTACAGATTGCAGGGCAGACGTGGCAAGGGCGTCAAGGCGGGCGTATTTAACGACAAGACGGGTAAAATTGTTGACATCATGCCAGTTTCTCAAGACAAGGATGTTTTGGCTATATCTAGCGATGGCGTCATGATAAGGACACGTATAGATAGTATCAATCTTGTCAGCCGTACGAGTCTTGGAGTTAGGTTGATGAAAGTCAGTGCCAACGACAGGGTTGTAAGTGTAGCCATAGTTGATGCTGACCCAAGCGAAGAGGAAGAAAATTTGACGGAAGAAAACACAAATGAAGAAAAAGAATAATATTCATGAGGGACATAGACAGAGGTTAAAAAACAAATTTATAGAATTTGGCTTAGATGCGTTTAGTGAGCATGAGATCTTGGAACTTATGCTCACGTATTCTATTCCATATAAGGACACAAATGAGTTGGCACACACCCTGTTGAACGAATTTGATAGCTTGTACGGGGTGCTAAATGCGGAATATGACGAACTTATAAAAGTAAATGGAATAGGTAGAGAGACAGCAATATATCTAAATTTATTAAAACAATTTTATACAAAATATGAGGTAAGCAAGGATAATCATACGAATTATATTTTGGAGAATCTAAAAGCAGCGGTAGCATTTTTTAGAAAACGCTATACTGTAGAGAAAAAAGAAGACTTCTACTGTCTGTGCCTAACGAATAAATATTCTTTATTGAAAGTGATAAAATTTGAAGGAAAGGACGATACAAGCGTCGATTTTAATATAAAAGATTTGTTGGCAAAGATTACAGCCACTCAGGCGAGTTCGGTCATCTTCATGCATACTCACCCGTTTGGCAGTGTCTCTCCCAGCAAGCAAGATATTGATATGACGTATAAATTGTTTGTGCAATGCAGGCTTCTGGGCATAAATTTGTATGATCATATAATTTTGAACGAAAAAGATTATTTTTCTATGAAAGACATTCTTAGAGAAATGGAAAAACAATTTGATTCAAATTTAACATTTATTTATAAAAAATAGTTTTTAATTTACGTATTTAATCACTATCTAAGGAATAAATTAAATAATGATAAAATCAAAGGTAAAAAATTTCATTATTGTAATATTATTACTGTTGATGACAGTATGTCTTTCTGCTTGTAGCGAAGTGCGTGCCATGACCATGACGAATGAGGATGGGACGATTGATGAATTGGTATATGTCACATTAAATCAAGAAGAGATAGAGAATAGCGGGTACAATCTAGATGAAATCAAGCAGAGAATAGAGACTAATAGCATGAATGAAGCGAATAGAATTGTGTCAAGTTTTAACCTAAGGATACAGATCGCATTGTCCACAATCACAGACGAAGAGACCAGACAGGTATTGCAATCATACTATGACGGGATAGCAGTCGTTGGCAACGTTTGGGAAGAAAACACTTATGTGATTGGTATAAGATTCGAAGACATTGATGTGTATAGATATTACTATAATATCACTGAGAACAATACAGGATATAGCGATATAGAAGAACATTTCTTATACAATACTGTATATTACAATTCAACCAATCTTTATGCCGACTACCATGACTTGTATGATAGATTGTCGAGTTATTATTCTAGTTATTATACAGATTTGGTAGATAGTGAAAATAACCAACTTTTATACACCTATGTTACAGATTTGCATAGAGAACACAGCAATGCTGATTATGTCAGCAGAATAGATGGATTATATTATCACACATGGGTGATAGATCCAAATAATATAGAAGAAAATATCGTCATATATTATAATCTTGCTAACCAAGCGAATTGTCTTTTGGTTTGCCTTGCTGTAGGGTTAGGTGTCTTAAGCATTTTGGGAATAATAGCATTGATAATTAATAAAAAAAGGAAAAAGAATACTAGTGAATAGTATTCTTTTTTACCAATCGTATCTTTTTGATGGAATTTTTATATCATCATAATATTCCAAATATTTTTCTTTATTTTTATCATAATAATTATTGTTTGAATGTTGAATATTTGTGGATTTTTTGGTAATTTTTTTATTTTTTGGTAATTTTTTTAATATTTTTATTTTAGCCATTAATTTATTCCTTTTTATTAATTTAACATTTTTTTATAA
>DVMB01000001.1 GCA_018715225.1 Candidatus Onthoplasma faecigallinarum | reverse complement strand
GCTTCAATCTATTTAGTGGCAAAGCCAAAAATTCGTTTGCACTTTTCGAGGCAGACATGTATAATGAATATATAAGCGATCTGCTTCCTATCAGTCGTGATGTAATAACATATTATGAATTGCAATCTATTGTTGTCGAACATAATTTTGAGGCAGAAAAGGACGATTTGGCACGTAAAAGTGTAGAAAATGCGTATTCAATGTTGCCACAACATACCGAAATGCTAGATGAAAATACAGAGACGACCATAGTTGGAGACAAAATGTTCGCTTGTACTACTATAACTGTATTAGGTGTGATTAATGGTTGATTTTGTAACAAAAGTGAACGAAGATTTGAAAAGAGATATAAAAAAGGTTTTTGATTATATCTCAAAGTCGTTTTCGCTTCCAAAACAGGCTAAAGTCAACCTAAGTTTTGTAGACGAAGATACGATCCAAGAACTGAACAAGACCACTAGAAATATAGACAAAGTTACAGATGTCTTGACCTATCCATATATTGAATTGAAACCTAATGAAAGGCTAAAAATAGACGATTACAAATGTGATATTGATATTTTGGACAACAGTTTAACCATAGGAGATATCTATATTTGCTTAAACAAAGCAAAATCTCAAGCGAAAGAATATGGACACTCTTTGCGTCGTGAGATCTGCTTCCTATTTTGCCACGGCATGTTGCATATACTTGGTTACGACCATATGACCAAGGCGGAGGCAAAAGAGATGGAAGACATGCAGGACAAGATATTGACAGATCTGGGTATCACTCGAGATATTGCCTTTAAATCTGGCTTTGTTACTATTGTAGGAGATACCAACGCAGGCAAGAGTACGCTTATTAATAGGCTAGTGGGCGAGCATGTGGCGATCGTCAGTCCAAAGTCACAGACCACTCGTGAAAATATAATAGGCGTATATAATGACGACAATTCTCAAATTGTCTTTGTCGATACTCCAGGCTATCACAAGCGAAAGAACAAAGTAGATGACGAAATGGAAAAGAATATAGAAAACGCCACCGCTGACACTGAGATCATATTGATGCTGATTGTCGCTAATAAACCACTGATTGAACAGTACGAGAGTCTAAATAAAAAGGTAAGTGCAAAAGCAAAAAAAATACTGCTCATCAACAAAATAGATGAGACAACATATGAGAAAATGTATCCGCAGTTGATGAATCTAAGCAAGACAGCTCAAGTGGACGAAATATTGCCAATTTCAGCATTGAAAGGGAAGAACTGCGATGTCCTTATTGATATGATAAAAAAATATTTGCCGACTTTTGATCATGAGATGAGGTATTTCCCTACGGACGAATACACTGATAAAAATCTGCGTTTTATGGTGGCGGAGATAATTAGAGAAAAAGCTCTTTTATTGCTAGATGACGAGATTCCGCACGGAATTCAAGTCGTCGTTTCAAAATATGACGAAGAATCGACTCCTCTCACAATATATGCGGATCTGTATTGTGAGAAAGATTCGCACAAGGCGATCATTTTAGGCAAAAATGGAGCGATGATAAAGAAGATTTCCACAATGGCACGCAAGTCTATCGAGGCTTTGACTGGTCAGCACGTCAATCTTCAACTTTTCGTAAAAGTGAGACAAAATTGGCGTAACGACAATGACGCCATTCGTGAATTTGGCTTGTGCTTTAGTGAATAATAAATCTGTTCTTACATAGAATAGAAAAAGGGGGCTGTATGAAAGATAAAAATAATATTAGCCTGATTGATGGGTACAAAGAATTATTTTTCCGTACGGGAAAAATTGAATTTTATGATATGAGTGTATGTTTAAATAAATTGTATGAGGATATAAAAAGTATAGAACTTGAACATACGGATAGTGAAGAGTTATCTTTGTAATAAACCAATGATAAATTATGGAAGAGAGAGTAAAGGGAATCGTAGTAAAAACCATTGATTATAAAGAAGCGGACAAACTCGCTTCCATTTTTACATTGGAGCGTGGGCTCATCTCAGCGAAATTTACTGGAGTAAAAAGAGAGAAAGCGAAATTGAAATCTTTTACCCAACCCTTTGTGTTCGCTGATTTTATTTTAAACAAAAATGGGAACTTGCGTACAGTTACATCTGCGTCATTGATTGACAATTTTAGTGGGATAGTTGCGTCCTATGACAAAACTATATGCGGTTATATAGTTTTAGATATGATTCGTTCAATACTACCTAGCGAAAAGGAAGAGCCGGATATATTTTTGCTGACACTGTCTGCTTTGAAAAATATTGAAGAAAAAGATCCTAAACTAGCCACAATAGATTTCATATTGAAGTTTATTGACTTCGCTGGAATGGGACTAAGTTTTGATCTAGACAATATAATATATTTAGACAAGACTACAGGTAACTTCACGGACAAAAAAGAATACAACAGCGTGCAGATAGACAAAAAGGTATATTCGTTAATTAAAAATATAAATGATGGGATAGAAGTGACAGAAAAAAATAATCTCGTTAGTCAAGCACTGAGATTATTACATAACATTTTGTATATCAAATTCAATGTAGATTTGAAGTCATTTGAATTTATATAAAAGCAAAATATGAACAAAAAACTTTTTTATACTCTACCATAATTTTTTCATAAAGTAAAACGAATTTTAAATAATTTTAAATAATTCAAAAAATTTTTTTTGATTTTAAAATAAACTAAAATTAAGTCCTAAAAATGCTAAATTTTAGTTGATTTTTTTTATTTCTTTCGCTATGCTATTTAGGTAAAATTTAGAATGAATTTTAAGGAGAATTTATGAAAAAATATGTTTACTTATTTAGCGAAGGAAATGCTAACATGCGTGAACTTCTTGGCGGAAAGGGTGCTAACCTTGCTGAGATGACACGTATTGGCTTGCCAGTGCCACAAGGTTTCACAATCTCTACCGAAGCATGTACTCAATACTATGAAGATGGTAGACAAATCAACAAAGATATCCAAAAAGAGATCATGGAAAATATCTCCAAGATGGAAAAGATCACAGGTAAAAAATTTGGAGACAAAGAAAATCCACTTTTGGTATCTGTACGTTCAGGTGCTAGAGCAAGTATGCCAGGCATGATGGACACAATTTTGAATCTAGGATTGAATGAAGAAGTTGTAGAGGCCCTTTCTAGAAAGAGCGGAAATCCACGTTGGGCGTGGGACTGCTACAGAAGATTTATTCAAATGTTTAGCGACGTCGTAATGGAAGTTGGTAAAAAGTATTTTGAAAAATTAATCGATCAAATGAAAGAGAAAAAAGGTGTTGTTTTCGACGTTGACCTAACTGCAGACGACTTAAAAGAACTTGCTCGCGAATTTAAAGCAGAGTATAAAAAGCAACTTGGAAAAGATTTCCCAACCGATCCAAAAGAGCAATTGTTTGAGGCAATCAAAGCAGTTTTCCGCTCTTGGGATAATCCACGCGCTAATATTTAT
>DVMB01000074.1 GCA_018715225.1 Candidatus Onthoplasma faecigallinarum | reverse complement strand
TTTCTTACGAAAATATGTTTTGTTGTTAACACAATAAAAAAATCACTATTTATGTAATAGTGATTTTATTTGAAACTCTATTCTTATCTATCTATCTTTTCTATCAAAAACGAATGATAAAACTACAGGGCATACTAGAACAATACTTAGCACTAAGTTCGTGATATTTGCCCAACCAATGTTAGTAGTATAACCAGTCATCAAATTTTGCAATACATATTCTGGAGTAACAGTCATTCCCATTTGAGTCAATGACTCGGTGGCTGTTGTGGCGATTGACATATCAAGTCCGTTGTTTAAATAGCCAGCAGTACAAGAGATTGCGACAATGGCAAAGATTGCTACTAAACTAGCCAAAACGATATTTGTGATATTTATACCTTTATTTAACTTTTCATTGTTTACTTTGATGACATTCAAGTTGGTCAATAAATTGTATATAGAACAAATTATGACCAAACCCGCTAAAATGGAAATTATAAATAGTGAGACTACCATACAGGTAGAGGTCATAGTACTGTCGCCACCCTCAAATAATTGTCTAATTAATTGGTAACCTGTCTGTGTGCCAGTGGTTGGTGCTCCTGCTATGTTTACGGAATAAGAAAAGAAATTTTGAGATAAGAATACATAGATTAATATACCTATTATGATTGAAATAGAATTTGTTAAAATTGATTTAATATTTTTCATTTTTTTCTCCTTAATAAATTTTTGTTTTATAAATTTTTTCTATTTTTATGTAAAAATAATCAACACATGTCTATAATTCCACCTCCTTTTCTGTCATAAACTAGCATAGTGAAAATTTAATGTCAAGCAAAATAACGTACAAAATTGAACAAGTGTTGATTTTTTTTGGAGATCAATCTTTAGTAATATCATACAAAAAAGGACAAAATTCGTGATTTTACTTATATTATTGACTAACTTTTCATAAAATACAGTATGGACAAAAAGATAGTATTTACTGGTGGGGGCACGTTAGGGCATGTGATGCCCAATATGTATTTGATTGAAGATTTGGGAGATAATGTAGAAAAATTTTATATTGGTAGTACGGGCATTGAAAAAGGCATTGTAGAAAAAAAGATAAAATACTACACAATACCTAGCGTAAAACTCGTTCGTGGGAAAATTTTTTCCAATCTAAAAATTCCATTTGTGCTTATTGATGCGATAATAAAGTCGAAGAAAATATTAAAAGATATAAACCCTGACCTCGTCTTTAGCAAAGGTGGGTATGTATCTTTGCCTGTAGTGGTGGCGGCAAAAATGCTAAAAATTCCCATAATCGCACATGAGAGTGATTATAGTTTTGGGTTGGCTAATAAGATAATTTTGAAATTATGCGATAAAATGTGCGTAAATTTTAAAAATTTAGAATCAATTAATAAAAAAATCATTTACACAGGTCCTATTTTTAGCAAATCGTTTGAAAACAAGAGGAAGATTAAATTTGGACTTAATCTTGACGAAAACAAACCAACGTGTCTAATAGTGGGAGGATCGTTGGGCTCAAAAAAAATAAACGAAGTGGTTTTTCCGTGTATCAAAGATTTGTTGTACTACTTCAATATAATACATATCACCGGTAAGGGCAATTTGAAGATAAAGTCATACAATAATTATAATGCTTTTGAGATCCGTGATGATATGTCAAATTTATACAATATTGCCGATTTTGTTTTGGGGCGAAGTGGGGCTGGGGTAACAAGTGAATGTTATTTCAAAAAATTACCTATGCTCTTGATCCCATTGCAGAACAAGGCGACAAGGGGAGATCAGTTGGAAAACGCAAAATATTACGAGAGATTGGGTGTCGCTCAAATTATAAAAGAAGCGGAGTTGACTCCTACAAAACTATTGCAAGAAATGATAAATTTCAAAGACAAGTTGGCAGTAATTAATAAGATATATGCTGAACAAGATGTGAAAAACGGAAAAGATATTGTCATAGATTTGATAGAAAAAGAGTGCAATAAACATTAATATTTACAAAAATATTAATTCTTGATAAACAAGCGCAAGGGCAAAATAAAGTTAAAAAAAGAAGATATTTTAGATACAGATTTAGAGAATGCGTGTTTTCATTTTACTAATAAAAAACAATCTTATCGGGATAGGTCAACGAGGAGTTGAGCCAAGAATAGGAATAATACAGATGGTATAAAAACACCCAAAATTTTCTTTGTGAAAGGAGCTAAGGGAGCTTTGGAACTTTGTAATGTATGGATACGTTGGTTTATCTACAAAAAACAATATGAAAACTATCATCACGGGATTGACCACCCAGTAGACTCCGTGTTGGCTAGCCTAAAATTTGATCAAGACTTCATAGATGATGTTTTTATCGCTATTTTATATCATTATAGATCTTTTCTGCAATTTGAAAAATTTTTTCACTTTCTTCATTTGAACAAGTCTTTAGTGTGCTTTTCTTAGGTCGTCCCCATATTCCAAAGATTTTTGGACCTATCCACTCGTGGTAATCGCAGTCATCAAATATACCTTTGATAATTGAGAGACACGCTTTTTTTGGAGACATGAATATTATTTTCATGGGATTTTTGATTATTGCATAGACGAATTTAGGGTAGTGGTTCGTAATGTTTGTAAAAGTAATTCCAGGGTGGCAAATGGAAAGTTTAATTTTTTTGTTGTCTTTAAATAGTTCGTAGAGCGAAAACATCAAAAATCTCTTTGAATTGCCGTAAATCTTGCTAGATTTTTTGCGTGTAGAAAAATCAATGTCGTTTTCATCAATTTTTGAATAATTGTGAGCGATGCTCCCAACAGCAATAACTTTTGGGTCATCACTTTTGTTTATAATAGGCAAAAGTTGTTTTGTTATATAGTAGGGGGAGACGAAGTTTACCTGAAATACATTATTGTATCCAGCATCTGTTTTGATCAATGGTACATTATATATCCCTGCATTATGAATAAGGACTTCAATTTTGTCCAACTTTTTTAATTCATTGACGCATTCTTTTACTGATTGCATACTAGATAGATCTACATCGATAATATCTATATTTACATTAGGGTATTTTGACAATATCTCGTCTTTTAAAATGTCAGTTTTTTCGTAATCTTTGCCTAAAAAAACCAGGTCTGCTTCGAGGCTTGCTAAGATAAATACAATTTGTCTTCCCAGTCCGCCAGTGGCACCAGATATGACAATTTTTTTATTTATTAATGATTTACAGTTGTTTTTTATCCATTTTTCTACATTCATATTTAAATTTTATCATTTTTTTGAGATATTTTCAAACAATTAAATAATTTTCTAAAACATTTTGCAAATGTTTTTAGTCCTATATATAGTTTGTAAAAAGGTTATGATTATTTCACAACTCTTATATAATCAGGTTTACGTGGTTTTGCTGGTTTGTATGGAGAATTAGGATAGCCCAATATACAATGACCTACGCCGACATAATTTTCTGGAATTTTCCATTTCTTTAACATAGCCTTTCCTTCATCTGTTTCGAACTCTTCCTTGGCCCGATGTATCCAGCATGAACCGATTCCAAGGCTGTATGCCGCATTCATCAAATTGCCTAGGACAAGGCTTGCATCTTCTCTGTAAGTTGGTATGTTTTTATCTGCCATTACAATCAAAATGGTAGGGGCGTTGTAAAATGGGTCTTTTTTAGCATTCATGATTTTGGCATTTAGTTTAGATAATTTTTTTATTGTAGTCTTATTCTGCAAGACTAATATAATTGGCGACTGCATGCCCATTCCACATGGAGCGAATGTTCCCGCTTTTAAAATGAGATTCAAATCTTCGTCACTTATTTGTTCGTCTTTAAAATCTTTGCAACTTCTTCTTTCAATTAAATTTTTTATAGTTTTGTTCATGGTTTCTCCTTATTTGATTTTTATAACTACTTCAATTTTTGGATTGACATTGTCGATAAAAATTTTTTCGGCTTCTTTTTTCGCGGTGCCTTCTATACAGTTATAGTGGGTAGGTATTACGACCTTTGGCTTCATAATATTTGTTAGGTCGGCGGCTTCTTTAGCATCCATAGTATATGTGCCACCAATAGGAATCAATAGTACGTCTGTTTTGATCTGTTTTAACTCTTCAGTGGCGTCCGTATCTCCGCAAATGGTGTGTTTAATGTCATCAATAATAAGATTATATCCCACATAACCTAGTTCTTTGAAATGATGATGCCCAAAGTTGTATGCAGGGAAGGTAGAATATTCAATGATTTCAATTTTCCCTTTTTGATTAGGTTCGACAACTATGATTTTGTTGATAAGTTCTTTTTGAATAATCTCTTTTGATGATTCGGTGCATATAATTATTGTATTGTTGTTGATCAGCTTTTTGATGGACGACATATCAAGGTGGTCATAGTGTGGGTGAGTGATGAAGATGATTTTTGCATTGTTGGTTTTTGTTGTAATCTTGAAAGGATCAATATAATAAACATCGTTTATACATATTGAACTGTGGCAATTTATTTTAATATTTAATTTCATATTTACTCCTAAATTTATTATATCATAATTAGATTTTAAATATCAAATAATTGTTATACAAAAGATTAAACCAGACGTATAAGAGAATTGTTAGATCTAACTAAAATTCTATTCAATTGAAAAAATGACTTAATCATATCACACAAGATATAGATTAAGTCATTAATTCACACTGCTATATGCAGTATTTGATGGGGTGGCTAGAGGGACTCGAACCCACGACAACCAGATCCACAATCTGGCGCTCTACCGACTGAACTATAGCCACCACGTATGGGCAGTACGCCCTCTATGTGCGTTTTGCTATTCGCAAAACTTTACTTTTGGGCGACAGCCGTAACCCCATTTCAAACAAGTTTTCATGGGGACCCCGAATTGAACCCCACTTCGTACAAGTACTTGTGGGGACCCCGAGATTTAGCCCTATTGCGACAATGTCTTATGGGGGACCCTTTCCCTTGTGACTCCTTTTTCTTGCTTGAAGCCAGTTCTTGCAAAAAATAAATATTATAAGAGTTAGTGTTAATTTTGCTATTTTGTAGATATGGTTAGAAATCTTAATAATCATCTATACTATATCTATTAAATAGATGGAGCGGGTGAAGGGAATCGAACCCTCGTAACTAGCTTGGAAGGCTAGCGCTCTACCATTGAGCTACACCCGCATTTTCATGTCGACGTGTGTATGATAACATATTTCATTTTTAATTGTCAAGGTAATTTTTTATTTTTTATTAAGGTATTTGAAAATTTTTTTGAAATTTTTTATAAATTTACTTGTTTTTTTTGTAATGATAGTGTATAATACAAAAGTCGTCAGTGATTTTGGAACAATTAAAAGAAATTTACGGCATGGTTCATTAGCTCAGTTGGTAGAGCACATGACTTTTAATCATGGGTGAGCGCGTTAAGAAAACAATTGATAATTGTTTTTAGCAAGCGAACGGGAGCAATCTGTGATTGCGGTCCGGTTCCGACAGGAAAGCCCGGGTTCCCGGGATACATTATCTTAATATATCAATCAAATATGGTTCATTAGCTCAGTTGGTAGAGCACATGACTTTTAATCATGGTGTCCCGGGTTCAAGTCCCGGATGAGCCACCAAATTAGTCCGCATGTTACGACTTTAAACTAAACATAAATTAATTAAATATTATTAAATTTAAATATACTTAATCGAAAAAACAAAATTAAACAAATACCTTAATGTAAGGAAGTAAAGAAGGAAAACTTTTAGTTGTCCTTCATAAAAGGAGCAACTGAGGGGAAAGATATAATTGCGAGTCAAAACGAAGCAATTTATCAATAGTGAGAGTTGAGACGTGCGGATGTGGCGAAATTGGCAGACGCGCTAGACTTAGGATCTAGTGGGCGACCGTGGGGGTTCAAGTCCCTTCATCCGCACCATGTGGGCAGTACGCCCTTTTTTCTCGTTTTGCTGGTCGCAAAACTTTATTCATGGGCGACAGCCGTAACCCCATTTCAAACTAGTTTTCATGGGAACCCGAGATTTAGTCTCACTGCGAACAAGTTTTTTGGGGTTAGGGCTTTCTTTTTTTTGTAAAATGTTTTGAAAAGTTTTGTTTTTATAGTATATTTTATATTAGATAGATAAAAAGGAACATTCATATATGAGAGAAATTGATTTAGAATCATGGAAAAGAAAGGATATTTTCAATCTGTATTATCAATTTGATATTCCACAGATTTCGCTCTGTACACCATTAGAAGTATCTAAAGTCTATGAATTTGCAAAGTCTAAAGGTTTGTCGTTTTATTTTTGCTTGTGTCATGTATTTTACACTGCATTTTTAAAATTTGAAGAATTTATGATTCGCTCAATCAATGGTAAAATTGTAGTTGAGGATGGAGTATTTGCCGATATGTGTGTAATGAAGCCGGGTGAAGAAATTTTTAAAATTGTCGTCAGCAGATACTATCCAGATATTGAAAAATTTTGTAATGAGACTAAAAAGAAACTACAATCTCAAACCACATTTACTGAACCTTTACCTCCTAACGCTAGGAGAAGTCAGGTAATTGCGTATATGTCATGTACACCATGGTTTGAATTTACTCACATAACGCACCCAAAAGATGTCCAAAGAAATTCTTTTATACCACAAGTCAGTTTTGACAAAATGAAAATAAACGAAAAGGGCGAGCGATGGGTAAATGTTTCTCTTCAAGTAAATCATGCGGCTATTGATGGGTTCCTTATTGGTAAATTGTTGGACGAAGTCAAATCAATAATAAATCATTTATAAAAAAAGTTATAAAATCAACATTAATCAGGCACATATATATTCCAATATAGTTAGAATAAACTTTAAATGTAATAATTGTCTAACAGTACGGCAAATTATCTCAAATTTTTGTTTGTATACTTAAAGCACTATTTTGGAAGAATTTAATAAATGCGATACAGAAAATTTGAATCAGTGATTTGTTTACATTTTGATGTCTATATGTTAATATGAAATAGGAGATAATATGTTGGAAGATGCGTTTTTGTTTTATTATAAAGCAACTAAAATAAAAGACATGCTTAGACAGGGTGCTGTTCAGTGGGGAGTAAAGAAAGAACGTCTAGAAAGTATAGCGGAACACATCTATGGGTGTAACATTTTGGCTATTTCTTTAGTTAGTGAATTAGATTTAGATATAGACTTGGGTAAGATTTTGGAGATGCTTACAATTCATGAATTGGAAGAGATAGTTATAGGTGATGTTACTCCATTAGATGATATAGACAAAGATTTGCTGAAGGATAAGGCTAGGGCAGGAGTACACGAAATTGTTAAAGGGCTACGCAAAAGTGAAACATTGACGAAATTGACCGATGAATACAATGAGCAAACCAGTAAGGAAGCTAAATTTGCTAAAGCAATAGATAAGTTAGAATGCGTGTTGGAATTTAAAAAATATCAAGACTTAGGGCAGGTGTCGTTAGCACATTTAAAACCCGAGATGTTAAAAAACAAGGAATTAAAGCGATATGTAGATAGCGGTAAATATGACTTGGCAGACATATTCTTTATGTATCACATGCCGTATTTTAAAAATTTTGGTATTGATGAGAAATATTGGTACACAAAGTTGAAACCTTTAAATATCTAATGTTATATTTTAATTAAATAGTTCACACATTAAATTAACATAAAAATACATATTTTGTCGGTTTTATTATGAAAATTGATTGACAATTAATTTTTTTGTGATAATATAAATAGGTAGACTTATTTGGAGTTATAGTGGGGTATCGCCAAGCGGTAAGGCACAAGACTTTGACTCTTGCATG
>DVMB01000073.1 GCA_018715225.1 Candidatus Onthoplasma faecigallinarum | reverse complement strand
AAAGATCAAAGGTGAAGGTTTTCATAGAGAACTCACCAACAATAAACGAAATCTATTGTTGCTATTAGGTAGGACATGCCTCTTGGGTGCAATAAGTGCATTGATCGGTGTATTGATTAGATATATATTTTTATAGGAAGTTATGGAATACAGAAAATTTGAACTTGTATCAAAATATAAGCCTACTGGCGACCAGCCAGAAGCAATAAACTCACTTGTAGAAGGAATCAATGATGGACTTTCCGCCCAAGTCTTGAAAGGTGTTACAGGTAGTGGGAAGACATTTACAATGGCGAATGTAATTGCCCAAGTAAACCGCCCCACTCTAGTCCTCGCACACAACAAGACTTTGGCAGCACAGCTGTGTAACGAATTTAGAGAATTTTTTCCTAATAATCGAGTTGAGTTTTTTGTTTCGTATTATGATTACTACCAACCAGAGGCATACATTGTTTCTACCGACACTTATATTGAAAAAGATATGAGCGTCAATGATGAAATAGATAAACTTCGCCACAGTGCCACCAGCAGTCTATTAGAGCGTAGCGATACGATTGTCGTCGCATCAGTTTCATGTATATATGGTTTAGGTGCACCAAAAGAATATTATGACCTGCACATTTCTTTGCGTATCGGCGACAAGATGACACGTGAGGATTTGATACATAGATTGATAAATATTCAGTACACTCGTAATGAAATTGATTTCACACGTTCTACATTTAGAGCACGTGGAGATGTTGTAGATATATTCCCAGCAGACAGCAGCGAACACGCAATTCGTGTAGAATTTTTTGACGATGAAATAGAAGATATTAGCGAATTTGAGGTCGTTACAGGGAAAGTTATTGATAGATTGAAGCATGCGTCAATCTTCCCTGCCAGCCACTATGCTGTCGGCAGTGAAAAACTAAACACTGCACTAGAGCAAATTAGAAAAGATGCAAAGGAACGAGAAGAATTTTTTACTCGTGAAGGTAAATATATAGAAGCCCAACGAATAAAAGAACGCACCAATTATGACATCGAAATGATGCAAGAGATGGGATATTGTTCAGGCATAGAAAACTATTCTCGCTATTTTGATGGTCGCTCCCCTGGTGAACCGCCATATACTCTACTCGACTATTTCCCAAACGGCTTCCTGCTATTCGTTGATGAAAGCCATATTACCTTACCTCAAGTACGAGGCATGTATAATGGAGACAGAGCGAGAAAAACCAGTCTGGTCGAATATGGTTTTAGGCTTCCTAGTGCCTATGACAATAGACCATTGAATTTTGAGGAATTCAATAGCCGTATAGGTCAAACTATCTATGTCTCTGCGACTCCAAATGAATATGAATTGTCTTTAGCAGGCCAAGTTGTAGAGCAAGTTATACGTCCAACATATCTACTGGACCCAGAAGTAGAGGTCCGCCCTAGCAATGGTCAGGTGGACAATCTATATGATGAGATCAAAAAGAATGTTGAAAAACATGGCAAAGTCTTAGTAACCACACTCACAAAGAAAATGGCAGAAGATTTATGTGCTTATTTTGGAGAAAATGGTATACGTGTAAAATATCTTCATAGCGACATTGACACATTGGAAAGAGTAAAAATTATCAACGAATTGCGAGCGGACGAATTTGACTGCCTGATAGGTATTAACTTGTTGAGAGAAGGCCTTGACCTGCCCGAAGTAACATTGGTGGCAATATTAGATGCGGACAAAGAAGGCTTCTTACGTAGTGCCACTTCTCTCATACAGATTATAGGACGTGCGGCGAGAAATAGCGAAAGCAAAGTAATAATGTACGCAGACATGATGACAGATAGCATGAAACAAGCCATCCAAGAGACCGAACGTAGACGAAAAATTCAAATGGAATACAATAAAAAACATAATGTAAAACCAATGACAATCAAGAAAGACATTGTGGATACCCTGAAAATTAGAATGGATAAAGAAGAGACCAAGATGACAAAACAAGAAATATCCAAGAAGATAGAACAACTAAAAGGCATGATGAATACCGCAGCTTCCCAACTAGACTTTGAAACAGCAATTAATCTTCGTGAAGAGATCGCAAAATTAAAAAGAAAATTAAGATAGACAAATTTGTCTATCTTTTTATATAAAGTTATTATCAAGATATCCTTATTTTTTGCCACGTTTATTTTTTTATAGTCAAATAACTTTTATTAAAAAGAAAAAGAGAGTTAATTTTTATACTAACTCTCTTTTAAATGACCTATTCAACTTCTCCTGATTTTGCTTCAGTATCAGTATTATCGTCATTTTCTTTTACTTCTTCAGCGTTTTCTTCTGCTTTATCTTCAACTTTTGCTTCTTCTTTCTTTTCTGTCTTGCTAGACTTTTCATCACCATTGTTTTCTACAACAATGTCATCTTTTTTCTTCTTTGATTTTGAAGAACCGCCCTTCTTACCTGTAAAGGCAAATACCAAAATTACAACAGCAAGAATTACTAAAGAAGCAACAATCAATACAGCCCCAACAATAGAATCTGGAACTTCATTTGGAGAAGATTCTGTAACTACATTGAACTCAATAGTTTTTGTTCCAACGTTGTCATAATTATCTTCAATAGATAAGGTCAAAGTGCATTTTCCTGTTCCATTGATATAATATTGTCCGTCCTCGTCTCCGCTTGTGACAATACCATCTTCGCTAGTCAAAGTCACTTCCAAATCTGACCAACTCATAGTAGTTTGAGTGCCTGAATCATTTCTATCTTGAATCAACAAGTTATCGTTATTAAATTCATAAGAATAGATTGTATTTCCATTGCTCATAACTGTGATTGTCATAGTTCTTTGAGTTCTGTTTAGGTCAATTCTATATTCTATTTGATTAGTTCCATCATATACAATATCTTGACTCAATTCATTTTCATAACTCATAGTGAATGTTGGAGCAACATTATCACCAACTTTGATATTGAAGGTACGTTCTATTGAACCATTATCAGTTCTAGCAGTATAGGTTACAACATATGTTCCACGAACATTTTCTTTCGTTGTGAATCTCCATACCATTGCACCTGTGCCCTGCTCATTAGCATTTACGATTCTATCAACAGTTACATTCAAACCATCTGGATCTTCAACTGTAACTTCAACTTCAGCCTTTTGATCCCCTTGGCTTGCCGTCAAATCTGGCAATAAGATTTCTTCGCCCTGTTGAGCATATTCAGGAACCGTGATATCAAAGTCCCAAGTCAATTCAGGCATTGTGATAGACACATAAACTGTTTTCTCAATTGCTGTTCTACCATTGTATGAACCTGTAAATGTTATTGCATATTCGCCAACATCGTTGAATTGGAATGTTAGATAATCGCCAGTTGCTTTATAGTCAAGACCATCGCCGTTATCGTCAATTGTGTAATCTATTGTAGTATTGACATCATCTGTCAAGTTTGTTCTGCCGTCCGAAGAGAATAACGTTGGATCGAAAGATATTATGCTGCCTGCTTCTGCTGTTACAGTATTGCCTGACATTGTAACGTCATCACCTTCTACATTCACAGAAAGTATTGGATCCGAACTATCATTGACTACAAAGGTAAAGTATACTACTGTAGTATTTCCTGCATCATCTGTTGCTGTATAAACAACATAATATGTTCCAGGAGCACTAGTAATTATTTGTCCACCGACAATTGTATTGTTTTTCAATTGTTTTCCTGTAGGAGAGAAATATTGTAACCCAGTATTCGTCCCTTCAGGTGTACCAATATAATATGATAAGTCTAGAGCCAAAGATGAATCGTCATCTTCAAATTCAAGTGTAGGTAAAACTACCGTTGCAACTTGATCTTTCTCTAAATCTGTAAGAATACTATCACTACTTACAAAATCTCCACCATTTGTTATAGAGAAGATAGGAGCTTCTGTTTCTGTTAAATCTTTGATTTGAATACTTCTAGTGTCAGTGTTGATAGCTCCGTTATCGTTGATTGTCACAGCTACAATTGTAGCGGACAATTCTCCTTGATAATCTGCATAGTTATCTAATTTAACATCAAAAGTATTTGAGTTATTTGCATTTACGCTTGCAATACCGAATCCCTCATAGCCCAATTCTTGCATAGCAGTCAAGAATTTTTCGTCATCAAGGACATTACATTTTCCATTATAATAATCACTTGTTGAATCCAAACCAACTGTATCTATAGCAGATTGAATATCTTCTTCTAGATCATTTCCTGAAGTCGTTGAATAATAATAGAATACTGCATTTTTTAGACGTGTATCAATGCTGTCAGTTGATGTTACATTTACACTAATTGTATCATCGCTATCTATAGTTGTATTGTTTTTAACATTATTTATTTCGATAGTAGGAGTAGATGTATTTTCAGGATCATTACTTACTTGCGCTGATGACAATACTGTAAAGGTATATCTAGTAGTACCTGATGAATATACATAATTTTCTTGTCTAGATACTGTATTAGATACCACATAGTATCCCAAAGTATATTGTCCAGCATAATCCGAAATGTTGCTGTCATCTGCAGAGAATCTAAACTCTACTGCTTTGTTGAAATGTCCTATGTTTTCATCGCCTGAATAGTTGTATCCAGTCTCGCCTTCATTTACTGCAACTACTTCGCCATCTTCCACTCTCAAGTTATCAATATAATAGATTGTGTGAGTGCTGGTATTTTGTATATAACGAATGAAAGTAAATTCACTATAATCACTTACCTTATCAGTAGCATAGATTGCTGGCAATACGAGTTCAGCATATCCATATCTAGCCTTCAAGTCAACAGCATAGTCAGTTCTAACATCATCTACTAACTCGCCGTCCTCATTTTCAACCTGTACAGGAAGTCCTGTTTCAGCATCAAGGTCATAGTCATACGCCATATATACGCTAGGTCTAGTATTGTCAGTTACATTTCTAATCGTTGCAGTATATTGTTTTCTATTTCCGTACGCATCAATGACATTGTATTGAACATCATAGTTTCCTACCAATTCAGCATAACTATCTACGTCAAATTCTTCTTTTGTCATGTCAAATTCACGTGTATTATTGGTCAATGTTATAGAGATATTGCTGTCAGTAGTCTTAGTGATAACTATGGATTCAATGTTATAGTCGACATTGTCATTGTAATTGTCGCTCAATGTCAAAGATGGCAACGTAACACCTTTGTCTCCCAATTCTACAGTTGGCATAGTAGGAGTTGTAATAGTTAGATCTCTACTTGTTGGTTGAACGAAATCGTCTTGAACACTGATTGTATAAGTTGTTGTAGGAGGGTTACTGCCCTGTTTATAAGAATATTCAATAGTGTATGTTCCGCTTACTGTAGGGTTAATATAGTATACTCCGCCTTCATATACGAAATAATCACTCTCATTAGCATCATATGGAGCACCATTTACTGTAACTACTGGGATAACAGTTGCAACGACTGAATCATCTTCACTATCTGCAACTTTCACATTAGCGACAGGAATCTCTATCCTTTCACTGCCCGTTCTCAAAGCAGATGGAACCAATTTCTTAACGCCATTGCTGTCAGTGAAATCTAATTCATAAGATATATTTGTAACTGTTACACTATATGTGTTGGAATAATATGTCCTACCATCTTGAGTTACAATATATAAAATGTCATATTTCCCGTTATTTAGTGCTTTTATTGTGATATAATCGCTCTCAATTTGGGTATCATTAAAGTATGTCGTATCATTCTCTTCTCCACCAACGACATAGTCATGGCTTTGACCTGCTGGGTCAATTACACGGATAGTGTAATCACTTGGAGCAGAGACGCCCATGCTAGATGACAATAGTGGAATTCTAAATTCTTCGTCATTTGACACGTCCACAGTATTCTTAGGCATCTTGATTGAGTTGATCGCAACATTATAACTTTCAACTGTATAATCTACAGCGAAAGATGTTAGCACTGGACTAAATGCAGAGATAAAACTCAACACTGCGAACGCCATGAAACACAAGATAATTTTGAAATATTTGTTCATTTTGTTTATTACTTTCATCGTAGTCTCCTAAATAAATATATTAGTCTAGTTTATTGTAATAAATATCAAGAATTTTGTCAAACAAAATCAGTGATAATTTGTAAAGTTTACATAAATAGTTTAAGTGGATAAATAAAATTTATTTCAAGAAAAAAAACTTGTTATGTCGAATAAAGCAACATAACAAAATTTTTTGTTACAAGATCCCAATTTGCTGATTAGCATACTCTTTTGAGATGAAGTTAAACTCATCACTACTAGCGAGAAAATATTGTTTTTCTCTATGTTTTTTCAGTTTGCTCAAGAAATTGCTATCCAATAACTTGTATCTTTCTAATAAAATTTTATTCAATACACCATAATCTAAAGATTTAGCATCTTCTAGTTGTTTTTTTGTCTCAATTGCCCATTCGTTAGGTTCTATTCCGTTTGATTTATCAAACTCGCAAAGCACATTCATACTCTCTGGGGAAGTTACAAATCTGCAAATAAATTTTATCTTCTCTAGAATCGTCCTTGGAAATTCTTTCACTGCATTTGCATCCATATAATAAAATTCTTGCAAACGTTCGGGTTCTCCAAACACTGCTTCTGCTCTCTTTGGTCGTTTTAAAACCACCCTATCTCCATAAATACCACGCCCACGCTTATATTCAATGATTTCAAAAAAATTGTTTATTAAAAAATCTAATTGTGGCCAATTTTGCACGTTAACTTTAGTCATAAAACACCTCTATGACAACGCATCTACTAATAAAACAATATTCTTTTTATTCTCCTTGTAAACTTTTTCAAATTCACTAGGGGATTCAATATCACAATCAAATTTAATGGCACAATCTACCATCGCAGCCAAATATTGTTTAGCCTTGATGTAAGCGTCAACGACGGTCTCCCCCTCAGTTACTATACCTAAATCTTGTATGGAAATAGTATAACCATTTTCTTCTTCATCTCTATAAACTATTGCTGGATAAACTAAATCTTTCATAAACCCTCACAAAATTAATTAATAAGATTATATCATAAAAATTTCTCAATGTAAAATAAATGTTGAATAATTTTGAATAAAATATTTTACTCATAAATGAGATTTTTTTGCATAATAAAAAACAAAAAAACTCCCAAGTGGGAGTTGTATTAGGTAAATTAAAAGGTTTGTTCTTGTTCGGCCTTTGATCTCTTTCTTTCTTCTTTTGCTTGTGCTTTGATGACCTTTTTTACATGTTTTTGTAAATTATGTTTTTCTTTATTTTCCAACAACATATTGATTCCCATTTGAGAAGCGGTTATCTCTCTACGTTCTCTAAATTCGGCAATCATACCTTTGACTTCAGCTGGAGATATAGTCGTTGAATCTTCTTTTTTAGGAGACACTTTGAGTTTGTTTTTTTCAAAAATCATGGTTTGGATAGTGGTGCGTTTTTTAGTAGGTTTGTACGTTGCACTAAGAGCATCAACCAACTCAAGCACACCATTGCCATACTTAATTTTTGCTTGAATCATATTTGTAGGATTGTTCATATTTCTCCTCCTATTTATGCCTACATATTAGCACATATTTTTTAATTTGTAAATAGTTTTGAGGTAATATTTTTTATTTTTTTATCATCCCGCTAGACTGCTATAAAATAGATAAAAGTTTAATTTTTAACACATTTTTTCCCTATTATTTTTTTATATTTATAAAAATATTTTACATATTTTTTTCGTTGAAATAATTTTAGAAAAAACAAAAAAAGACTTCGCAATTTACGAAGCCTTTTATTCATCATTATTCTTCAATATCATCAAATTTAATATCTACATCATGGTTAGTTAAATTATTGTTTTCATCTTTAACTTGTTTAGGTAAGATGTTCTTATACTGAACTGAACCAGTACCTGCAGGTATCATTTTACCGATAATGATATTTTCTTTCAAACCTACCAAGTGGTCAACTTTACCTTTCAGGGCAGCTTCAGTCAAGACATTGCTTGATTCCTGGAATGATGCAGCTGACAAGAAACTTTCAGTTGTCAAAGATGCCTTTGTGATACCCTGCAACTCACGTCTAATAGTCGCAGGCACTCCACCCTCTTGAAGCGTCTTCAAATTTGCCTCTTCTGCAACTCTAATATCTACTAGAGCACCAGGCAACAAATCTGTATCTCCAGGATTTTCAACTTTAACCTTTCTTAACATTTGCTTGATGATGATTTCCAAGTGTTTAGCATTGATAGAAACAGATTGAGATTTGTATACTTCCAATACTTCGTTCAATAGATATTCTTGAACTGCTTTGACACCTTTTGTAACCAATACATCTCTTGGGTTCAATGGTCCATCTGTTAGAGGTGTACCCGGAGTAACAACATCTCCAGTCTTGACTTTCAATACTGAGCCGAATGGGAGAATATAACTTTCTTCTGTGCTACCCTTTACGACAACTTCATAACGCTTGTCAATTTGGTTGACTGTAACTTTACCGCCCACTTCACAGATGACAGCAGCACCTTTTGGATTACGTGCTTCGAAAATTTCTTCGACACGTGGTAGACCAGTAGTAATATCCGAAGATGCGACACCACCGCTGTGGAATGTACGCAATACCAACTGTGTACCAGGTTCACCGATTGATTGAGCAGCGATGACACCGACAGCCTCACCAACATGTACGATGTCGTTCGTGGACATATCACGTCCATAACATTTAGCACATACGCCGTTCTTTGCTTTACATGTGAGAAGAGTCCTGATTGCAACCTTCTCTATGCCAGCATCAACGATCTCTTGAGCCAGTTCATCAGTGATGAATTGATCCTCTCCACAGATGACCTTTTTCGTCTTAGGATGAACGACTGGAGCAGATGTATATCTTCCAACAATACGGTTGAACAATGATTCGATAACTGTTCCCCCATGCCTGATTTCAGCCACTTCCATACCTTTGACTGGTTCGCCAAGGTTAGCAAAACAATCTTCTTCCGTTACGGTAGTATCTTGAGCAATATCTACCAATCTTCTTGTCAAATAACCAGAGTCAGCAGTTTTCAACGCTGTATCCATCAACTGTTTACGGCTGGCACGAGCAGCACTGTAATATTCAAGAGCACTCAAGCCTCGTCTATAGTTAGATTTAACCGGAACGTCGGAAATGTTGTTAATAGCGTCCATGATACCCAACATACCGCTGATCTGTCTATATTGTCCCAAGTTACCACGTGCACCTGATTGCAAAATGATGTTCAATGAATTGAATTTATCAACTGATTTTGCAGTCAAATCTACCAATTCATTTGAAGCTTTGTCCCAAACAGCCATGTTCTTTGAACGTTTATCGCTATAGTTCATGAAACCTTGCATGAACAAATCATCATTTTGACGAGCAACTTTATCTGCCTCTTCAATGATTTCATCTCTTCCTTTTAGGTTAGGAATGTCATATATTGAGAATGACACGCTAGCCAAAGTACTATACTTGAATCCCATATTTTTGATGTCGTCAATCATAGTAACTGTAGTATTGGTGCCATGTTTTCTATAGCAAGTTTCAATTAAGGATGAATAATCTCCTTTCTTCACTTCTTTGTCTATTTCGAATTTCAAAACGTTTTCACGTTTGCTTCTATCCACTATACCTAGATCTTGCGGAATGATACTATTGAAGATAATTCTACCAAGAGTAGTCTCAATTCTTCCTACGACAGGTTGTCCTTCAAACATAGCAGTTCTTCTCAAACTAATCTTTGCTTGCAGGCTCAAATCGCCATTTTCATAGGCAAGTCGTGCTTCATCTTCACTGCCGAAGGTCATACCTTCGCCTTTAGATCCCTCACGGATAGCTGTCAAATAATAGTTACCTAAGATCATATCCTGAGAAGGTACCATATTTGGCTTACCATCACTTGGCTTCAATACGTTGTTTGAAGCAAGCATCAACATTCTAGCTTCTGTCCTAGCCTCTACAGACAAAGGAACGTGCATACTCATTTGGTCACCGTCGAAGTCGGCGTTGAATCCACCACACGCCAACGCTGGCAAACGAATTGCTTTCCCTTCTACAAGGATAGGTTCGAACGCTTGTACACTCAATTTGTGCAAAGTAGGTGCACGATTGAGTAGTACAGGGTGTCCTTGAACGACTTCTGCCAAAATATCGTATACGATAGGACGTTCTTGCTCTATCATACGAGTAGCCTTTTTCAAGTTAGTTGTAGCGTTCAATTCTAGTAGACGCCTTATGATAAATGGACGGAACAACTCAAGTGCCATCATCTTAGGCAAACCACATTGATAAACTTTGAGTTCAGGACCGATGACGATAACGCTACGTCCAGAATAGTCGACACGTTTACCCAAAAGGTTTTGACGGAAACGACCATGTTTACCTTTCAATGAAGCGGTCAATGATTTCAAATCACGCTGTCTGCTTCCTTGTACTGCACGACCACGTTTACCATTATCAAATAGTGCGTCTACCGCTTCTTGCAACATACGTTTTTCGTTACGTACGATGATCTCAGGAGCACCTAATTCCATCAACTTTTTCAAACGATTGTTACGATTGATCACTCTTCTATATAGGTCATTCAAATCACTTGCAGCGAATTTGCCACCATCAATTTGAACAAGCGGTCTCAAATCTGGTGGAATAACTGGAATTACATCCAATATCATCCAACTAGGCTTGTTACCACTCTTGATAAAGTCCTCAATGATCTCCAATTTTTTAGTGGCTTTTAGCTTCTTTTGACCTTTTGAATTGTGCATGATTTTGGTCAATTCATCACGTTCTTTCTCTAGGTCTACGTCATTTAGCAATTCTTTTATTGCCTCAGCGCCCATACCTACACGCAAGCCGTTAGGACCGTATTTTTCAACAGCATCTCTATACTCTCTATCTCTAATGACTTGTTTATAGGTAAATTCAGTATTTTTAGGGTCAAGCACTACATAACTAACATAGTATAGCACTTCGTCCAACTGTTTAACTGGAATATCAAGTACAAGCCCAATACGTGAAGGAATACCTTTGAAGAACCAAATATGGCTGACTGGACAAGCAAGTTCAATGTGTCCCATACGCTCACGTCTAACCTTGCTACGAGTAACCTCAACACCACACTTGTCACAGATGACTCCTTTATATCTCACTCTTTTATACTTTCCACAATGACATTCCCAATCTTTCTTTGGCCCAAAAATACGTTCACAAAATAGGCCGTCTTTTTCTGGCTTTTGTGTACGATAATTTATGGTTTCGGGTTTGGTAACTTCCCCATGAGACCAACTTCTAATCATCTCTGGAGAAGCTATACCAACACGAATTGAGTCAAAATTGTTTAATTCAAACATATTTATTTTTCTCCTAAAATTTTATCATAATTAATCATCTAAATCGTCAAACAATTCAGACTCGTCAAATGCTGTACTGTTGACATCATTTTCATAATTATTTTGAATATCTTCAAATTCCAAAGTAATATCTTCAAGCGGTTGTTTATTTACAGGCTCTACATTGTTCACTTCGTCGCCTTCTTCACTCACTTCGTTGATTGTCAATTCGTGGTTATCCGCTGTGAGAATACGTACATCTAGGCATAGACCCTGCATTTCCTTAACCAATACTTTGAACGATTCAGGCATACCAGGTTCTGGAATAGGTTCACCTTTCACTATCGCTTCATATGTCTTGATACGTCCCTCGACGTCGTCCGACTTGATTGTCAACATCTCTTGCAACAATCTAGATGCACCATACGCTTCGAGTGCCCACACTTCCATTTCACCGAATCTCTGTCCACCAAGTTGACTTCTACCGCCCAAAGGTTGTTGAGTGATCAATGCATATGTTCCTATGCCACGAGCGTGAATTTTATCATCTACCATGTGGTCAAGTTTTAACATATACATGACACCAACTGTGGTTTTATTTTCAAATGGAAGACCAGTTCTACCATCATATAATTGCATTTTACCATCTTCAGGTAAGTTGTTTTCTCTTAATAATTGTTTGATTTCCTCTTCAGTAGCACCATCAAACGCTGGAGTTGCAACTTTCCAATCAAGATTCTTAGCAGCCCAACCTAAGTGCATTTCCATCAACTGACCCAAGTTCATACGAGAAGGAATACCCAGTGGGTTCAATACAATATCAACTGTCTCTCCGTTAGGCATATAAGGCATATCACTCTCAGGCAATACTACTGAAATAACACCTTTGTTACCATAACGTCCAGCCAATTTATCCCCGACTTGCAAGATACGTTTTTGTGCAATGTAAACTTTAACCATCACATTTACGCCAGCGTCTAGTTCGTCTTTGTTCTTTCTTGACAGCACTTCAATGCCGACTACGACGCCTTCCTCGCCCGGCTTAACTTTCAAAGATGTATTTTTAACATCTTTTGTCTTCTCGCCAAAGATTGCTTTCAACAATCTCTCTTCTGGAGTAAGATCAGTCTCTCCCTTTGGAGTAACTTTACCTACTAGGATATCTCCACGTTTAACTTCAGTACCGATACGTACAATTCCATTTTCGTCCAAGTTCTTCAACGCTTCTTCGCCAACACCTGCTATATCACGAGTGATTTCCTCGTCTCCAAGTTTTGTCGTACGTGCTTCTGTCTTCACTTGTTGAATTGTGATTGATGTGAACGCATCTTCATTTACTATTCTTTGGTTGATCAAGATAGCGTCCTCGTAGTTGTATCCTTCCCAGTTCATGAAAGCAACTGTCATATTCTTACCAAGTGCAACTTCGCCCTTATCAGTAGATACACCATCTGCTAGCACATCGCCCTTTTTAACCTTCTCGCCTTTTTTGACAATAGGTTTTTGGTTGAAGCATGTCTTTTGGTTAGTACGCTCAAATTTACGTAATTTATGGTTTACAATACTGCCGTCAGCATATTCCATAGTGATGTAATCAGCTGAAACATATTTACATACACCATCTTGTTCTGCCAATATCATGACACCAGAGTCTACAGCCAATTTGTGTTCAATACCAGTACCAACGATTGGGCTCTCGCTCCTGATCAAAGGAACAGATTGACACTGCATGTTTGTACCCATCAGTGCACGGTTACCAGCACAGTGCTCAACGAATGGGATCAAGCCCGCACCGACTGACAACAATTGTTTAGGACTCAAATCTACCATGTCAATCAAACTTGCGTCAACACGCTCGGTCTGTCCACCATGTCTACATTCTACATAACCATCTAGAATGACTTTATTTTCATCAGTAGGTATTTTAGATTGGGCAATATAGTGGTCACGCTCTTCATCCGCCATCAAATATACTACTTCATCTGTGATCTTATGAGTCTTAGGGTCAACTTTTCTATATGGAGTCTCAATAAATCCATATCTATTTACACGTGCATAAGCAGCGAGAGATGTAACCAAACCAATAGGTTGTCCTTCTGGGGTTTCAACCACACAGATACGTCCATAATGTGATGGGTTAATATCACGCACTTCTGCCGTCGCACGCTCTTTCTTGACACCACCAGGACCAAAAGATGATAGACGACGTTTGTTACGAACGCTTGCGTCTGGGTTGATTTGATCCATAAGTGAACTTAATTGGCTTGTCGCCATAAATTCTTTGAATGCCTTGTTGATATGTCTAGCATTTACGATTTGACTAGGAGTAACATCTGTCAAATCACGGCTCTGCAATGCTTCACGAACTTGAGTTTGAAGTTTTACCATACCACGACGGAATTCGTTTTTCAACAATTCGCCTGATGTTGACACTCTTCTCATAGATAAGTTATCTATTTCGTCAGTCTCGCCCAATCCGTCAATCAAATTCAAATGATAACTGATTGTAGCGACGATATCATCAAGTGTGATTTGGAAATCTTCTAGTTTTCTAGCATTTGCTCTAATTGCATTTTTCAAAGATTCTTCATCTTTGTTTTCTTTCATCAATTGTTGCAAAAGTGGAAGATAAACTAATTCTGTTATCTTAAATTCTTCAGGATTCAATTTTGCATATGCTTTCAAATCAACTCGTTTGTTACCAACCACACGAACAATCTTGTCATCTACAGCAACGTCAACAGAGTTGATACCAGCATTTTGTATTGCCCAAGCGACATCTTTTGTGATCAATTCGCCCTTTGAAACAAATACTTTTTTACCCAATTTGACGTCTTCAGCAGCAATTTGGTTAGTTATACGGTTAGCAAGAGCCAATTTTTTATTGGTTTTAAACCTACCAACCTTTTCAAAATTGTAATGTTGTGGGTTGAAGAATCTATCATTTATATAAGACAAAGTATTCTCAGGGTTAGGAATTTCCCCTGGTCTAGTCCTTCTACCGAATTCGATCAAAGCATCTTCTTGAGAAATTTGTGGTTCTTTCTCAATGGTATTTTTGATGAATGGGTGGTTTGCAAAAATTTCCAACATATCCTCGTTGGTATAACCAAAACATTTCAACAATACGCCCAAACTCATCTTGAATTTACGGTCAGCGACCACTCTTAGCATATCGCCAGGAGCTTGTTCGGTCTGTATCCACATACCATAACTTGGTTGAATAGCCCCGTTAAATTCTTTTCGTCCATATTTGTTGATTTCCTCTCCAAATATTACGCCAGGAGCCTTTACAAGTTGGTTCAAGATTACACGTTCTACCCCGTTGCAAATGAAAGCACCATCATTTGACATATAAGGGATATCGCCCATAAAAACTTCCTGATCCATAATTTGACCAGTCTCTTTCACTAGAAGACGAACATTAACCTTCAATGGAACGGTGTAACTTGTCTGTCTACGTTTGCATTCAGCCCAAGAATATTTAGGTGTTTTATCGATCGTATAACCCAAAAAAGACAACTCAGCTTTGTTTGAGTAGTCTATGATAGGGTTGAATTCGTTCAATACATCACCAATATCTTCTTCTAGGAAAACTTTGTAAGAGTCCTTTTGAATACTAAGTAAATCTGGCATTTCATAAGGGACATCTATTTTTGAAAAACTGTATCTCTCTGCCTTCCCTTGTTTAATTTTTTTGATGTTGAGTGTTTTTGAATCCATTCATTAACTCCTTATTCAGTTGTAATATCGCTATAAAATAGGTTAAAATCCGGCATACCTTCATCTAGCGACTATTATTCATACTAATTGAGTTTAGCACAACGCTCAATTAATGTCAATAGAATTTCATAAAGATTTTTACAAATTTTACCCACTACAAACGCAATTAAACAATAATTTGATAAGATTTAGTCTTTATTCGTCTAGTTTTCGAGTTAAGTAAGTCGGTTATGTATATATCAATTAAATAATAAAATAAGATACAACTTTATTTTATATCAATCTTAGCAATTTGTCAATATCAAAATAAAAAAGAGGTATACACCTCTTTTAATAATTAAACCACTTTTTTGTTTTAATTTTTTGAGTCGCAATTCATTCCTTTGCTTATGCTCACGCAACATTCGCCTTTGCATGATTGCTCCTCTACCACTCTCGACTTTCGTCTCAGTGGTCTTACCTATGCGGCTTACTAACAATTAAAGTCTTTTTTACCACATGAGCCACAGCCTCGTCGCAATTCATTCCTTTGCTCTATTGCTTACGCAATATTCGCCTTTGCATGATTGCTCCTCTACCACTTTCGACTTTCGTCTCAGTGGTCTTACCTATGCGGCTTACTAACAATTAAAGTCTTTTTTACCACATGAGCCACAGCCGCATAGGATTAATAAGATGATTATAAGTAAGCAAGGGTCAACTTTGCAACCACAATTACATAAAATCAATATTAAGATTATTATCCAAGTGCAATCATTGCAACCGCAACCACTATTGCAACCATCGTTACAACCACAATCGTTGCCGCCAAAGAATTTATTAAACATAATTCCTCCTAACGTATTTTAAAAAATTCAATATGTACTACAAAAGTCTTTATCATCGGTACCTTAAGACATCTTTTGTATACTACATCTTACGCCCAAAGAGAAAAAATGTTACAAATAG
>DVMB01000072.1 GCA_018715225.1 Candidatus Onthoplasma faecigallinarum | reverse complement strand
AGTATTGTTTGCTCTTGAACTGTTTGTATTATTATGGCAGCGAATAGTGCTAACTGATGAATATATTTACACACCAAGTGATTTAATGTTTAAATTTGAAAAAATACAATATAAAACAAAAATTTATTATAAAGACATAATAGACTTTTACATAATAAAATCCTCTAATAATTCTAAAAATAAGCCAATCAGAAACATTTTTGTATCGTCTAAAGTTCAGAAAACTTATTTAGAATTCAAACTCAAAGATTCTAAGATAGAAAGAATTTGCATCAATCACTATTCAGATAAACGTAGGCAATTTATAATGGAGACTATACGTAGACATATGTCAGTTGAAAAATGATAATTAAAAACCAATGCTTATAATTTAATTACTAATGAAAATACAATAAAATATTATCATATCACAAAAAATACTAAAAATATAAAAAGTTTATACACAAAACAAGCCGAGAGTTTTACTCCCGGCTTATTTTTATAATTTAACATTTATTGAATCTATATCTATTAAAAGTCCTGTTTTAAAGCCTTGAAAATATTTTCCTTAAAGTCAATATTTCGTACGGCAATTAAATTTTGTTAGCCCTTTTTCTTCAATATCTTTAGGCCCTTTTCGACTATTCCTATTTCCATCTCTTCTAGTCGCATAATCTTGCCGTCAACCAAAGCCTTTATCTTGTTGTCTGGGTTGGTAAGTTTCAAGGAATTTATCCAAAATTGTTGAGTCGCTTCATTATATATTTGATTTCCCTTTCTAAACAAATTTAAGTATTTTTTTCTCTCATTTTTCTCCATAACCAGTGCGTAATTAAAATTGAATAGTCCGTCCCTTACATTGCTTAGGGGGCTAACTGGTTTACCTTTACTGATACCGCCATTGGCAATGCTGAGTTCGAAGATGTTTTCTGTCTTTGCCTTGCCTGCTTTCATTTCAATATTCAATTCTATTCCTTCAAAGGCGTTGCCGTATCTCATCATCGCAAGTTGTTTTGTGATGACATTTTTCATCTTGTATTGATTGTATACTTCAAATATCTCTGTACTTGCACCGACCAAGATATTGTTGATTACTTTCTTATCATTCAGGGTCAGGTAATCAATCTCTTCTATGTTGTTTTCTAGAATATCTTTTATTGCCTGAATAGGATTACTGTTGAGTTCTAAATATGAAGCAAAGTCGTCATGTTTTGAGGTAGGGATAATTCCAAAATGAATGTTTGACAGATCTTGTACCGAATTTATGAAAGAGTTGAGGACCAGATCATTTCCAATTACCACAAATTCTGTCTCGCCCTGCGTCGTAAGGTCTAGAGCATTTTTTTCTAAATCTACTATCGTAGGAGAAAAATAGACGGCGTATTCAACCTTTTCGCCTTTCAAATAGTGGACCACTTTTTTTGCAATTTTTTCTCCATTCTCATTATATTCTAGCGGAGAGACCATCAAGTTCAACATATTATTATTATAACCAAATTATAAAAAATAGCAATTATATTTTCATTTTTATTTCTATAAATACAAATAAATTAAAAACAATTAAATTATTTGACATCACTGACGTTAATAATTATTATTATAGTAGGTGGCAGTTTGAAAAAATATAATAATATTAATTTAAAAGGTGTTTTGATTTGGGTACTATGTCCTATCCTGGTTTTTTTGTTAGCCATGGGCGGAGTGTATGCTTATTTCACAGCCACTGCCCAGGAACGACAAACAAATGTCTCTACTGCTATAGTTAGAGTAGGATTTAGCGATGATACGAACTTTAGCATCTCTACTGATTCCACATCGCAAGTATTAAACAATATTTTGCCAGGTAGCACCATCTCAATAGATGGCAGTGTGCTCAATACTGGGACAATCTCTCTATATGCGATTTTGTCTCTTAATATCAGCATTGAAGGAGAGGCATCTAGTCTAGTAGAATCTTTCTATACCGCCGATGGCACAGCGATCTCTACAACGGGCAGTACATATTCAAACACCGCTACAGTGATAGATGTATCTAATTCTACAGATTTTGAATTATCATACTCGTTTGATTTCTATGATTTTGACGACAGTTATCAAGGGCGTGATGTGAGTGTTACTGTTACCGCATATGCCATTCAAGTAGAAAATATCCAAGATGCACAGACCGCTACTGGACTATTGATGGACATGGCTCAAGCATAAAACTTTTTTTAATAAATGTAGTATAAAAAACGATATAAAATAGACATAAAAATATTAATAAAATTTATATATAAGGATTAATTATGGAATATATAATATTAGGTTCGATTTTCGGTGGTGTTTGGCTTATTACCACTATTGTATTTGTGGTATTATACAAGAAAAAACAGCCGACTTTAAACGACGAAAAGTCGATTAAAGCCGTGGTGGACAATCAAAAAGAACAGAATATTTTACTCAACAATATGCTCATGCAGGCGTTGAAAAATAGTGAGGTCGCAACTCAAAACACCATAAACAACTTGACCGTGGTTCAAAAACAGGAATTTGACTCCATCAGCAAGCGTGTTGACGAACTCACCACTCGTAATGAGCAACGTATTGAAAAGTTGACTTTTGACGTAAACCTCTCTCTAAACAATATGCGTCAGGAAAACGAAAAAGCACTCGAAAAAATGCGTGCAACGGTAGATGAAAAATTGAACAATTCGCTCTCCCAACGACTAAATGAGAGTTTTAGTAAAATTCAGCAAAGTTTGGAGAGTGTAAATCTGGGACTTGGCGAAATGCGTTCCCTTGCTACCGGTGTAGGCGACCTAAAGAAAGTGCTCTCAAATGTCAAAGTGCGTGGTGGCTGGGGAGAAGTGATGCTCTCTACCCTGTTGGAACAAATGCTTGCACCAAATCAATACAAAGCACAAGTCCAAGTCAAGAAAAACAGCAAAGAGCGTGTAGATTTCGTGGTTATCATGCCTGGGAAAGACGGTCATGAAGTGTATCTTCCTATTGATAGCAAATTCCCACTAGAAGATTACAACAAATTGGTCGAAGCGAGCGACACGTTGGACAAAGACTTGATCGACAAATGTCAAAAGCAGTTGGTAAAACGTATAAAAGAAGAGGCTAAATCAATCAAAGAAAAATATATCAACGTGCCAGAGACAACCGATTTTGCAGTCATGTTTCTCCCTATAGAAGGGCTGTATGCAGAAGTGGTGCGTGATGTGGAGTTGATGGACACTTTGCAATCTCAATACAAGGTCGTAGCGTGCGGACCAACCACTCTTACTGCTCTACTCAACAGTCTACAACTTGGATTCAAAACCCTATATATTGAAAAACGTAGCAGTGAATTATGGCAAGTGTTGTCCACATTCAAGCAAGAGTTTGAAAAATTTGTTCAACTATTACTCAAGACTCAAAACAAACTAGGAGAGGCAAATTCCACTATTGAACTAGCTACTAAGTCGTCTAGAAAGATTGCCAAAAAATTGGGAGACGTCTCTCAAGTGGTGGGCATAGATTACGACGAAGGCGACGACAGCGAGGGTCTACCTAATATAGAATAATTTGTACATTAATTTGATTAAATTACACATAATACCAGCATGAAAAGAAGTTTTTTCTTATGTGCATTATGT
>DVMB01000071.1 GCA_018715225.1 Candidatus Onthoplasma faecigallinarum | reverse complement strand
AAGACGATGATGGCTTGACAGATGATATTTATGATCAAGACGAATTGGAAGACACTACAGGTATTGTAGACGAGTTTGATTTTTCCGATGATCTAGATAAGGATGACGATGATGAAGATGACGATGATGATGACGACCTAGATCTTGGCATCATTGACGACGAAGAAGACGACGATGACGACGACGAAGATGATGATGACGATGACGACGATGACGAAGAAGATGATGATTAGGCTGGGCAATAGTCCAGTTTTTTTCATTTTGCTATTGAAATGAGCGGACTTTGGTGGTATAATAATGTCATGGATGAAAATTTAATAAGTAAAATAAGTAGGACGAAAGAAAATAAAAAAAAATTCAATATTTCTATCAAACTGAAAGATAGCCACATTGGAGATTTAGACGGAGAGATCGAACTTTGTTTTGTTGACAATCTAGGACTAAGGCACACCGATTTTCCTAAAGAATATAGTCCATTGGTTGGTTATATAAAGAATAGCCCAGATTTTGTGCTATTGGGTGTGAGGCGTGGAGAAAATGTCTTTTGCATAGACATATTTGACCTAGAGGGCGGAGATGTCAATCAAATATTTATCATTGACGACATTGCTGAACTAGAATATATCAGTAAAATATTAGATGTGGGAGAAGATCTAGACGAGACCAGTCCATATTGGGACACTGTACATCTATTCAATGTCAAAAAGAAAATTATAGCCGAGGGCGAGGAGAAAAAGGCTTTGGATATATATGAAAATATTTTGAATTTAAAAAATGTCGATGTCGATAATCTGCACCCAATATATCTATATTTATCTAGCATCATAGATCAAAAAGGCGAACAAGCGTATTACCAATTTTTGACAGATCAACTTATAGACCGAACTCTGCTTTTACTTGTCAATATAATCAGCAGTTATTTGACCAAAAATATGGCTGTACCTATCGAAGATATAATAGAGGACGGAAATTTTGCACGAAAATTTAGGCATGTGCCACGCACAAAAGAGAAGATTGAATTTTTGTTGAAGCATTATGACCTGCATTTTCTTTTGAATTTATATGCGGGGGTCTGTCATCATTCAAAAGTGAATACTGTATTTGAAGAGGCTCCTGACAATCTAATTGATTATCTAGATTAATTTGACTAATATTGTCGTCAGTGATTAATATTGTTTTTTCGGCAAAAAATATCTAGGGGTGGACTATGAAAAAAATGCCAAACACAGTAGAGAACATTAAACAGAAAATCATGATGCTGAAAGGACAAGAAGTCAATTTATATATAAACCGTGGACGCAGGAAAATCAGCAGTTTACGTGCAAGGATAGAAGATGTATACAACAGTGTGTTTACTGTGAAATCTTGTTCTACAGATATAAACTCGGTCTACACATATTCATATAATGATATATTGTGTGGAGAAGTAAAGATATCAAATGATTGACTTAAAAGTTTATTTTTCCTATAATAATTGCAAACAAAATTTGCAATTATTTTTTTAGGAGCTTGTATGAAGAATTTTAATCCAATACGGGGGACTGCTGATTATCTACCAAATGAAGCGACTTTAAGAGAAAGTCTTAGGAGAATCATCCTAGATAGTTATATGTCCAACGGCTACAATTTGATAGATACACCTATTCTAGAAAATCTAGAATTTTTGAATAGCAGTGAGGGTGGAGACAACTTGCGTCTCATGTTCAAGACAATCAGGCGTGGAGACAAATTGGATCTATCAAAACCGAATTTGACAGAAGCGGACATCGTGGAAGAGGGTCTTAGATATGATCTAACAGTTCCTCTAGTGAGAATGTACTCCAACAATAGAGAAAAATTGCCCACTCCCTTCAAATCTATCCAGATAGGTTCGGCGTTTAGAGCGGAGCGTCCACAAAGGGGCAGAAATAGACAATTCATTCAATGCGATATTGACATATTCGGCGACACGAGCATAAGTGCTGAGTTGGATCTATTGAAAACAAGTTTAGATACGCTTTATTCATTGGGGTTTGAAAAGTTGACTTTGCGTATAAATGATAGGCGAATTTTAAACACGCTTGTGCGATCATCTGGCTTTGCGGACGAGGACGTGTCTACGGTATGCGTTACGCTAGACAAGATAGACAAAATTTCTATCACAGGCGTCATGATGGAGTTGATAGAAAAAGGCTTTGATACGGATAAGATAAACAACCTTGTAGACACAATCAACGATGTCATAAAAAACGGAATAGATGTATCTGTAAAATACGGGGTTGATGAGTCGGTAGTGAACAATGTCAAATATTTAATCGAAAATTTAGGGAAACTTACTGGCAACCGTTTTCAAATAATATTCGACATATCCATTGTACGTGGACAGGGCTATTATACAGGCACTGTGTATGAGATATATACCGATGGCTTCTCTGGAGCAATCGGCGGTGGCGGAAGATATGACAAAATGGTGGAAAAATTGACCGGAAACAGTGTTCCAGCAGTTGGGTGCAGTATAGGATTCGAACCAGTCGCCATGCTTTTGGCTGAGAGAAAAGTGCATCTATCTTCTAGACAGAACCTAATTTTATTATACGATCAAGATGACGATATATTGAAAGTGTATCAAGCGAAAGAAAAATTACAACAAAACTATAATGTATCTCTATATGCTAGACCTAAAAACATGAAAAATTTTTATGAAAAAATTGTAGAGGTAGCCAATGCGGTTACGACTTACAAAGATTATAGCAATGATGTAGAAATAAAAATATTAAACAAAGGATAATTTATGGATAAATACAGTGAGATAAGAGTCCCAATCAGTCATGACAACCCAAGTATAAAGAGAAGAGAAAACAAGTGTGTGCTTTGTGGAAAATGCAAAGACGTCTGCAAAAAGAAAATGGGTGTTGCGGGCTATTGGAAATATGATAGTGAAGACATTGTGTGCATCAATTGTGGACAATGTGCAAATGTCTGCCCAGTTGAGTCCATCGTTGAGCAAGATGATACGGCGTCTCTCATGGACGCTATCAACAACAAAGAAAAGACAGTGATAATCATGACAAGCCCAGCGGTTAGAGTGTCCCTAGGCGAGATGTTCAATTATCCTGCGGGCGAATTTGTCGCTGGCAAAATGGTATCGGCATTAAAGAAGTTGGGTGCGGACTATGTTTTTGATGTGGCATTTGGTGCGGATCTCACAATCATGGAAGAGGCTAGTGAACTTATCGACAGGATAAAAAACAACAAGGTTTTGCCACAGTTTACCAGTTGTTGTCCTGCATGGGTAAAGTTTGTTGAGACTTTTTATCCTAAATACATACCTAATTTATCTAGTTGCAAAAGTCCTATATCAATGCAAGCAAGCGTCATAAAAAATTATTTTTCAAAGAAGATAAAGGTTGATCCAAGCGACATCGTCCTAGTCGCTATGACGCCATGTGTGGCAAAAAAATTTGAGATAAAGAGAGATGAACTCCGTGGGCTCTATGGGCAGGATACAGATTTTGTTGTGTCTGCTAGAGAGATGGGAAAACTTTTGAAAAAACAAAAGATCAATTTCAAATCTTTGAAAGACACTCCTTTTGACGAGGCGTTCCCTACTGGAAGTGGAGCGGGAGTGATCTTTGGAGCCAGTGGTGGAGTGATGGAGGCAGCGGTCAGGACGGCATACCATATTACGACAGGAGAAAATCCACCAGCTGATCTGTTGCATTTCAAGAAATTGCGTGGATACAAAGATGTGAAGACGGCTACAGTCAAATTGCTAGGTAGAGATGTCAAGTTGTGTGTCATTTTTGGTACTATGGCGGCTAGAACTGTGCTAGACAAATTAAAATCCAAGCATTTTGATATGATAGAAGTTATGGCTTGTCCAAATGGGTGTGTAGGCGGAGGCGGTCAGCCAAAACAGGCAGATAATGATACCGCTGTAATAAAGAGAGCAGAAAATTTGTATCATCAGGATGATATTATGAAACTGAAATCTAGTTATGAAAACCCTGTGATCAAAATGCTCTATGATGAATTTTTGACCGCACCTTTGAGCGACAAAGCAAAGCAGTATTTGCATACAACATACAAAGAAAGATAGGAGAGATATGGAAAAGTCAGCACAAGAATACAAAGACGAATTTATTAAAATCTATAAAGAAAACATAAAGCGAGAGGGAGCAGATAAATTGCTTGATTATCTAATGAATTCATGTGATTTTTTCACCGCTCCAGCGTCGGGCAGGAGGCATTCCGTCTTTGAGGGAGGACTGGCATCTCATTCTATCAATGTGTACAATAGATTCAAAAATCTAATCATCAACGAATATGGAGATGATTATGAAAAACATATATCGAATGAAAGTATAGCAATTATCTCGTTGCTACATGACATATGTAAAGTCAACACCTATACCTTAGATTATAAAAATCAAAAGATCGATGGGCAATGGGTGCAAGTTCCATATTATGCGTATCACAACACATTACCTTATGGGCACGGGGAGAAATCTGTATATATCATAAGCGGATATATGCGTCTAACCAGAGAAGAAGCAATGTGTATCAACTGGCACATGGGAGGATTTGATCCACGAGCACAGGCTGGCACTGATTTGAGTGAAGCATTCACAAGATATCCTAATTGTGTATTGATGCATATGGCAGATTTTATGGCTACTTACTTAGACGAGTAAATTATTGACATAAATTTTATTAAAAATTTTAATTTGTAAATTATTAAATAAAATAATAAAAAATAAAATTTTAAGTTAAAAAGCTTAAAATTTTTTATTGTGTTAACAACAAAACATATTTTCGTAAGAAAATTGTTTTCTTTATATATAGATTTTATCTCAATTTTTTGTATTCAAAGATAATTTAAGATTTTGATTAAGTTTGTCAGTTGATTGAGAGTTTAATTTTGCTGTCTATCTATAATTTATTTAGGTATCAATATTTACATGATTATTATATATATTATTTCTTGCAATAGAATAAAGAGTAGTTTAATGTATGTAAATAAAAATATTAACATTTTTCAATCCATACTCATACAAGATTATGAGGTGAAAATGGCAATAGCAAGTGATTTTTTGATTGGAGCGAATGATGAACATGGGCTCAATCCGCCCACGGCAGGAAAGAGAACTCCTATTATGCCGTATATAGGTAGGAGTTTTTATGAGAACGAATTTAATAAACAAGCAAAAATTGATTTTATAATAGCGTGTCTAAGATGTGGATATAATGTGTACGACGTGCACCCAGAGATACAGGATATAAGCGTCTCTACACGAGTGGTTAGAGCCAATCGGGCGGGACTTAGTTTATTGGTAACTTTTGCCTATAACGCTTTTGGTACGGGAACGAGTTTCAACTCTGCTCAAGGGATAGAAGTCTACTACAGCCCTTACAACCCATATCCAGAACAGAGTAGACAGTTGAGTGAAGAGATCTTTGAACAACTGGTCAACAATACAGGAAGGAGAGGTCGATTCGTTGGAACAACATCTATAGGCGTGCTTTCGAATGTGAATTTTCCGTCTAGTCTAGTGGAGGCTGGGTTTATGACCAATTTTGAAGAGGCGAAACTTATGCTCAACCCAAGTTTTGTGTTGAATGTTGGGGAGAGTACATGCATTGGTGTATGTAACTTTTTAGGTGTACCATATGTCGCCAGGGAAATTCAAAATTTACCATTGGTTAGGCAGGGAGATCGTAATAATTTTGTAGAAATGTTGCAATACCTTTTGAATCAATACGGTTATGGCTTGCAAACAGATGGCATTTTTGGCGGGAATACTTATAGAGCAGTCATCAATTTCCAGGCAAACAATGGTCTAACTCAAGATGGTATAGTGGGTCCAAATACTTGGTCAGCGTTGTTGAACATTGACCCAACTGCATATGTCCTGCGTAGAGGAAGTAGAAGGAGTGCTGTCCTGTACTTGCAGCGTTTGTTGTTGTCGTACCTATATCCTATAACTGATTTAGATGGAATTTTCGGCCCGGAGACAGAGAATGCGGTACGCTCTTTCCAGAGCGAAAATGGTTTGACCGTGGACGGGATAGTTGGTGCTAATACATGGAGGGCATTAGAGGCTAGCTCGGGGAGAGCAAATCCAAACTAATATGTATTTTCTTTGTTTTTCCTTTTAAATACGCACAAATTCGTGCGTATTATTTTTTTGTAACGGCCAAAGATCAGGTTATGAAAAAGAAAGTGATAATAATAGTTTTGCTGATAGTGGGTATTGTGTGCATGGGTATAGCATTGCCAGAGAGTGAGGAATATGATTATCTACGTATACATATACGGGCAAACAGCAATACGACAGCCGACCAAAATGTTAAATATAAAGTGAAGGATACATTGGTAGAATATTTGACGCCATATCTATGTAATGTGCCTAGTAAAGCAGAGGCGATCGACATAATAGAGAATTTGACTCCAACACTGATAAATGTATGTCAAAATGTGTTGCGTGAGGAGGGGTTTAATTATTCTGTCAATATAAAAATAAACAATGAATATTTCCCCACAAGGACATACAGCAATACCACTTTGGAGTCGGGATATTATGATGCGGTCATTGTAGAATTGGGCGATGCGGTTGGAGATAATTGGTGGTGTGTGATGTATCCACCTTTGTGTTTTGTGAATAAAAATGAAAACTCAATGCAAATTAAATATAAATCAAAAATTCTTGAATGGATTTTGAGTTTATTTAATTAAGGGGTGAATATGAAAAAAATGTTAGTAGCATTGTTGGTCATGCTTTCGTCTGTATTTGGTGTCTTGGGCACCGTGGGAGTGATTCAGGGCACAGATGACACAGGAGAAGCGAGGCAAACCATAGCCGAGATTGAGCCCGCATATTCTGCGACGGCTGACATCACAGAAGTGCAGAAAAGACTAAAAAAATGGGGATATTATACAGGTAATGTGGACGGAATAAATGGTCCTCTTACAATCAGTGCGGTAAAAAGATTCCAAAAGAAATATGGGCTGACGCAGGACGGAATTGTGGGACCTCTCACGGCAGCAAAGATGGGTATTTCTCTAAATTCTTCTAGTGGTTCATCTGGATATTCTAGTAATGATAGATACCTGCTAGCAAAAGTAATATATGCGGAGGCTAGAGGAGAGAGTTACACTGGACAAGTTGCTATCGGTGCGGTAGTGCTAAATAGAGTGGAAGATAGTAGATTTCCTAACACTATAGCGGGTGTCATATATCAACCTTGGGCGTTTACAGCAGTCAATGACGGCCAGATAAATCTCGAACCAGACCAAACTGCATATCAAGCGGCAGATGATGCTTTGAATGGTTGGGATCCTACATATGGTTCGGTCTATTATTACAATCCAGCGACCGCTACAAGTAAATGGATATGGTCAACGACATATGTTACGCAAATAGGCAATCATATATTTGCAGTGTAAAAAGGAGAGTTTATGGACAAAAACAAAATATCTAGCGTAGATTTTGACGAAGAAAAAGAAAGCAAAAAGTCAAAAGTAAATCAAGACAAAGAGACCAAGAAAAAAAGTAACGCCCAAAAGGCGATGCCAATCTTGATTGTGATAATAGTTACTCTTTTGATAATTTTGACATGTGTGCTGATAGCCTATTATCAGGTCAACAAATCTAGCAAGCAAAATGCCAATGTTCTAGAGGGGGTGTACACTTCCAGTTATTATTCAATGGTGGATAATGTGAACAATTTAGCGGTAGACATTTCAAAATACTCTACCTTAAGTACAAGGCAGGCAAAATTGGCTATATTGCAGGACATGATGGGAGATTGCAATTATATTTTGGCGGGTTTAAGTGTCTTGCCGATTGATGAACAAAATGCTGCCGCAGCAACTAAATTTTTCAATCAAGTAAATGGCTTATGTGAAGCATATGCCACCACTCTAAACAAAGGAGAGACGTTGACTCAGGAAGAAGAATTGATGTTCAACAAAATTGGCTTAGTATTGGATAAAATCAAAGCGAACCTAAATAAACAAAACGAAAGTATGTATGATACAAATTTCACTTTTGTTGATGCGGGGATTTTTGATAGTACTGGCATGAACGAATTGTCCGCTGGCATGGGAGATTTGACAGGGGAGAGTATAGATTATCCTGCAATGATTTTCGATGGACCATTCTCTACTGCTTTGGAGACAAGCGAAGTGAAAGGCTTGGGAGATAGAGAGGTCAGTCAAGAAGAAGTGTATGATTACCTAGTAAATACTGTATATAAAAATAGAGATGTTTCAATTAGTTACGAAAATGAGACGAACGGAGACATAGCGACATATAATTTCAACATTGTGATAAACAAAAAGAAATTTTATGCGCAAGTGAGCAAAACTGGTTCACTTTTGATCACTCTTTCTGGATATGCGGAAGGAGGGGATGCCGTGATGCTGAGCGAACAAGCGATGGAAATGGCAAAAACATTTGCCAACAATATAGGCTTTGATAGTATGGAACCAGTATGGTTGGAGACGCATGAAAATGTGGCGTATATCAACTTGGCTCCAGTAAAGAATGACATCATCTTGTATCCCGACTTGGTGAAAGTTAAGGTAGATTTGACGGCACAAGAGATAATTGGTTTTGAGGCCGTAAATTATGCCCTAAATCATGTGGAGAGGCAAGCAAATTTCACGATTGAAGAGAGCGATGCTGAAAAATTGTTGGGATTTGATTATGAAATACTGAAAGTAACCAAGGCGATAATTCGTCTAGATAGTGGAAAAGAGGTTGCAACATATGAGTTTATGGTGGACAGAATAGATGGGACATATTTTTATTACATTGACGCAAACACCAATGAGATAGCAAAAACTTTGAAAGTGGTGTCAATGAAAGGAGTGCAAAAATTAATATAAAAAATAAAAAAATACGTATAAATTCATGTTTTATGCGTATTTTTTATTGATTTTTTAATATTTTTTAATTTTTTTTATAAATAAATTCCAAAAAATAAATTTTTTATTTCAAAAATTTTAAAAATAAAAATTACAAAAATGTTTTATATTATAAATTAATTGATTGAAAATTAATTAAAATCAAATATTTTTTTGTTTGTCTTTTAAAAAACCTTATGCTATAATTGTGTTAACAATTATGTTTATATATAATATAAACAAAATAAATATTTTTTCCCATTTAAGGGAAAATAAAAAGGGGAAGTATTTTGAAGGGGAAAGTTAAATTAATCAATAAAATATTAATAATAATGGTTGTGTTGCTCACAGCCGGTATTTGTTTGTCAATAAATTTTAATTATAAAGGACGAGAAACTGTCTTTGCTGCCGAACTTAGCAACAATCCTGAATTTAGTGCGGTGGATAGCAACAATATTGTGCTGGCGGTGGAAAAGGTAAATGTAATTTCCACAAATGACGAGATTGAAGACGACTCTCCATTCACAACCCCACTATATGATGCTCAATCATTAGATACTGTATATAATTCAATGTTGACGAGAGATGGTGCATATTATTTTGATGATATCTCGAATGATGGGCAGGATAGATATATAATCCATAATGGCGATTTTGTAATGTTGAATAACGACATCTCATCATCTGGATATACAAATTCACAGACGGGATTTGTATATGATGAAGACTCGCAAACCTATGAGCCAGTCAGTTTGGCGGAGGCCGTGATGGTGTCATTTGGTCAATATGTGTTTGTCAATGGGACAACGTCTGCAGAATATGCTGGAGAAAACACAGGAGCCAACATTCAATATATCAATGTACAAGCCAGCAGGAATGGTGTGCCAATTACCAACTTGCCAGGCGTGAGACAATATGACAACAACTTGTATCAAGATTTTGTATACATAATTCCGCAAGTGGACGGCAATGAAGGGTACTACGAGTTCAATATTACATATAGATATAACAATGTAACATATTTCCAAACATTTAACTTTTATATTTTATATGAATCTTCTTATGATGGGATGATCAGCCATAACGGATTTCAGTACAATGCACAGCCTACGATAGAGTGCGAGGGAGTGAGTCTTACTACGGATGCGTCGAATGTTTTGCAATACAATCTAGGGCAAACATCAGCAAATTATCCTACGCTTACATACGATTATACAAAATATAAGATGAGTTATACGCTGACCGCAAATGGAAGAGTTACTACATACGACTATGATTACACAACTAATACGACTATAGGAGGGACGACTGCCAACTTAGTTTGCACAATCACATCTTCTTCGGGGACAAGGTATGAGACGTACAACTTAGGGGAGTACGATATAAATGCCACAAACAATATAGTTGTATTATTATTGACCGAAGTGGGTAGTTATAATTTCTCGTTTGAGTATGTATATTCGGGCTACAATGCGGACAATATGCCAGATATGAACTTAACAATATCCAATCAAGCATTGAATATACACGGCTTTGAATTGAAATATTCAAAGGCAAATTATCAGGAAGCACAGATGAGATATTTGCTCTTGTCAAAAGATGCTGGTGCGGGCGTGGACTTGGTTGTGCCAAATGGTTATCTATTCGGTGCGGAACCATCTATTGACGGTTTGGGACTATCTTATGACTTCAAAACAGAATTTTCAAATACAGAAACTCCTACAAAAGTAGGTACTGTTTGGTCATATCAAGATGCGACAATCAATCATAAAATCAATGATATAAATTCTAGTTTTGATGCGGACGCTTTTGCGGATAATGTACAAAACTATGACACATTACTAGATGATCCAACGGCAAATGCCGATGCTATAAATAGTGTGGCAGAAATCTTGGGCGAGATCACATACGAAAAGACAAATCAAGGCTCTTTGTGGCTTAGCAGTAATGATACTTTCAGTTTGAATAGAAGTTTCTATTTCTACTCGACGAGTGCGATAAGCCCTACAAGTCTATACACAACTTCAAACGATGAGATCATCTCAACAAGCATAAATTACACAAACCAAGTGTCGTTCAACAGGACGGGATATTATTTGGTATTTATCTATGTTACTCCAACCAATGCAGAGGGATATTATCAAATCTTTGCTTTTAGATACACCACTGACACTATAAATATAAATGTAAATACAGAAGACGGGGAGGTCGTTGGTTCAGGGAGATATACGAATAAAAATGTGATCATCACATGGGCTCAGCCAGATGTGTTTGAACGTGAAATCACAGCGAGATATTATTATATCGTAAATCAAGTGTACACAAAAGATCAACTCTTGAATTTAAATTACACCGCATTGACGAGCGGGGATCTAATTGGTCAAAATATTCAAAATGGGCAATTCGCAGTATATTTGATTGAATTGATCAGCGAAGGTAGTGCAGCGACTTATAGAATGTTTACTATAGATAGACAACCAATCTCGGGGGTTATGCCTTATGCAGTGGAAGCAGTCTCCAATGTGGATAATTCGACTTCTTATGAATTCAAGACAACGAGTTCGGGAGAATACATTAGAGTTACCAGTTCAATAATAGATAGTTATGTTACATTGTATTGGAACGACAAAGCCAGCGGAGCAAACATCACTGCAACATATACTTACACACCATTTGTGAGAAACAACAATCTCAGTGCAAGCGAAGTCTATCTGTCCGACAGTGCGATATGGTACACTACGAATTATGAATTGGGAACGACCATTGGCTCGTTTGATATATCTAGGGTAGATTCAATAGGTAGCCAAGTACAAATATCAAATATTTTATTCAATCAAGGAATTTATGTATTCACGCTGACAGATGAAGCGGGCTTTACATGCAAATATATGTTCGTCATTGACAATACGGAAGCGTATTTCAAAGTCGAAGGCGAGATGGTAACAGGTGCGTCTTTGCTGTATGGCGATGACATAGAGTTTGAAGTTGGAACGCACAAAGTGTTCAAGTTGATGGACTCTAACGCCACGAGCGACGAAAAGACAAATGAACTATATTCTCTCATCAAGGGAGAATATCAGGACAATGACTATTTCTTGGAGAGCGGTACTAATACAGCGGCTCTAGGTAGAATTTTTACATATTTACCTAATGACAATAGTTATTATTTGACAGTACAGAACAATTCGCTGACTGCTTATTCTAACCTTGGAATTTTAGATAACTCACTATCTATTCAAAATATAACGGCGTCGAATCATACACGCACAATGCAGTATGTGGCTTCTGCTTCGACCAGCATGATAAGGGTGTTGTATTTGATGAGCGAGAACCAAACCATAACCGACTCGCAAGATTCCAACTCGTTTGTAACCCTCACTATCAACAAAGACAACTCACGTGGTACAGTGTATTATAGCCAAGATGCGATCAATGTCGACAATGATACCATCTCTTCAGGGACGATTCTAGATACTGGTAGCGACAATACAGTTGAGGATATAACCTATAATGGTATTGATGGTGCCATGGCTACTAGCGACAATTATGTGGCTTTTGTCTGGAACATGGGTACAGGTACGTACGAAGTTGGCTCGATTACATATCGATTCTATGAGTTGAATTTGAGTGAGGACAACTATACTGACAATTGGAACGCAGATAGGACAAATCTCAAATATTATTCTTTCGTCAATGAAATCACATTGTATTCCAATGGTGCGTTCTCGAACGGAGCACGATCGTTCAATTCAGGGACGCAAGGTTTTGCTCTAATCAATGTCGTAGACGGAATGACTCGTGCTGGATTGTATGTCATTGAGCGTAGATATGTTGGCGACGAATCGACCGACTTTGGCGAAGATAGTTGGGTGCAAAATTATTATTTCATTGTGGATAGAAATGATATCATAGATAGAAACAATGACATAAATGGTGGCTTTATAACTATCAATCTCTTAGAGAATGAAACCGAATTCAATGAATTTTCACAAATCAATACAGACAATTCAACATTCAGTTACATACAGGACAATATCAGCAATCAAAGATATGATTTGTACTTGAGGACAGATAAATTGCCTGCAACGCTAAGTATACCAGTAGGCAAATATTTCGGCGGAAGATACGGCTCAAATTATTATGCAGGGAGACTGGTATTTGATGTGTATTTTGTGGATAGGCAAAATCAACTGAGCGGAAGCAGTCGTGGAACGACCATAAAACTTTTCAGTATAGACACCACAGATAGTGCCGACACATCTAACTATGACGGAAACTATTACAATATCGATATGACTCAATATTTGTCCAATCCGTTACAAGAGATCTTTATACGTGGGAACAATGAGACCGATTGGTTGTGTCTTCCTGGAGATTATGTTGTCATAATCAAAGACCTTGTGGTAGGCACGACGGGAAGTCATAGCAAGATCATAGGCTTTAGGATCGAGACAAGCAACCCAACAACAGATGTTTATTCGGTACCAGAAAGCGATTTGGGAGTGGATAGTGCTTATTACGTTGCCAGTGAGGCGAATAATGATGGTACATATGTGTTGACTACTAGCGAAGAATTCGTCAAGATAAACTTAAACGAATACAATGTTGATAGTACCACAGCACAGGTTGATATCAATTATTTGATAGTTACCAGGACGCAAAATGGCAGGACTACCGATTATATAAGATACGAGTATTCCAACACTGGTGGCGAGTTTGATTTGAATACGGACTCCAGTGCTGTTCAAAACATACGAGACGATTCAGGCAATGTCGTGTCTAGAGTGATATATTTGAATACTTATTTGCGTGATTCTTCCGGAAATATCAATTACGATTCTATCAATGACACCTTATATTATGATATAGTTATAAGATACAAACTTAGCGGGAACAGTGTTAGCAATAGATATATAGATTGTTATTATTACTATGACGCCAATGGCAATTTAGTAACTTATTACGAGACAAGGTATAGAGTAATTATAGATCGTATCCCACCTGAAAACAATATAGATTATTTAGTAGAAAATGATACGTTGGTCGAGTACTATAATTTAGAGAACGAGACAGAAATGTTTTCTAATTATATTTATGAAACTAATGCGGGGATATATTTCGTCAATAGATATGACGCATATTATACAACTTCAAATGCGGGCAAAATCTATGCCTTTGTAGTGAATGCAAACACTCCATTTGACAACACAGATGTTGACAGAGTGTATTTTAGGTCAATAAATGACCTTAGCGAAGTGAATTTAAGTTTGCCTATTACTAATTTTGCAGGTTATACTGCCGCAAGTTCGCTAGCTCTTGTATCTACATATGGTGGAATTTTGACCTATAGCGAGCAGGGTAGATATGTGGAAATTTTGGAAATTGACTCGGCTGGGAATATGACACAATATGTCGTGCTCTATGCAGACCAAGAATATGACAATTTGACCATGACGTTAAATTTGACTACTGTAAATTCGGGAGTCATTTCAGCAAGCAACAGAGTATTTGACTTATCTACAGACACAATGAATGACAGTTTGACTATATTTGATTTGGCTTTGCCAAGTGTGGATGTATTCAATTCTGTTGTGGATAAATTCTATAGATTTGAATTGACGAATTTAGCATCGGGAGAGACAGTTGCAATCAATACAAATGGCACAGATGATTTTGTCGGCACAGAGTTGGCACAAAAAATCATAGATATGGTAAAGAATGCTGGACGAGGTAATTATATCTTTACAATAAGGTCGAGGACGAATACATATTCTGGCACGCTAAATTATTATGACGCAGATGACAGAATAGAGTTGAATGTCGCCAATCTGGTAGAATTCAGGGATGGGCAATATGTGATAAATTTGCAAGGGGCAAATGAGACTTACAACAACATAGTCTACTACGCCGAACAAATACAGATAATTCATAACAATGAGTCTACTACTTATAGATGTATACCTAGCGACAACGAGTATAATTATTACATCGTCAATGGTTCAAATTTAGAGCCAGTTGCATCGCACATCTTGACAAACCTGAGCGGTACATATCAAATTGTTATGACAGATGCGTTTGGGACAGTTTCAACCTATAGGTTCAACACTTCGGGCGAAGAATTTTATAGTTTGTCCTTTGGAGAGGATGGGACTGCAAATTATTATGAGACAAATAACACATACTACACTTTCAATCAAGCCAATATCTCATACGACACATCTTTATATGAATTGAATATAACTTACAATATAAATGGAGAAAATCTCACAGTGTCAGTCGATCAAAATGTTGTAACTTACAACGGAATAACCATCATTGAGATAGACAGAGAAAATGGTAATATTGTCGTATATCCATTCATTGGATCAAATTATGCGGGGGCAATTTTGCAAGTGAGAGTTCAGTTCATATACAACAACGAATATGAATTTGGATATAATATTGTTCTGGATTCGACTACAGGTACGGTAACTTTGAGAGATACCAACAATGTAAGTCAAAATATGAACATCGACATCAATACAAATTATGAGGATACCATTTATACTAGCACGACTTCTGGTACAATGAATCTATCCTGGACAGTTCCAACTAATGATTACTTTAGGTATTATTATTCAATACACGAATTGATGCAAGATGGCGAATATGTTACGACTCAACTAGATAATCAAACTAATTATGTGATCAATACGAGCCAAGATAGCACTGGTACATACAAGTTTGAGATAGAGATTTACACGGTAGAGGGGTTGTATCTAGGGAACAAAGTTTATACCTTCTCAGTTCAATCAATGATTAATCAACTATATTATGTACAGACGGGCAACAATGTGGCAGTATCTTCCAACTCAACATTTAGATTCCAGGAATTGTTTGCGGACACGAATCTGGCAGTGTTTAATATTACAGCGAACTCGGTTGCGGGAAGTCTAAAACTGACAGAAGAGGCTACAGCTCCTGATTTGAATTCGGTCAACACAAATATACCATTGTATATCAGCAATGAGGAATTATTTGTGATAGTGGCGGCGGACCAAGGGGCTACCATGACACAATTTGAAGCTGAGATTGGCACGACGGGTTATGTCTTCAAAATTTATCGAATAGCGACTACGACATATAGCCTGTATTTAGGTATATTGCAAGTTCCTAATTTGGAAACCATTGTACAAAATATAAGATTAAATACAGATAACCTATCTACTAATAATAACCTATCATTCGTCTATAGTGATGCTAGCACGACTGAATATGTATTATCCTTTGGACAAGTACTGGCACTAAACAATTATGTGATCAGGAAAAATAGCATTGTTCTCGAGGTGTATTACAACGACGTCTTGGTATCTACAATTGACGAACAGAACAATGGAGCGAATGTAGAGTACGAGATAGAGGGGAACGGAAAATATTCATTTGTATTCAAAGATTTGGCGGGAAATTCACATGTGTTTACAACAACCTATGGTACTACACAAACCAATCTAGATATCATTGTCTTAAGAGAAGTGGCAGTAACAGTAAACGGCACAGCACCTATCGATTACGCTTATTACAACGGAGAAGTAGAGATAAGTGTATATAGTCCGTCTATCTATGATTTGGGTTCAATTGATCTAGTCGCTACACGCAATGGTCAATCATACTCTCCTATCAAATCACAATATAATTATACTTTCACGGATTACGGCACATATAGAGTTACGGTTACCGCCAACTACAATGGGTTGAGTTTAAGAAAAGTTTTGATCTTCACAATCGTCAATGAAAATGAAGCCCGTGTGTCTATTGATTTTACGAGCCTAAGTAATTATGAAATTTCTTCTGTCATCAACGGATATGGAAGAGACGTTACGGATACATTCCTAAATATGCTAAATATGAATAGTAGTGTGAATGGAATGTTGTTGACGTATGATAAATTGATGGAAAATAGTGCTGAATTGGGGATCGCTTCTGGTAAACAGACATTTACAATGACATATGTTGTAGATGACGGAATTTATCCTAGAAGAGAGATAACCTTCTTGTTTACGATGAACAATGAAACTCCTAATATAGAATGCTCTCTACCTACGGGAGAGACGACTACAGACGGCTTCACAATAACATTTAACCCAGGCATTATTTATGACCAGGTAGGGGATAGTTATCTGTATATCAACGATATACTTGTAACAGAGATCAATGAGAATTCAGCAGTTGAGCAGATGCAATACACGATTACAGAAAGCGAGAACGGAGCAGGCGATTATTACATCAGGCTTGAAAGTAGTTCGGGGAATGTAATACTGAGCTTCAAGTCTGTAATAAAAGAACCATTGAACGTGTGGGCGATAATAATTATTGTTGTAGTTGTGGCAGTTGTTATCACAGTGGTAACCGTCATAATTGTATTAAGAACTAGAATGAGGATAAGATAATGAAAAATATGTACAAAGAAAAATTGGTGGTCGATGATACCAGCATAGATTATGAAATGAGAGTTCCTATTACTGAAATTATGCGAATGCTTGAGATTGCGACTTTCAATCATGCGGATAGCATCGGGCTAGACCATGACAATATGATAAAGACGAGCAACGCTTTTTGGATAGTCAGCAAGATGAAATTGCTGGTAACTGGTTCTCTAAAGAGTGGGGACAAAGCAACGGTCAAGACCTGGACCTATGAACCAGGTATGATCAGGTTTGACAGGGCCTGCGAATTGAAAGTGGGCTCTTCAATAAAAGCCAAAGCTATCGCTGAATGGTGTTGTCTAGATTACGAAACGAGAAGAATAAGGAAAGGTAATTCAATAAATTTCCCACAATTAGAGATGGTGGAGACAAAAAAGATACCGACTAATTACACCAATATGAAGTTAGATGTTGATAAAGATGACTATGTCTACACGAAGACAATTCGATCGACTGATATAGATGTCAACAATCACACGAACAATTTGAAATATAATTTTATGGCGTTAGATTGTTTTTCTGTAGATGAGATGAAGTCAATGGATATTAAGGAATATGAAATCTATTTTGTCAACGAAAGTCATGAAGGGGACAAGATAGACATATATCGAAAAAAGTATAAATCATATTACTATATTGAAGGCAAGTGCGTGGACAAGACCATTTTTAGAACAGTCATCAAGTTCAAAAAGAAGTAAAAAAAGAGGCATGATTTCATGCTTCTTTTTTATCTCGTATTTAATTTTCCTCTACCGCTACAATCTCAGCAGTCTTAGTGTCAATTTTTATCTCAGGGTTCAAGTCGAGTTTAATCTCAGGGTTGATGTCGGCTTTAGTCTCGGGCTTAGGTTCGGGTTTTGGCTCTGCTTTTGGCTCAGGTTTTGGATCTGGTTTTTTGATTTGAGATTTTCTAATAGGTTTTTTAATCTCTTGGAAGAATACTTCCCCCTCATGAGACTGAAAATAGACGCCCACTATACCTTTACGCTTGCTACTCAAGATGAAATAGGCGGCTCTCTTTCTTGCTCCACCGACGATGTATCCAACCTTTTTTGAATTTGGCTCTACGAACACATTGTAGGCAAGAATACGTCCTTGATTGTCTATGATAGTAATGCCGTCAAAATTTAGCATGTTGATGAATAGTTCGGCATAGGCTTGCAGTTTTTCTTCGCTATAACTTTTTGACTGAGTGAATAGTTTGCTAAAACTTATTGGCTCTTTCAGCCAAATGCCGTCAGCGAAGAGACCATTGTCTTTATAATCTTTGTCCACAATGACGCATATTGCACCATTTACATCGCTCATGACGTTTGTGAAAATATTTATATACATATTTTTCATGTCTTGCAGTTTGCGTTGAGTTGTCCTAAGTTTTGAAAATGTTGCATCTACAAATTCTTTAATTTCCGTTGAAAAGATATTGTTCTTTGATTTGTCGAGAGCGAAATTGACTACCAAGTCATTGCCCGAAATTGAGTGTAGGTACATGGTGAAGAAATTTAGTGGTCGAATCACGACGCAGTGAATCTTTGTGGGTCTATCTTTTAGGGTAGTATTTTCTTCCAGTTGTTGAAGAAATTTTTTGTCCTTTATGCTTCTAAACGACATGACTAGGCCGTATGTTATTTTGTTTTCTTTTATATCCACGAATAGACACCAGTCATTACGTGTAATCGCTAGGATCGATTTCAACCTTGAGTTGAACATGGTCGGTTCAGCGTCTTCAAAGATGGTGAGAGCATTTGATTTTGGAAAGGTTCTAATTATCGCTTCAATGTTGTCAGTGAAAATTATTCTTGGTTTAATGCTCTTGCCTTCTTCGCTGTAATTGAGGATATCATTAAATTTGTTCAAAAAGTTGGACATCAAAAGTGGTGGAAAATTTTCAAATTCTTTTTCAAAAAAATTTGTTACGTTTTCTTTTGCATTGTCAAAAAAAATCATCTCTTCCATAATTCAACTCGCTTTTAAAACAATATAGCAATTTTATTTTTTTTATGCAAATAATTTTTTAAAAAAACGAAAAAAAAGTCAAAATCATTTGACAAAATCGAAAATTCATGTTTTTCAACTAATAATCTAGATTTTTGTAATCAAACAATTCATCGTCAAAAAAATCTTTCAATTCAATGCCCAACGCCGACAAAATATTTATAATTGTTGAAAACATTATATCACTATTTACTTCATTGAAAATATTTCGAAAAGTTGCATGTGACAGACCTGTCTTTTTTTCAAGTTTGTATTTTGAAATGCCCTTTTCGTACATAATTTTCGACAATTTTAATGCAAAAGCCTTGTTTATTTTCATATTATTATGATAAACGTTATCAATTTAATTATACGTATAGAAATCTATACGTATATAATAGAAAAAGCACAAAGGAGAAAAATTTTGCTTATGAAAAAATGCTTTATAATAGGATACGGAATTGTTGAGAGAAAGTTTTTTGATGATGTAGTTATAAAAAAGTTAGTAGAGATCGTAGACTCTATTGCATACGTCTATCATGAAATATATGTAGATAGTTTTGGCGATTTTGAAAAGCGGATATATGACAAACTGAGGGATAGGGCGAAAGGTAGAAAGGTAATGCCAATAATGGTTTTTAATAACTCCAAGTCAAAATTTAATTTGGACAAAATTATGAATACGGACAACATAGAGTTGACTAAATATCTTATAGAAAACTCTATTGACGCTATATTTTTGTCTACGGAAAAAAATCGGCATATTGTAAACTCTATGATTGATTTTGCGATAGATAAAGGTGTAAAAAATTATGCAATAGACATAGAAGTACTATTTGATATAGTTGTATTTTGATTTTAGATACAAAATTTCATTTTTTAGTCTTATACACTCTGCTTTTTTCTCGTTAAGTTGTTTCATTATCTTTTCAATGTTGACATTCATATTTATGATTTCGGCACGAGTCTCAAGTTCTATTTTCTTTCGCATGACATTTAGTATGCCATTGAAAAGCGCCGTGATGTCGTCATCAGTGATTGTTGGGGGCATGACATGTATGTTACATTTTGTATCTTTCCATTTTGCTTTTTTTGAGATGGATTTTATTTTTACTAAATTTTTTATCATAATTTTATTTTTACCTTTAATTGAATAATTATTGTGCGGTATATAATTGATTTTGTAGTTTTAGAAAGTTTTTTGTATTTGTTTCATAAATATTAATATGATTTATCTAGTATCTAAGTTTCATTGTTTGATGTTTGGGGAAAGTAAAACAGAGATTTTACCTAATGTAAAATATAAGGTCATAGATAGTGTGAATCAAAATTGCGTTTTTTTAGGATATAGAAATGAATCTCCTATTATCATAAATTTTGCAAACCCTGATTGTAACACTAAATCGATCGTACATATAAGAGAGGGTGTTGACGACTATTTTTTTCTCATGCCACATTATAGCACTAATGGCTTTTATACCACTTTTAAATACGGCAACAAGGACGTTCAACTGAACTTGAGTGAAGACCTTATGATCTTGGTCGGCGGAGAAATTGTATTGCAAACACGGGTCGAAGAAATCACGTTTTCACATTACGAACTGGTGGGGGATCTTTGTGTTATATATTTTTCTGGAGCGAGAGAGTATGTTGTCATACTGAATGGGACTGAGGTATGTTGTGCGGACTATTATGATGAAATCAATGTGGCAGATAATGAGACATTGTTTATGTGTAGAAAGCATGATGTATTGAATCACGGAAGAGTGTATCAAATCAAAGACAAAAAGTTTGACACATATCTCGTATATCTAGATGAAGAAGAGTTGAAACTAAAAGACGAGTTTGTGGCGTGCACGTTCTTAGATTGCTTGTTGAATAAAAATTTCAAGTATTGTAATTCACTTTTAGATGACAATATAAGGCAGGAAAATGAAAATAGTATAATGGACTTTTTTGATGAATTTGATGACTATTATCCAATCAGTGAAAACAAGGTCTTTCTATTCAAAAAAAATACCCTTGCGGGTATTTATAATTTTGAGATAAATTCACATAAAATCAGCAACATAATCAGTCTTTAGATATGTGTTTTGATAGATCTGCTAGGTAGTTGAAAGTCAAATAAACAGGGAAAGCAGATTCTATAACTATAATTAAGAATAACAGATCGGTATATGGAATAGCAACATATCTAAACAAGTCATGCAAGAAGATAACGCAGGTTATACATATTGCAAGGCAGGCAATGTACATAATAGATTTAAACCAATTGAATGGTTTACACATTCTAAACAATGCCATAAACCCTACAGCAACGATAGCGATAGAGGACATTGTAACTAGTAGTTCGGTAGAAATACCAGTGAACATTTGATAGATGTACATAGTGATCGTTACTCCCACGAGGCACAAACCAGCGGGGAGCGCATTTTTCGCTAGGTTAGACATAAATTTGCCTTTGATAGGATTTGTGTTTGGTTGCAGTGCAAGGAAGAAAGAAGGCAGTCCTATGACAAATATTTCTAGCAATATGAATTGTATTGGTGAAAATGGATAAGTCTTGTTCATACACAGCACAAAGATTGAAATACATATTGCAAATATGGTTTTCATCAAAAATAGAGAGGAGGACTTTTGAATATTGTTGACCACACGTCTACCTTCTGCTACCACGCTTGGCATAGAACTAAAGTTGCTGTCGAGCAAGACCAGTTGACTCACGCTACGAGCAGCATCGCTTCCTGCTGCAATGGCTACCGAACAATCAGCCTCTTTCAGTGCCAATATATCGTTCACGCCATCTCCCGTCATGGCAACAGTTTTTCCCTGAGATTTTAAGGCTTTTACCAATATTGCCTTTTGTTCTGGACTGACTCTACCGAAAATAGAGTATTTTGTGGCAGCCTCCATAACCTCTGTGTTAGAAAGTCCATGTAGGCTGATGTATTTATCATAATTATCAACTCCTACACGGCGAGCCACTTCGCTGACCGTTATAGGATTATCGCCAGATATTATTTTGATGTCCACATCATTTTGTTTGAACCATTCTATAGTTTTTGGTGCGTCTTTTCGAATGTTGTCCTGAAGTAAAATCATAGCCACAGGCTTTGAATTGTTGTTGGTAAAGTTGTTATCACATTCGGTTAGTAGCAATACCCTGTAACCACTCAGGGCGAATTCTTCTGCTTGCTTTTTTATCTCTTCGCTTGGATTATCCAAGACATATTCATAGGCACCTAATTTATACGCTCCTATAGACTTGAATTTACAGCCCATGAATTTTCTCTCGCTAGAGAAAGGTACAGATTTTTCGGCAGAGTAAACGGGTTTTCCAAAATAGGACTTTAGTGCCAACGCTGTGTGATTAGCGTCATGGAATGATGCCACCATGGATGAGACAATTTTGTCCACATCTTTTTCTGTCTTTTTGCTGAGCATGACTACATTTTTTACACTCATTGAACCATTAGTCAATGTACCCGTTTTGTCTAGACAGAGGACATTGGTCCTTGCGAGCATTTCAATACAATACAGGTCTTGGACAAGGGTTCGCTTTTTGGCTAGACGCATGACGCTGACTGCCAAGGCAACAGACGTCAATAGGAACATTCCCGCTGGAATCATGGCGATTATACATCCGCTGGTCTTTGTGATTACCATATATATTAGAGAATATTCTGCCGCTGGATTGGCTGAATAGTAGGTATAGTTGTTGTATAACATCATTATTGCGATAGGCACCATGAATATGGTAATTATTTTTATCAAAGCCCTGAGGGAAGTGAGCAATTCACTTTTTGCCTGTTTAAAAGCTTTGGCTTTTTCACTCAACTGGACGATGTAGTTGTCATTTCCAACTTTGTTTACTTTTGCCTTGCATGTGCCACTGGAGATAAAACTCCCACCTAGCAGGCTGTCTCCTTTTGATTTTTTCACAGGTTGACTTTCTCCTGTGAGCAAACTTTCGTTTACTTCCACCTGACCTTCGAGGACAATGCTGTCGCAGGCGATTTGCATACCAGGATTGAGGCATAGGACATCGTCTAGCACGACCTCTGTCTTGTAGATTTCCTCTTCTTCTCCATCACGTATCACTTTGGTAAAATTGGAGTTGGTTAGAGACAGTTTGTCCATAGTCTTTTTTGCACGGATCTCTTGGATGATACCTATTGTGGTATTAAGTATAACTATGACCATGAACATCATATCCGTGTACGCACCTACGCTGATGAGTGCTATAGCTACCACTAGACAAGTCATATTGAAAAATGTAAATATATTTTTTGCAAATATACTCCACGAACTTTTTGTCGTCTTTATGTTGGAAATATTGACCAGATTTTCCTCACTTCGTTGCTGTATCTGTTTTTGAGTCAAGCCAGTATTTGGCTTTGGGTTGAATCTGGTTATATTTTGAGTCAATGTACGTTTGTTTTTCTTTTTGTTTTTCATATATCACCTGATATGATTGTACCATATCTTAGTCAATTTAACAATGATTTTAGATGTAATTTAATATATTTATTTTTATATAAATTTTATTTTTATCAATAATTATATAATAAAATGATAAATTTTTTTAAAATATTTTAATTTTAGAACGATTTTTTAATATTTTTTTAATTTTTTTTGATATTTTATGATCATTTTTTTATATTTCAAATATTATATTTATTTTTTGGGTTTAACAAAATAAATTAATTTTGAATAATTAATATAGCGAGGAGGAAAAATGAATTTAAAAGATATGAAAGTAAAAATTGATAAACCATATCCAGAGATTGTCGGGGCGTGTGATGATACGATGACGGTATCTATTTTGAAAAATTTAATTTCAAGGCCAGGTGAATTGGGAGCAGTCTTGCAATACATATATCAATCCGTAGTGGCGGATAAGACTATGGAGGAGATAGGCGGAATTATTGAAGAGATAGGTATAGTTGAGATGATACATCTAGATCTGTTGATGCATGCTGTAACAGACTTCGGCGGAGTGCCAAAATATGAGGATAGCCAAGGAAATTATTTCAATACAAATTGCATTAACTATACCACAAAATTAAAAGAGATGTTAGACAACAATATAAGAGCGGAAAATATGGCTATCAATAGTTATAGAGAGGCAATAAAGAGAGTAAAAAATGAAAGCCTTAAAAATCTGTTTTCAAGAATAATAGAAGATGAAGAACAGCATATCAAGGTCTTTCAATACATCAGGGATAGTGTTAGATTTTTGTCCATTTAAACTATTTGCAGTAAAGCATCAATTCACGTAGTTTACCGAATTTGTTGATCTCTTTTAAATTCTTTTTGTTTACTACGCCGTGGGCTTTTATCAATAGTTCGTTGTTGAAATTGAATATGTCTTTGGTGCAAATCCTACCGATCAAAAATTCCGCATTTTGTGAGTTTGTTTTTGGTTTTGATTCTATTTGAACGGCTTGAGATGGCTCGTCCTCTACTACTGGCAGGATGTTAGCAGTTTGCTCGGGCTCTGTTTTAAATATTTTTGGTGTTTTTTGTGGAGTGAATTTGTGGACATTGATTTTTGTAGATGTGTCATAAAATATGATTGTATTTTTCCCGCATGATGCTAGATTTTTTATGTCCAAAGTGGAATTGTTGTCCAAAGAAAATTTGTCAGTCAAATATTTTTCATTTAGACTAATCTCTTTTATTTTACCTAGATATTCCCCTGTTATGGTATAGGCTTTAGAATCAATCGGGCATAGTGAAAGGATCGAGTCTTCAACCTTTAGACTCACGGCTTGATTGTTTTTGACAGTAATAGCATTTTTACCTACATGATAAATATTTTTTGTAGGTAAAATTAGCCTGGTGTCATTTTCGCCGATCAATTCTAATTCTATTAATTTTTTCATTTTTTTGTCAAAATATAGTTTGTCCACAACACCTAACAATTCGCCTTCATATAAAGATAGCACCGAAAGTGATAGAAAATCATTACAATAATACATATTTACCTCTAAAAATAATTTATGTGTAAATTCACTGAATATGATATTCTTAAAAATAATATAAAAAATATATTTTGTCTAAATTATTTGATTTATGACGATTATTTGGGTATAATAATCTAAATAGATTATTAGGGGTAATATGAAAAAATTTAAAATTTTAGTTTTATCTATATGTTTGGTGTTGCCTTTTTTGATTACGGGGTGTTCCAATTTCAACAGGCAGACTCTTGAGACTCCAAACAATTTGACTGTAGAGACGGGCGGACTCATCACTTTTGAACGCAGTTCAAATGAGGATGAGAGCGAAGATTATTATACAATAGCGATTAACGATGTGGAATTAAATGTCTTTCCGCTAGAGAGCAATTTCGTTGATCTATATACATACAATGGTATAAATTACCTGCAATACGATGCGTCAAAGATTTTTGTTTTGGGAGAAAGTTATAGTATACGAGTACAGGCTAGAGGAGAGAGCAAAAGGTCAAGTGATTATACAAATACAATTTCGTATACTCATACCATACAGATGTCTAAACCTAACAATGTGCAGATAAATGGTACAGTTCTCACTTGGGAGGCGGTAGAAAATGCTAGTTTTTATCTAGTAAAAGTGGTTACTCCGTATGACGACCTTGCCCTAGACGATGCTGAAAGTGTAGCGAATTCTACAGAAATATCATCATATCAGTTTAGTACAAATAGATTTGATTTTTCTTCATTGTTGACAGGGGCGGGATATTATAAATTTTATGTCAATGCAGTGAGTTATGACAGCCGTTATACAGACAGCGGATATACCAGCAAGACAGTATATTTCAATGAAGTACCACTAGATACCCCTACATCGCCATCAATTTATAGCGTGACGAGCGTGGGAGGAGAGGAGTTATTGCACCTTATAACTGTGCTAGATCCAAACGCCAATGCCATTACCATTCGCTCAGGCGAGTATGTCAAGACCATTGAATTAAACTCTGTCGAGCCATCTCTTAGCATGACGGACAATATGGTGGACATCAATCTTAATGTATTCTTTAGAGATGTTGTGATCAATGGAGCGACTCTTGACTTGACGCAACTAAAGCAGTATGAGTTTAGAGTACAGGCAAATTATGTTACGACTAATGAACAAGAAAAATATTATATAGATTCGAATTTTACAACTGCTACATATTATTCAAACACAACTAGACTAGAGGCTCCTGTTTTGGAAGTAAATTTTGATGAATTGAGTCAAAGATATATTGCGAGTTGGGTGGGAGAAAATCTCAGCAATACAAGTGGATTTAATCTCTACATATTTACAGAAAATAATAGTCTTGTTGATAAATACACCTTGGACAAAAATATCAGCACTTTTACTCTTCCAGACGATTATAATGTAGTGTTTGTTCAAGCGGTAGGACAAGGGGCATATATATCAAGTCCTTTTAGTAATTTTGTGAATAAAACTTCTTCAACGATAGATGAAGATATAGAGATTTCTCTATCAAATAATGGTGTTCAATGGACGGAAGTGCCAGGTGCTACATATATTGTGGAATTGGACAACAATATCGTCATGCTACAAACTAACTATATAGATTTGTTGGCATACGATGGCGTAATAGAACATATCACTATACATATAATATCTGCTGACTTTGCAATCAAGACTGTGAGAGCAGAATTGAGTTATACCATACAGTTGGCTACTCCAATAATCGGTAGCGGACAAGGGTTCCAAGATAGCGAACCATATGTGTTGACCTTTACTGGAGTTAATAATGCGATTGGCTATTATGTATACTTGATGGGGAGAGACAATACCGAAGCGGTGAGGATCAATAGATTGTTTACCTCCACTGTGATTGACTTATCTCAGTACATCATAAAAGAGGGCGAATATAGAGATTATTATGTGCAGATTCAGGCGGTGGCAGCACCTTATAGCGGGTACACAAATAGTGCGTTGACGAGTCTAGGCTCGTTGGTAGTCTCTCATCAAAGAGTGTTGTCGACTCCAGAATTTTTGAGAAATGATAGCAATGAGCCCGCTCCAGTCGTTCGAAGGGTAATAAATGGAAGGACATATTATTATCTATGTTTTTATGGGGTAGAATTTGCCTCAAGATACGAAGTGATGGTAAACTTCAATACAATCAATGTCCCTGCTACTTTTGGCTTAAATTTATATGAAGTAGACATCACGAATTACGTATCATCTGCCAATAGTTATACGATTATGGTTAGAGCCTTGCCAAGCGATAGCGAAAGCGTCAAGCCAAGCAGTTACGCCACATACGAATTTGTCCTAACAATGCAGTTGAATCAGGTGACCAACATACGAGTTGCAGAGAATGATGGTATCTATACGTTGTCTTTTGACATGCAGGACAATGCGGCTTCATACAGAGTGCGAATTGTCAAGATCAATGATGGCACTTATACAGATTATCTATACGATTTAGGGCTACAAAATCCGTTCGAGGTTATACAATCGACCGATATTACAGAATATGTTCGTCAGGCGGGAGAATATTATATTTATGTTACGGCTCTGGCTCCTAAAAATAGTTATTATGGAGATTCGGACGAATCAAGCACATATGCAGTACTAAATAAATTGACGACATTAAACACCCCGACAGATATACGATATGCCAATAATTCTGCAGACGAATTCTTGGTTACATGGACGGGGGACGACCATGCTGATTATTATATCATTAGAGTTACTGATCCTAATGGCGAAATAGATGAATATCATGCGTATGACACGGATATGTACAACATCAACGATAGTATTACGGTAGAAGGAAACTATTTAGTATCCATAAAATCAATGGTAAATTCTACCGGGAACAACGCTATGGAATATACCTCTAGTCCATTCAGTGATGACTGGTCTATCTACTACACATACACCATTCAACATGATTTTGAGAGATATTCGGTGTATATGTATGGAAGTTATTATGATTTTGCCATTGACGATGTGAACGACTTAATGAACTTGTTGTGGTATCATTATCTATTTGGAGTAGATGATGAACACATGCTCAGCATGTATCTGCGTCTAAATGAAGGAGAGAGTGTGGTAGAGGCGTTAGAGCGTTTGGCTCAAGAAGCGACCGATTCAGTATTATATAATTTTGCGGGCGATGATGTTTGGTTGGGTCATCTTGAATCATCCAGTGAAAGTACGATTTTTAGTTATCTATGTGAAAAACTTCTTGAACTATATCCAGAATTAAATGTATTGAGCGAGATCAATGTATCACACGATACAAATAGTCAAATGTTCAAAATATATTATGAAAATCTATTAGATGAGCCAAAGGTGGATACTCCAAACACATATATTCAACTGGCTACCGATTACGGCAATGACTATCAGTATTTGGACATCTACTCTAGGAGAAACACGACTACAAGTTTTGCGATAGATTCTCTACCTGAGATGGACGTAACCACTACCGAACAATTATTGATGGCGGTACAATACGGCAGAAAACCAAGATTTGTTGGGGATAGTGCAGTGGCAGAGCAGGTGTATGCCAACGCAAAATCTGTCTTGGTTGCGATTATCAACAACAATATGACAGATTTAGAAAAAGTTACTGCGATATTCGATTGGTTGGAATATGCATACAATTTGAACTACTATGCGAACAGGACCACTTCTGGTGGATCAATAGTGGAAGGAACGGTCGCTGATTATGGATTAAGGAAAGAATTTTATATAGAAGGTATTTTCTATGATTTGAACAATAGTGCAGTGGGCGGACATGACGGCGAATTTTATCTCGGCAACAGGAATGCGACAGCAGAAGCATATTCAAAAGCCTTCACTCTACTATGTGCAATAGAGGGAATAGAGACGAGGAAAGTCAACGGGACATATACCTACGTCTTGAATGGCGATAATGTCAGCATAGATCACAGTTGGAACAAAGTCTATCTAGACGTTACCGACAACAACAATGCACGAATATGGTATTCATTAGATTTGACTTATTCGGACAACTATTATGTTCCTTATAATTTTAGAGATTGCTATGGTATGTCCTCGCACTTGTATTTCTTAGTTACAGACAGTTTCTTAAGCGAACATCTAAATTTATTAGAGAGCAATTTGGTCAATCTTCCAGTCAGCAACACGACATATGATTATTATGCAAACGCAACCTTTGGCATGACAGTAGATGAAATCAACGCTACTATCAGCGGAGCAGGAAGCGATATAGATGACTTCACTTATATGAAAGAATATATTGAAAATGGTCAGGTTACATATCAAATATACGACCGAACCCAAGGCTATAGTCAATTACAAGCATACGTCATGAACGCAGTTCTGTATGCTAAATACAATCAATTGTTGGTGAACGAATCAAATAGGAGCAGTTTCGAATTTAGGGTCAGCAGAAGTGCTATGATGGGGAATACCTCTCTACCTTCTAACTCTACGATTGAAACGATTGTTGCCGACATAAATTCTTACTACAGCAATTCAATTTATGAGAATGTGAATGTCGACGTCATCAACCTGTACGATACAGTGAATGAAATGACCACATATATATTCACATTAGAATTTAGTTAGTATAAATTTTCGACGATTAGTTAAACTACACTTAATGAAAGTCGATGCAGTAAAAACACTAAATGAGATAAAGACAAAACTGCATGAAAGTAGTGATTTAAAGACACGAACCATGCAGTTTTTTGGCACGCAGGTATCAATTTGTTATTTTGCTCCAATCACAGACAATCTGTTGCTGAACAACACGATACTATCTCCAATGCTCAGTTATCCGTTTGAAAAAGGGCAAGATGCCCTTACTACATTGAAAGAAAAAGTGTTGGCAAACCAAGAAGTAACTGAGTGTGCTGATCTGCAAACCGCCATAGACAAGATGCTTGCAGGCAACACTTTGTTGTTAGTAGACGGAGCAGATTTAATACTGGGGTGCGATCTAGAAAAAATTACAGTACGTTCGGTGGAAGAACCTCCTACAAGTGTGGTAATAAAAGGACCTCGAGAAGGTTTCAACGAAAGCATAAAATACAATTTGGCACTAATACGTAGGAGGGTAAAGTCAGCAGATTTCGTTGTCAAAATGATGGAGATAGGCAAACTCACGAAGACACAAATCGCTATAGTCTATTTTGATTCTCTTGCTGATAAAAGTGTGGTAAAAGACATTACCAAGAGACTAGAGAAAATAAAAATAGATGGCATAATAGATAGCCATTATTTAGTTTCGTATCTACAGAGAAACACTCATTCTTTGTTCAAACAGATTGGCGATGTGGAAAAACCAGATATTTTGGTGGGCAAAATGCTGGAAGGACGAGTAGGTATCATGGTGGACGGGAGTCCTATTGTACTGACCCTGCCATTTACGTTGCTGGAAGAACTGCAAAATAGCGATGATTATTATAGCCAACCTATTAGAGTGGCATTTGTTAGAGTGCTGCGATTTGTGGGCGTCATTCTAGCGGTACTATTACCGGGGTTATATATCGCTCTAGAAAAATATCATTACAAGATCTTGCCAACAGAATTTTTGATTACAATCATGAATACGACGCAAGGCATACCATTTTCTCCGTTTGTGGAAATCTTGTTTGTAATCTTGCTGTTTGAAATATTGTATGAAGCGAATTTACGTATGCCACAATATTTTGGCATGGCTATGTCTATTGTGGGGGCATTGATCCTAGGCGAGACAGCAGTCAATGCGGGGCTAGTCAGCCCTCCCGCCGTTATGATCGTGGCGCTGTCGGGCATAGCGTTCTATATCATTCCAGGTCAGGCTGCTCAATTCAGCATTTTGAGATTGTGTGCGGTCATAATTGGGGCATGTTTAGGGCTATATGGAGTGCTTTTGTTCTGCGTGTTTGTTGTATCGTACTTGTCCAGTTTTGACAGTTACAAAAGTGCGTATCTAGCACCGACCGCACCATATATTCCAGAGGACCAAAAGGATACCTTTATGCGAAAGACGATAAAGGAGATGAAACTTAGGCCAAAATCAATAGCCAACAATCGAAAACATTCAATCAGGAGAGGCGAAGATGAAGATTAATTATAGACAACTCTCCATTATGGTTTTCATGAGCTTCATTGCTTTAAAATTTTTGGCTCTGCCAAGTTTGATGTATGTTATTAGCGGGAACATGAGTTATTTAGTGGCTTTGGTCTTGATGATAGTAGATGGACTATATGTCTTTTTGATACTTGACCTCATGAAAAAAAGTGGGCAAAAAAATCTATACGAATTTATGCGTGAATGTCTAGGTCCAGTTTTGAGCAAAATCATATTGATCGTACTGATTATCAAATATGCACTCGTATCGGCAAACATCTCAAAGGGTCTAGAATTTTTTGTCGTGGAAAATCTGTATACAGAATTCAACTGGGTAGTTTTTGTCCTGCCATTGATTATATTGGTAGGATTCATGGTATACAAAGGGATAAGGAACATCGCTCGTGTCAGCGAAATGATATGCTGGGCAATAGTTGTGGGGGTCATCTATATTGGGCTTAAGGCGATTGCAGGGGTCGACATTCTGTCGTATTTACCTATGTTCCATGATGGAGTTTTACCGTTATTTGAAAGTGCTTATGTGCATTTGAGTTGGTTCGGTTCGGCTACCTTTTTGTTGATGCTGTTTGGGAAGGTTGATTTTTCTAAGGAAAAGAAAAGTCAAATGGTCAAATATATAATTTTTGCTATCCTTTTGGTGCAATTTTTGTATTTTGTTTTTTATGGACTTTTTGAGGTAACCAGCCCTACACATAATTATTGCATCAGCGATATAAGCCAATTTACGAGTGGGCAATCTAGCATCAATGAACTGTCTTGGCTGGTGGTGTCATTGTGGATAGTGGCACAGGCAGTTCAGTTGGCGTTGTATTGTTATTGTATTGTCCAAGGTCTAAAAATGTTATTTAATATAAAAGGAAATACCTTATCGATATTGATAGTGTTGATTTATTTGTTCCTTTGGAGTTTGATTGGAGAAAATACAATAGGACTAGAAAAAGTTTTCTTTACCCATTTTGCTTCAATCATCACGTTAGTTTCACAATATATTGTACCTTTCTTGTTGTTGATTGGTTATGCGGTAAAGAATAGAAGGAAGAATATTAAACAAGGAGAGAAGACAGATGAAAAAATTAAAAACATTATTCAGTCCTAGAAAATTGGTGTTGTGGTTGTCTATCATAGTTTTGATTTTTACCCTTCCTACCGTCAACGAGCCGGCGATGAGCCAGACTGATGCGATCGTTACAATGTTGTGTGTGGACAAAGTGGAGGATAAAATCAAAGTGGCAGTAACTGTTCTAACTCCTTCTCAAGACAAAAAAGCCAACTATCAGGTGTTTTCAGGCGAGGGGGATACGCTGGGCTCGGCAGTGGATAGCGTATCTTTAGCGATAGGAAAAGAGATGGGTTTTGCTCAATGTGGAATCATGGCACTGGGCGACGAACTTTGTGAAGAGGGAGTGATGCAAGCACTCGATTATATGACGAGGGCAAAAAAGGTTGGACGAAACGCAATTCTTATAAATTTTACAGGAGAGATTGTCGAGTTTGCCCAAGCGATATCTAACTTAAGTTTAGAAAAGTCCCTAAATTTAGATGAAATCATAAATTTTGACAAGCGATATATTCTTTCTCAAGATAGCAATATAGAGACCTTTTATATAGGTTATTACAACAAAGTTCCGCTAGGCATCATGCCCAAAATCAAAATGGAGACAGAAGAGGACTATAATTCAATAGAGGTGGCGAACACTGATTCAGGTTCAAATTCAAACATGACTACAACAGGAGATGGAGAGGAAAATAAAAAATTTCTTGTGAACGATGGGACAATTTCTGTATTTAAAGAGGGTAAAAAATACATGGACATTACTCCAGATATGGTCAAGAAAATAAATCTATTTATAAACGATGCACAGAAAGGTAGCATCGTCATAGAAAATGTAACTGACCATATTTATAATGACGCCAAGATTGTTTTAAATATATTGAAAAAGGATACTAAAATAAAACCGAAATTTGAAAACGGTGTGCCAGTTTACAATGCAGAAGTGGGATTAACTGTATTTATAGATGAGATCATAGAAGACGAGATTAATAAAAATCTGTTAGGTAGGGAACAAGACTTTTTGACTGATGCAGTTGTGGAAAAGATAAAAGAAAAGGTGCAACTCGACATGTTGGACGCAATCTCGTTTTGTGTTTCAAATGATGTAGATTTGTTAAGTATTTATAAACATTTTTATAATCTAAAAAATAAGCAATTTGAAGAGTATTTGAGTACAGTGGGCGAAAAAAATTACCTTGATGGCATCAAATTTAATATTGACATCAAGGTAAAAAGTGAGAATTAATTTGGTCTATCTAAGTTTTGCATCAAAGTTTTTGATTTCAGCCTGCAAAACTGAATCAACTATAGGTGCGATCTCTGCTTCATTTAGAGGTTTTTCACCCTGTTTTATTGAGAGTGTGATTGCCACACTCTTTTTGTTTCCGCCAATGCTTTTTGATGTGTAGACATCAAATATTTTACAAGCGACAACACTCGATCTGTTTGCTTTTAACGCAACTTCTATGATTTTGTTTGCTGGGACATCTTTGTCTAGCACAAAGGCAAGGTCTCGAGTGATATAAGGTAATTTTTCTGGAGCGTTGCCGGTGTGTCTATCGTTAAGTCTAATTATTGCGTTAGACAGATTGATTTCCGCAATGTACACTTTTTGAGATATCTCAAAGTTGCTCAAAATATTTGGATGAACTTCTCCAATATATCCTACAGGTCTATTGTATAACAATATTTCTGCACAGATTCCTGGGTGCATTTGTGGAATTTTCGCTTGTCTATAATCTAGATGAACACCAATACTTGACATGATTTTGTTCAAATCGTTTTTCAATTTGTAGAAATCATAATCTCCAGTTAGACTAAGGCAGAGATTACTATGCTCATCAGGTAGTTCGGTCAAAGGTAATTGTTTAGCAATGAATACTCGTGCTAGTTCAAATAGTTTTAAATCTTTGTTCCCTTGTTTTAGGTTAAACGATATGGTGTTGAGCATGGCTGGAATTAGGCTAGTACGAACCACGCTATAATCTTGACCGATAGGATTCAGTATCTTTATATGTTTGTCTGGATCTAATCCTGCATTTGTTATAGTTTTTGGCGAACCAAATTGCCATGTCATTATTTCATTGTATCCAGTATAGGCGGACATAGTTTTTAACTTATTTATATTCTTCTGCTCAACAGTCAATTCGCCCACGGTAGAAAAGTCGCTGGAAGTTGAAGCGTCTTGAGAAATTTTATCTAGCCCGTAGATTCGCCCTATTTCTTCGCATATATCGCAATCTCTCTCTAGGTCAGTCCTGTTTGCTGGTGGGGTGGACACAAGGCTGTCGCCCTCTACATGTGTCTTTATATCCAAACGATTCAATATATCTACCATGACATCAGTCTCTATATTTAGACCAAGACGTTCGTTGATCCTCACAATATTGCTTTTGATTGTGCGAGGTTTAGGTAGACCATTGTTTTTATCGACAATGACGTTTGAGATATTTCCCGCTTTTAATTTTGTGATTATATTCAAAGCACGTTTCAAACCAATATCGGTATTTTCAACATTCACTCCTTTTGCGTAACGTATGCTACTATCACTGCTTAGCCCGAGAGCGTGCGAACTGCGTCGAATGTTGGCGTAATAGAAATTGGCACTTTCTAACAATACATTTTTTGTGTCAGGATATGTTCCGCTCTCTATTCCGCCCATGATGCCA
>DVMB01000070.1 GCA_018715225.1 Candidatus Onthoplasma faecigallinarum | reverse complement strand
TGGGATTGAAAAGCGGACATGTTTCATGCCTATATTATCTATATAAAATGGGCTCTTTGACTTTAAGCGAATTGGGCGACATTTGCGACGAAAACAAGGCTGCAATTTCACGAAAAGTAGAATATTTGACAGCCAATCAGTATGTTGAACGTAGTAGTCAAGACAATAACAAATACAAACTTCCAATAATCTTAACTAAAAAAGGCGAAAAAATCGCTAAATTTATTGAAAGCAAAATAAACGAAATTATTCTCGAAGCCAATCAAGATTTATCAAATAAAAATAGAGATATCTTGTATTCCAGTCTAGAAAATATAAATGTAAGACTGCAAACTATTATAAAAAATAAGGAGAAATAAAATGGCAACAAAAATTATCATAGATTCTGCTAGCGACATAGTGGAAGAAGAAGCCAAAGATTTGGGGATAATTTTAATACCGATGAGTATCAGGTTTGATGATGACGAATATTTGGACGGCTTTAATATTACAAAGAACCAATTTTTTGAAAAATTAATAGAGAATGTCACTCTACCTAAGACGAGTCAAATAAACCCAGAAACATTTAAAGAAAAATTTAAAGAAGTTGTAGAAAATGGAGACGAAGCTGTAGTCATCACAATTTCGTCAAAACTATCAGGTACATATTCTAGTGCAGTCAAAGCAAGCAATGAATATAAGGACAAAATCTTTGTAGTAGATAGTTTAAACGCCAGTCTAGGCGAAAGAATTTTGTTTAATTATGCTTATTCACTTTTAAAGAAAAATAAATCTGCCAAAGAAATCGCCGATGAATTAAACGAGGTAAAATACCGCCTACATCTTTTAGCCATGCTCGACACCTTAAAATACCTACGAAAAGGTGGACGAATTTCAGCATTTGTGGCATTCGCTGGAGAGATAATGTCAATAAAACCGGTCATTGCTGTCAAAAATGGTGAAGTCAAATTGGTTGGCAAAGCAATGGGGTCTAAAAAGGCAGGCAATTTACTAAACAAACTGGTAGCGGAAAACGGAATCGATTTTGATATGCCTTACTGCGTGGCATATTCTGGAATGGACACAAAATTATTAGACAAATATGTGGCTGACAATGATTCTATATGGAAAGATCACACTCAAGACATACCAAAATATCAAATTGGCAGTACAATAGGCACACATATTGGACCTAACGCAATAGGGGTCGCTTACTTTAGTAAAGAATAGGTGAAATATGAAAATAGGAATACCAAGAGCTCTGCTCTATTACAAGAACGAAAAACTTTGGACAAAATTTTTTGATGAATTAGGAATTGATTATATAATCAGTCCAGAGACGAACAAAGAGATTATCGACAACGGCTCAAAATATGCAATCGATGAAACCTGCCTCCCTATCAAGATATTTTTAGGGCATATTGATTATCTAAAAGATAAATGTGATTACATCTTTATCCCTAGAATTGAATACGCCTTGAATAGTGAGACTTGCCTAAACTTTCGTGCACAATACGACTTAGTCAAAAATACATTTAGAAATTACAATCTAAAAGTGTTATTTTATAATGACTATGGGCACAAAAAACCAAGAGAATTTAAGGCATTTTATAAGCTATGTAAATATTTAAAAATCAAAAGATCGCTAGGTAAATATGCCTACAGAATCGCAAAACAAACACAGTTTTATTACGAGATGTTTCGTAGTGAGACTCAAGAAAATATTATAAAAAGCACAAAAAAGATAAAAGTTTTGATCCTTGCCCATGCATACAACGTAGGAGATAAATATGTGGGCGAACCAATTCTAAATATGTTGAAAAAACTGGATGTCGAGCCAATCATCGCCGAATATCTTGATGCGAAAAAGTGTATCAAAACATCTTTCCAAGTTACCAAAACTTTACCTTGGGCATACAATCGACATTTAGTAGGCGCGTTGGAGTTATATAAAGATCTGGTTGACGGCGTGATTCTTGTCACTACCTATCCATGCGGTCCAGACAGCATGTGCAACGAGATGATAATTCGTCAATATAAGAACATACCAATATTGAGTCTAACTATAGATGCTCAAGATGCCACCGCTGGTATTGAAACTCGACTAGAAAGTTTTGTCGACATACTAAATTTTAAAAGGAACGGAAAAAATGAATAACGAAATTTTAGCATGCTTTCCGCAATGGGGAAGTTATTCTTGTGCTTTTAGATATTTTTTTGAAAACGGGTTTGGCGTAAAATATCTTACCCCACCTCCTATCACAAAAAACACGATTGACTTAGGCAGTAAAAATAGTCCAGATTATGTCTGTACTCCATTTAAATATTGTCTAGGTTGCCATATCGAAGCACTGAATAATGGTGCAAACTGCTTGATGCAAATATATGGCAGTTGTAGATTAAATTATTACGGCGAACTGGAAGAAAAGATACTAAAAGATATGGGATATGATTTTACCTTTTTCAATATGGCGGAAATCAATTTTAGATCTCCAAAATCTATAATAAAACATCTAAAAATAGTGAACCCTGATGTATCTATATTAAAAGTTGCTTCAGCCCTACCAACTACTATTGGCATCATCAAGACCATTGATAAAATGGAGGACTATATAAGGAAAAACGTAGGTTTTGAAGTCAACAAAAATGAAATGGAAAACATCTTTAATGAATTTAAGCAAAAGTTAGACCAAACACATAGCCATAAAGAATACAAAAAATTAAAAAAAGAATATATGAAAAAATTGTATTTAGTACAAATAGACAAGCCAAAAAGACCGATTAGAGTCGGGTTTGTCGGCGATTATTATACAGTACAAGAGCCATTTAGCAATTATTTTATAGAAAAAGAACTAGAAAACATGGGAATAGAAGTACATAGAGAGATGAACTTGACCAACACAATTATAAACAGCAAATACAAGAAAGTACGAAAAATCTCAAAAAAATATGCCAAATTTAACATTGGTGCAACTGCCAATTATACAGTAGCGGAAGCATTAAAATATGCAAAAAATGGTCTAGATGGAATCATTCATGTCAAATGCTTTGGATGCACACCAGAGATCAACGCCCAAACGATTTTGCAGAACATCAGCAGGGATTACAAAGTCCCTATTCTGTATTTTAGTTTTGATTCTCAAACGAGCGAAACGGGCGTAAAGACAAGATTAGAAGCATTTTATGACATGCTAAAAGCGAAGAAAAAGTAGGTGAATTATGAAAGGTTATTTAGGAATAGATATTGGCTCAATTTCAACCAAAGGAGTTGTAATTGATGAAAATTTAGAAATTGTTGCAAGTGAATATCTTTGGACAGAGGGCGACCCTATGGGTGCCGTCAAAAGGTTATTAAAAGTTTTAGAAAATCAGTTAAAAGATAAAGATATAAAAATAGTCTCAGTTGGCACAACTGGTAGTGCCAGAAAACTGATAGGAGTCATGACCAACGCCAGTGTTGTAAAAAATGAAATTACTGCTCACGCTGTTGGTACAACGACCTTGCACCCAGATGTGAACACCATTTTTGAAATAGGTGGTCAAGACTCAAAAATAATTATCATTGAGAATGGTTACGTAGTTGACTATGCGATGAACACACTCTGTGCCGCTGGTACAGGCTCTTTCCTATCCTCTCAGGCACACAGACTGGGTGTCTCTGTAGAAGAATTTGGAGAAATCGCCCTTAAATCAAAACACCCTACCAACATAGCGGCGAGATGTACCGTCTTCGCAGAAAGCGATTTGGTTCACAAAGCACAAATAGGCCATAGCAAAGAAGATATAATTGCGGGTTTATGCAAAGCGGTTGTAACAAATTATTTAAACAACATAGGTAAAGGTAAAAAATTCAATCCGCCAATCGTTTTCCAAGGAGGCGTGAGTAAAAATGTAGGAGTCAAAAAAGCTTTTGAGGACGCTGTAGGACATGAAGTCTTAGTTGATAAAAATGGACATCTAATGGGTGCTTTTGGAGTAGCTGTCCTTGCCAAAAATTCAGGAATAGAAAAAGATTTCTCTTTTGATGTCGCTGATATAGAATTCAAAACAACTGGCTTTGATTGCCCAAAATGTGCAAATCATTGTGAAATAGTTTGCGTATTCAAGGACAATAAACTCATAGATTCATGGGGCAATAAATGCGATAATGGTGCTGTCAAAATCAGCTAGCCATTATCTTTTTTAATGGTGCTGTCAAAATCAGCTAGCCATTATCTTTTTTAATGGTGCTGTCAAAATCAGCTAGCCATTATTT
>DVMB01000069.1 GCA_018715225.1 Candidatus Onthoplasma faecigallinarum | reverse complement strand
TAAAATGCTCAAATTATTTTTATAAATTAATATAAAATATTATAAATAATATTAATTATTTTTGTCAAATAAAAATGAAAATAATCATAAATAAAAAATAACCAAATATAAATAACTAAAGGAATAATATGGAAAATATAGAAAAAGAAAAAAAAGAACAATTAATTATCCTTAGCAACAAACAAAATCTTTCTGTGTCTGGCACAAATAAAATAATCAGCCTAAAACCCGAATTAATTCAACTTGACACAGTTTTTGGCGGATTAATTGTCAGTGGAGAAAAATTAGAATTGGTAAAACTGGACAATTCAACCACCCGTGCAGAGATCAACGGAAATATAAATGCAATAAAATTTTTGCAAGAAAAAGACAAAGAACCATTTTTTAGGAAAATTTTTAAATGATTTTTAGTTCATTAAATCAAGTAAATTGTTTCCTCTTATTTTTATTTTGTGGAATAATTTTAGGTTTTATTTCTCAAATATTTTTCACATTGACTTTGAAAAAATATCAAAAAATTTATTTAAAAATCATTTTTGAGACACTTTTTTATATATTTTTTAGTGTATTTTTCTGTTTTTTAATAAATTTTTTCAATTTTGGACAATATTCCTTTGCTTTAATCTTAGCATATATTTTGGGATATATTTGGATAAAAAATATAGACAAAAATTTGTTTGTCTTTTTAGAAACGAAATGGTATAATACAATAAACAAATGTATCACTCATCTAAGATCAAAGCACAAGGATAAACATGGAAGGAGACAAAAAAAGAGTTAAATTATTTACACTTGGGGCAATCGCTATCATTGCTCTTCTTTTGATTATTACAATATTTCAAATTGTATATATCAATAGGAAGAACGCAGAATTGGAGCAACAACGTATTGAGATGAGCCGACTAGAAAATGAATTGAATTATTATAAAAATCATCAAAACGATACCGACGATGAATATTACGACATTGTTGATGCAGGTGAATTATGATAATCACAGTAACAGGAAAACCATGCAGTGGGAAAGGTAGTGTCAGCAAACATTTTTGTGCAGAATACGGCTTTAAATACATGTCCACAGGAAATATGTTTAGAGAGTTAGCAAAACAAAATGGCTATGACGACATACTAGAATTTCAAATGAATGAAAGCATTACAAAAATAGACAATCAAGTAGACACCCTCATCGAAAATTTAGGCAAAGAAAAATTGCATGAAGACATAGTGATTGATTCTAGACTTGCATGGCATTTTATACCCAAATCATTCAAAGTATTTATTGATGTTGATTGGCGGACAGCGGGTGAACGTCTTTTGCGAGCAGAACGTGAGACCGAAAAGGCAGAAAACCTTGAGCACGCTATTAAAATACTGAAAAAACGCTGGAAAACTGAAAACGACAGATATTCCAGTCTATATAAAATCAACAACCTTGATTTATCTCAATATGACTTGGTAATCAAAAGCGACAACAAAACAATAGAAGAAATTTCACGAGAAATATATTCAAGTTACAAAAAATTTATGCAAAAGGCATAAATTTTTTTAACATATTCGTTTAATTTTCATATAATGCCATATGAAAAACTGGCTAAAATTACTGCTCGTCTTGTTGTTCTTTGCAGTCATCAGTGTAGGTCTATATTTCTTATTGCGAGCGTTTAATATAACAAATATATCCACCTTGCAAGAGTTGATATTACGAACCAAACAGTATGGAATAATTGTATTTTTGCTTATAGAAGTTTTGCTATTTTCTCTATTTTGCTTTGTCCCCGTCCTCAATACCGCCCTAGTTGTGCTTGGCGTAGTGTTGTTCGGCGGGATAAAAGGGTTTCTCATCTCATGGCTAGCCTGTTTTCTTTCCTCTAGCATACTATTCTTTATTGGCGACAAATTCGGCGAAAGAATGGCGTCAAAACTCATCGGGAAAAAAGAATTAGAAAAAGCACAAGACCTGATAGACACAAAGAGTAAAATTCTTCTGCCCGTGTGTTTTACTATACCAATCATGCCGGATGACGCACTCTGCCTTGTCGCTGGAATGACGAAGATGAAATACTGGTATTTCTCAATTGTTTGTATTATATTTAGAGGAATAGATTGTGCTCTAGTTTGCTTCCTTGGAAGCGGAATGATAGACTGGAGCAGTTTGAGCCTAGTCGAATGGCTAATGTTAATTAATTTGATAATAATAGATATATATTTATTGTTTAAATTCGAAAAATATTTTGAAAATCGTATAAAAAACAGAAAAAATAACGATAAAAATTAATTTTTATATGGATTTATGAAATTTTTCTTGTTCGTTTGTCTTGCTCGTGCTATGGCAAATTCATCTACATCCACATCTTTGTTTATCGTGCTCCCCGCTGCAACATATGCGTAATCACTCAAGGTAACTGGGGCTATCAAATTGACATTTGAACCGACAAATACATAATCTCCTAAATAACATTTTTGCTTGATCTTGCCGTTATAGTTACAAAACACAACCCCACAACCAATGTTGCAGTGGTTACCGATTTCTGCATCTCCAATATATGCCAAGTGTGCCATTTTTGTATGGTTGCCTATCACGGCATTTTTTATTTCAACGAAATTGCCCACTCTACAATTATTTTTTATTTCACTATTCAATCTCACATGAGCGAACGGACCAATTTCACAATCATCGCCCACTGATGAATCTATTACAAAACTTGACAATATCTTTGTCCTATTCCCTATGCTCGCATTAGTTAAAACTGAATTGTTAGATATCTCTACATTGTCGCCAACATTCGATTTCCCGCTTATAGATACGCCTCTTCCTATACGCACATTTTTACCGATGCTCACATCTTTTGATATAAAAATATTCATTTTGTCTAAGAGTTTAGCATCCAAAGATTTATCATAAATTATACTTTCCATAAAATAATATATGTGAAAAATCTCAAATCTTTACCAAAAATAACATTGCTAAAAAAATGTTAATAATGTATAATAATTCCATGGAGACAAACAAACTCACTATAAAAGATTCATCAATATCATTTTTTGTCGGCTTTCTATTGTGTCAGTTGAGTGTTGTTTTTGTTACCTGTGTTGGACTGATTGTCTGCACTATAGCGAATATTGACACATCTAATTTAGACCTATTTTTTAATACAAGCGGTGGATATTTAATATGTGTCTTGGCTATGGACTTAACCATGCTGGCAGTATTTTTCTTCATGAACAGGAAAAAGGAAAATGCTATCATATCTAAACCTAGTGCAAAAAAGATTTTCATGTATATCGGCATAGCTATTTTGGCTTTCTTCTGCCTGTATCCTCTAATCACTTGCATTGACTCATTACTTACTCATTTGGACTTTAGACTCAACACCATCCCATACGAATTGAATACCACAAACTATTTGGTGTCTCTTGTCTCTTTAGTGATACTCCCCGCCATCTGTGAAGAATTGTTGTTTAGAGGACTGATTTTCAAAGGACTAAAGCGTTACGGAAAAATATTTTCTATGGTCATCAGTGCCTTGATGTTCTCGATATATCACATGTCCTTAGATCAAATGGTCTATCCGTTGTTGATAGGTTTGTTGCTGGGTGTAATAATGTACTATGAAGACAACATATTATATTGTATTGCTATCCACATGACCAACAATTTTTTATCACTGACTATGTCTTACTTGAATATCCCTTTGATGTACCAACATTGGACATATATACTCATAGCAATCATTTTAGCAGCGGTATTCATAACCTTAGTATTGTATTTCACAATAAAAAATCACAAAAATTATCCAAAAGAGAGCATTAATACAGAAGGCAAAATTTATTTCTATGTCAGCATAATTGTAATGTTTATCTTATGGATAATCACAAATTGTTCAAAATAGTATGAAAAATAAGAATTTCTTTAAAATTAGCATGATTTATTTTATAGCAATGATATGCGTTGCTGTCATTTTTGTGCTCGGTTATCTTGGTGTGCTACAAAACGATATACTTTCATCATTCTTGATTCAAATTGTTGTAATGTTTGCTATCCCAATGCTCATGTACACCTTTTTAGTCAGCAAGAATTTCAAAAAGACTTTCACCGATGCAGGATTCAACAAAATCAGTGGCACAATGATAGGTATCAGCATATTGTTGGGCTTTGTTTTGTATTTTATCAATTCGTTTGTGGCAGATGTGTTCGCTAGTCTCATTTCACTTTTTGGTTATGAAAGTATTGGAACAACCACCACAGTGACGCTAGATTACGCTTATCTATTAAAAGACTTTGTATTATCCGCAGTTTTACCTGGATTTTGTGAAGAGTTTTTACACAGAGGAATTTTGCTCCACGCAGGCAAAAAATCTGGAAACCCTAGATACGTTCTCATCATCTCATCTATTCTATTTGGATTGATGCACCTTAATATAAATCAGTTCTTCTACGCTGCAATTTTAGGGCTGTTGATGGGATATGTCGCTTTGATTTCAAATAGCATATTCCCTAGCATGATTATACATTTCATGAACAACTTTTTGAGTTCATATTTTGTATATGGCTATTATCTAAATTGGCCATTCGCTGTAGCAGTCAACAATCTAAGGGCATTCTTGATGTCCAATGTATTCGTATTCATAATAACCTGCTCAATACTCGTAATTTTATTAGTGATTGCATACATCTATCTCACCAGATGGTTAATAAAAGAACGAGCACGACGAGATGTGAAAAAGATAATTGAGTATCTAGAATTAAATTCTCTTCCTATCAACGAAGCCCAAGAAAAGATAAACCAAGCCAACATCCTTATACAGCAAAGCAAAATGATGAATCTAAAGACAAATGTGCCTGGAGGAACGAAGTTTTCTTTCACTGACAACATATTTGTCATATCTAGTTTTGTTTTAGGCGGACTGATTACAATTTGTAGTTTCATATGGGGAGTGATATAATGCTAAAAATTAACCTTATCGCAATCGGGGACATAAAGGAAAAATATCTAAAAGATGCAACCAATGAATATCTAAAAAGGCTAACTAGATTTGCTGAGGTAAAAATAATTGAGTTGAAAGAAAACAACCCAAAATCAAATTATCCTGCCGAAATAAAATCAGCCCTTCAAAAAGACAAGACAGAAATTGAAAAACATATAAAAGGTTATTGCGTATGTTTAGACATTGAGGGCAAGATGTTGACGAGTGAGGAATTTAGCAAAACTATAGAAAAAATTTCCATTAACAACAGCGAAATTTCATTTATAATCGGGGCGTCAAACGGCTTAGACGAAGAATTGAAATCTAGATGCAATCTGCGTCTGTCTTTTTCAAAAATGACTTTCCCGCATCAATTAATGCGTGTGATATTTTTAGAGCAACTATATAGAGCATTCACAATTTCTAACAATATTTCATATCACAAATAGAGGTGAATATGACTTATCAAGAATTAGTGAGCAAAATTGTCCAACTTCAAGACGAGGGGTTGGAACTTTTTAATGCGGGCAAATCGGTGCTAGGTAAAAATATCTTGGCAACTCATGTGGGAAGTTATGACGGCACGCAGATTTTAATTCAAGCAGGAATTCACGCAAGAGAATACATCACTAGCCTTTTGCTTGTCGAGATGGCTAGAAATCTACATAACAATGATTTGATTCAAGAAGGCGGCATATATTTCGTTTTTCTAGTCAACCCAGACGGAGCAGAAATTGTGTTAGATGGTCTTGATTCGATTCCGTGTGAGATCACAAAAAACTATCTAATTTCGGCTAACGGCGGTAGTACAGATTTTTCTCAATATAAAGCAAACGTCAATTTGGTAGACCTAAATACCAATTTTGACGCAGATTGGGGAAATGGTTCGCAAAATGTCTTCTGCCCCAGCACAGAAGATTTCGTGGGCTTCTATCCAAATAGCGAACGTGAGGTATTATCTTTGATCAACTTTACCCTAAAGACCAAGCCAAGTCTAACAATATCGTACCATACGAAAGGGAATGTCATATATTATGGTTTTGAAGGCGAGAGCGAAGAAAATATAGCAAGAGATCAAACTATAGGCGAAAGTTTGAGCGAGGTCACGGGTTATCCACTGATTTTTACCGAAAATTCCACAGGTGGATACAAAGATTGGTGCATAAACTCGCTAAAAATTCCCGCTTACACTATTGAGGTAGGCGATAATTCTATTCCTCACCCACTAGGAATAGAAACACTCCCTGAAATATATCAAAGGAACAAGGATGTCCCTATCGTTGCTCTACAAAAAGCAATCGAATTTGCTCAAGAAATTGACTTTACCACCCCAGATGTGATAAATATTACAAAAGAGGTAAAAAATGGATCCAATGAAAAAGGCTACATCGCTCGCTTACAAAGCAGACTCTATTGGCGAAGTTCCCATAGGAGCCGTGATAGTAAAAGGGGACAAAATCATATCCAGCGGATATAATTCTCGTGAAAAAGATCAAATAGCCACTCATCATGCAGAGATTATTGCAATCGAAAAGGCATGCAAAAAATTGGAATCATGGAGACTGGACGACTGTGATATATATGTAACTTTGGAGCCATGCCCAATGTGTGCTGGAGCAATTTTGAACGCAAGAATAAAAAATCTATATTACGCAGTCCCTGACCACAACTATGGTGCGGTCAGCAAATTCGATATGCTAAATAACAATCTAAATCACACGACAAAATCAATCCAACTAAAAGATTATGAAGAAGAAAACAAAAATTTAATTCAAAATTTCTTCAAAACGAAGAGAAAATCAAGCAAATCAAGCAAAAAATAATTATAATAAAAATAAAGACGTATTATCGTCTTTATTTTACACTTCTTTTTAAATTGTCGCTCGCTTTGAACGAAGGACTGCGCCTAGCCGCCATCATATGTGTCTTCCCTGTCTTGAAGCTGTACATAGGTTTTGATTTGATTTCGTTGACCTTGAACTTCCCAAAATTAGATAGAGTTACGCTCTCTCCTTGCTTCAATGCGTCTTTGATAACTTCAATGATGGTATCAAGACATAATTTGCAGTCCTTTTTCGTAAGTCCAGTCTTTGAATACACTGCGTTCACAAATTCATTTTTATTCATAATATCCTCCGCAATGATGATGTCCAACTATAAAAATTTTAATCATCTAATCTTGTATTTCATCATGGCTGAGTCTTTTTTGTTGAAAATTTTTAGTAAATATAGACTTACTAAATAAACTATTGCTGCCACCACAAGTCCTAGCAAAGTATTGACCCAACTATCAGTCACACTCAATATCCCGACCAAAACTAAGACCATCAGTGAATTTGCCAAAATCAATTTCCCAGTGAAAATATAATTTATACGCAATGCAAAATGTTCTTTTATCTCAAAATGATTTAGCACCATAACTGTCACATAACACACTGTGTTTGCAATTGCGAGTGCATATATATTTAAGTGTAGGCTAGGCATGAACAACAATTCTATGACAAATTTTAGGACGACAGCGATGATCAAATTTCTAATGGTCACATATCTTTCATCTATCGCTTGAAGACTGCTAGAATAAACTTGATTGATGGCTAAAAATATTATGCCTATTCCAGAGATACTCAACAACCTATACGCTATATTTAACCCCTGCACGCCCATGCCGTTCAACCTGTCCGCATAAAGCAAATCTATCAATCTATCAGGTATCAATAAAAAGCACAACACGCATGGCACACTAATAATAAGCACTATTTTTATAGACAAAGACAATTTGTGGTTTTTATTAAATTCACTCGTCCTCAAAGCAATGTTTGGCAGTATTACACTCGCTATTGCAAAAGAGAAAATGGTGGGCAGGCTCACAAGACTGGAGACCGCCCCGCTCTCCAACCCATACAAAAATATGGACATAGATGATGTGAAATTGACACTCAATAGATTGACGACCAAAACACTATCTATAAAAGTGGCAATCGGCATGATTATATTTGTAAGAGTGATAGGAATTATATCTTTTGTAATTTCTTTTATGCTTATATCAAACTGTTCTTCCGTCTTTGCTCGCTCTCGTCTATAATAAAATATTAAAATAATTACTGACACAATTTCGCTTATTACGATACTTATCATCGCTCCAATAATTGACGCAATCAAACTCACATTTAAAAGAGCCAAACTGAGCACTAAACCCACACACAATTTGACAAATTGTTCCATTATGTTTGACACTGCACTAGGAGTGAAATTTTCTTGTCCTTGGAAGTATCCCCTAAGGACACTTGCTCCACTTACCAAAATGATTGTAGGTGCCAAAATGACGTAGCATATACTGATACTTTCTTCTCCTTGCAAGGAGGCAAGTCCCTTGCTCCCCAACAACAAAATCAAGGTAAGCACCAAAGAAATGACTGCTGTAAACATCATACATTTTTTGACCACAGACTTTCCGTTGTTTTTGTGTTTGGCTATAATTTTTGATATAGCCATAGGTAGTCCTGCCGTCGCCAAAACCACGCACAGAAAATACAATGGGAAAACCAACTGATAGATTCCTATCCCCTCTCCGCCTAGTATGCGGGTTAGCCCAATTCTATAGATCGCACTAAAGACCTTTGCCAAAACACCACCAATTGACAATATCAAGGCTCCAGTCATAATATTATTTCGTTTCATACCTGTATTTTTTGTAAAAATGAAAAAAATATTTTGAAAAATATATAAAATTAATTATAATTTAGTTATGAAAAAAATATTTGATAAATTTATCATTGCCCTTGCACCCATGGCAGGAGTAACTGATTTCGCATTTAGAAAAATTTGTGCAGATTTTGGTGCGGATATGGTGGTTACTGAAATGATCAGCCTAAAAGCGTTGGAAAACAAAAATTTCAAGACCGAAAAGATGCTTCGAGAAGAGGCAAACGCCATACGCTGTTGCCAGTTGTTTGGACACGACGTCAAAAGTATACAACGAGCATTTGAAACCAATCTTTTTGACCAGTTTGACATAATAGATTTTAATTGTGGCTGTCCCGCCCCTAAAATTGTAAAAAATGGAGATGGCAGTGCTATGATGCGAGATACAAAAAAAACAAAAGAGATCATATCTGCCCTAGTTAAATACAGTAAAAAGCCCATCTCTGTTAAGTTTAGATTGGGTATAGATGGCGTAAATAATTATATAGAATTTGCCAAGATGTGCGAGGAATGCGGAGTCAAATTCCTGACCCTGCACGCACGTACGAGAGAACAAGGCTATGCGGGCGAAGTCGACAAAGACGCATATAAAGAACTGATAAAAAATGTCAACATACCAGTATTTTGGAGTGGAGACATCAAGACGAAAGCCGATGTGGAATACGCAAAATCAATCGGCTGTTGTGGAGTGATGATAGGAAGAGCCGCCATGGGAAACCCAGAAATATTTTCCTATCTAAAAGGAATACAACCCCCATATGATAAAAAGCAGACTATAATAACCCACCTTGAACTATTGAAGACCTATTTCCATTTTGAAAAAACTTTGGTAGCATATTTCAAAAAACACCTGCTTTGGTATGTCAAATCTATAAAAAATGCGACTGAAATAAAGGTAAAAATATTAGAATTTACGACATTAAAACAGATAGAAGAATTTATAGACACAATATAATATTGCATGATTTAAAGGTTTCTTTATTTTAATAAATAATGTATAATATCTATATGAAAAGTATAGATAAAGAAATTTTATTGTGCGACAAATGTGGAAATCTAAAGAAATTATCCTGCCCGACCGTACAGATCGGCAACACAAATATTTTAGTTATAGGAGAATCTCCTGCAAAAAATGGATGGATAGTATCAAATCGAGCTTTCTACGACATCAACGGCAATCTTCAATCTTCGGGCGAAGTTTTGTCCAAACTTTTGAATTTGTGCACACTTAACTTGAACGACATATATTTCACTGAATGTTGTAAATGCCTGCTACCAGACAGAAAAAATTTAAGAAAATACGCAACGAATTGCAAAGAGTTTTTATTTCGCCAAATTGAAAAACTAAATATAGACATAATTTTACCCATGGGACAGTTCCCTACAGAAACAATTTTAGATCAAAAGATCAACAAATTGAGTGATTATGTAGGCAAGCAGTTTGAAATAAACATACATAATAAAAAATATACAGTCATTCCAATCTACCACACATCTCCCATCAACCCATTGAGTTATAAAGGAAATGAAGATATATTTAAAAATTTATCCAAAATGATAAAATCTAATAAATAAACTATAGAATAATATTTTTTCAATTTCTCATACTAACATAGAGGTTATTATGGAAAGTAAAGGAATTGTAAGAAGAGTTGATGAATTGGGGCGAATCGTTCTCCCAAGAGAGATGCGAAAAATGTTGAATGTGCGTGAAGGAAGCAAGTTGGAGATTGGCATAGTCGACGGCAATAAGTTTCTGCTCACAAAATATAGTGATATGGTCTCCCTCAAAGAATATAGCGACGCTGTAGCCAGTGCTATTTCAGTCAGCATTGAACATGATGTATTGATTTCGGACATGGAAAAAATCCTTTCTTCTAACAAGAAAAAATATTTAGGAAAAGAATTGACCGAAGAGGTACAAGAACTTATCTACAAAAAAGAAATTGTGATCAAGAAAAAAGATGACGGAAGTGAGATGCTAAATTTCTTTGTAAATACTGCTAACGAATTTACCTGTCAACTGATTGTCCCTATTGTAAAAGACGGCGACGCCATTGGATCTATAATCATATTAGCTGTAGAAAATAAATGCTTTGATGACAGCAGTGTGAAAATTTGTAAGGCGTTTAGCAAATATTTGAGCGACCAAATTTCATAAATCCACAAAAATTGCAATAAAAATTGTCTTATATTTAAAATTAATTTTGCAATAATCGTCTCACATGCTATAATCACTTCAGGTGGTATGTATGAAAAAATTGAATGTTTCTAGTCTAGTCCTTGGGATAATTTCTGGAATTATTGTGTTGTGTTTGGGCTGGGCATTGCTCGTCTTTGTGACAGTTATAACCGGGCTTACAAGAGGAGAATTTTTAGCAAACTTATATATGTCGTTTTGTCTGGTCTATATGCTAGGCGGACTGCTCTCAATAGTTGCGGGTGCAATGTGCTTCAAAAAGCCATTCCTTGCTAGAATATTGTTGCTTGTCTCTTGCTTTTTGACTCTAATATTGCCTATCAGTATCATATGTTTAAATCAAAGTTTCAACGCATCAAATTTGTTTATTTTTATCCCTAGCGTCTTGACTCTAATCGCAGGAATATTGGGACTAAAAAAATCAAAAACAAACAATGAAATAAATGGAGATATAAATCATGAATAAAGTAGTACTCATCGGTTGTGGAAATGTTGGCATGAGTTATGCCTATTGTTTAATTAATGGCGAAAGCAAAGTGGACGAGCTCGTCCTAATCGATGTAAACAAAGACAAAGCAGAAGGAGAAGCCTTAGATCTTTTGCATGCATCGTCATGCTCAAAAAGAAAAATCAAAATCAAGGCTGGCGATTACATCGATTGTAACGACGCAGATATAATATGTATCTCCGCAGGAAGAAATCAAGAAGTTGGCGAGACGAGACTCGACCTGATAGAGAAAAACCTAGCCGTATTCAAATCGATAATTACCGAAATCAATAAGACAAATTTTAGCGGAATTTATTTAATAGCCACTAACCCATTAGACATAATGACATATGTAACTTTGAAATTATCAAACGCTCCTGAAAACAAAGTCATAGGTAGCGGTACAACGCTAGACACCGCAAGATTGCGTTTTATATTGAGCGAATATTTAGAGATTAATCCAAAGAACATTCACGCCTATGTAATAGGAGAACATGGCGACAGCGAAATCATCCCTTGGAGCAACGCAATCATTGGCTTAAACCCTATAGACAACTATTTAAGCAAATCAACAAAAACCAAAATCTTGAAAGATGTTAGAAACAGTGCCTACGAGATTATCAAGAAAAAAGGCAACACCGCCTACGGCATTGGTATGTGTCTAAAGAATATCACTGACGCCATTTTAGACGACTCAAATTTGATTTTCACCGTGTCATCGTATCTAAATAAATATAAATGTTGTATAGGTTATCCATGCGTTATCAACAGAAATGGAGTGAAATCTTCTATTGATTTACCTCTCACTGATAATGAAAAAGATGATTTCAAAAATTCAGTAAAGACAATTAAGGAAATTTTAAATAAAATAAAAATTTAAGTCCTTTAAATTTTTCATTGATCAATTTTATTTTAAAATATTATAAATACAAAATTTTATAATTTACCTATTAAATTTAAGACAAATTATCTTTTCTTTGTCTTAAATTTTTTTATTTTTAATTATAGTTTAAAATAGATATATCTAAATAAATTACAATTTTTGCATATTTAAAAATAAAAACTATTTTATTTTTTTAGTTTTTATTATTCATTTGACATTTTTTTTAATAAATATTAATCTATTTTTAATTAATAAGGAGATTTTTGTATGAAAAAAGTTTATGAACCACTTTTTACCCCATGGAAAATCGGCAATGTTGAAATCAAAAATAGGATAGTCCTATGCCCTATGGGCGGAACATCAATCTTTGGTTGGATGGAACCACATCACTTCGACCAAGACGCTGCCGACTTTTTTATGGACTTAGCCAAAAATAATGTTGGACTTATTATCCCAGGCATCGCCCCACTCAAAAATTTAATGGGTGGCCAATGGCTATATAAAAACAAAAAAGTATTTACAAAACTAAAATCTTATCTAGAAGAATTCCACAAGACGGGAGCAAAAATGTTTATTCAACTGACTGCTGGATTCGGTCGTTCATTTTCAATTCCAAATTCAATGGCTCCAATTATCAAAAACAAATTTTTATCCACTTTAGTAAAACCAATAATTGACCTTCCTTATCTCTGTGCTTCTCCTAGCGAATTACCTTCACGCTGGCTAGAGGGATACACCTGTAGAGCCTTGAAAGTGAAAGAGATTAAGGACATGATCACAGCATTCGCAAAAACTGCGAAGTTATGTAAAGATGCGGGTGTAGATGGTGTTGAAGTGCACGCCGTTCACGAGGGCTACCTTCTTGACCAATTTACCCTACCTTACACAAACAAACGTACAGATGAATATGGCGGAAGTTTTGAAAACAGATACCGCTTCGCCGTAGAAGTCGTAAAAGCGATCAAAGCAGAATGTGGAGAAGATTATCCTGTGTCATTAAGATATTCCGTTCAAAGCAAGACCGTAGACTTTTGTGAAGGTGCCCTGCCTGGCGAAAAATATACAGAAATCGGTAGAACAATGGAAGAGAGCGAAAGAGCAGCAAAATACCTTCAAGACGCCGGCTATGATATGCTGAACGCTGATAACGGCACATACGACGCATGGTATTGGGCTCATCCACCAGCGTATATGCCAAAGAACTGCAATCTAGACGATGTGTCTCATATCAAAAAATATGTTGATATTCCTGTAGTCTGTGCAGGAAGAATGGAACCTGATGTCGCAGCCAAAGCTATCAAGGATAACAAAATCGATGGTATGGGTGTAGCAAGACAATTTTTGGCAGATAGCCATTGGGTAACCAAACTAATTGAAGATAGACCAGAAGATATTTTGCCTTGTATCTGTTGCCATAATGCGTGCTTCACATTTGCTCATTACAAAGGTGTCGCCAACGATCAATCTATGGAAGATTCAAAACATATGTCAAGATGTGCTCTTAACCCTACAACGATGGATGGCGGAAAATATGACATCAAACCAGCCAAGAAGATCAAAAAAGTTGCAGTTATCGGTGGTGGTATAGGCGGTATGGAAGCAGCACGAATTGCCACTATCCGTGGACACAAGGTAACAATCTACGAAAAAACTGACAAATTAGGAGGAGTATTTATTCCTGCTGCAGCGTTGTCATTCAAAGAAAAAGATAGAGAGTTGATAGAATGGTATCGCCGTCAAATCAAAAAACTAAACATTCCTGTTGAATTTAATACAGAGATAAAAGATTTATCTTCATTGGACGCAGATGAAATTATCATTGCGACAGGTTCAAAAGCAAAGACTATAAATATCCCAGGCATCGACCATTCGATAGATGCAGTAGATTACCTAAATGGTAAGAGCGTAGGAAAAGATGTAGTAATTATTGGTGGCGGGCAATCTGGTTGTGAAATCGCCTACGAATTACATAAACAAGGGAAAAATCCAACAATAATTGAATCAAAGAACGATTTAATGGCGACCGCAGGCCTGTGCCTAGCGAACTCCTCATTCCTGCGTGATTATTTCAAACATAATGATGTCCCTGTATATTTGGAAAGCCAAGTTAAAGAGATAAAAGACACAAGCGTAATCATAGTAGACAAAAACGGCAACGAAAAAGAGATCAAAGCGGACGATGTGATTGTTGCAATAGGCTATAATCCTGCCCCAGTATCCAAACCATCAAAGCATGTACACATAGTAGGCGACGCCTTGAAAGTCGGCAACTTACGTACTGTAATCTGGCGTGCATGGGAAGTAGCAGAAAAGATTTAACTATAATTAGAAACTCTTAGTTAAAACTTATTTGTATCACTTTTCTCTTTCGATGAATGAAAAAGGGGAATCTATATAGATTCCTTTTTTTCTATTCCTAAGATATATATATTTATTTTTATGCCCACAAAGACACTAAATTTAATAAAAAGTTTATATCCAATTTTAATTTAGATTAGGTTTTTAAAACAAATTTCAATATTAAAAATATAATGTCATTTTCATTTATCTAACTAAATTCCTTGCAACCGCTAAAAAACACAAAATAGACTTGATAAAAAGAAATCATTATGCTATAATAAATTATGCAAATGATCTCGTAGTAAAACTGGATATTACGGTTCCCTCCTAAGGAATTGTTCTGGGTTCGAGTCCCGGCGGGGTCACCAACTTATATGATTTTAGAATACATCTTAATATAAAACAAATATTAACTCACAATCAAACAATTTAGTCTAACAAATATTAATACACTTTAACTTAAAAGTTAAGGTGTTTTTTCTTCTCATATCAACAAAATATAGCCACCTTACCTAGAAGTTATTGGTTTACGAGTATATTGACAGCCTAATCGCTTTGTGCTATATTATCTTCAACTAGGAGCAATTTATGGATAGCACTATAATAAAAATGATAGTGAAAAAAGCAAGCAGATATTTGGCTTAGAGAAAATCCTCTTATACTAAACAGTCAAGAAAAACAAAAATTTTTAATAGGATTACAAGATTATCTCGATCATAAACGTCTCACCATAGACGATGAAGTGTATGATTTTTTAGTACAAAGAAAACTTATAAATAGCGAGCCAAGAGAGCAAACTTTTATACAATATTTAATAAATAAATACAACGGCTTAAAAAATGTAAATGTATTAGATGTAGGAGCAGGAAGAATATGTTCGTTGTCGAAATCTATTGCTAAGCAGGGAGGCATAGTAACAGCGATGGATACAAACATTCGCCTAAAAAATGAGATATTAAAAAAATCAAAAATAGTCGCCGTAAAAAAATTGTTTAAATGTGATGAATATGCTGAAAATGAAATTGGCACAGACATCGAAAAGTTTGATTTGATCGTTGGTCTTGAGCCCTGCGATGCAACTGAACACATTATACGACAATCTTTAAAATACAATAAGCCCTTTGATATAAACCTTTGTGCTGCTCCACACCAGGGTTTGAACGGAGAGAGTTTTAAAACATTTTTAGAATGGTACAAGTATTTGGCAAACATTTCAAGTGAGGTCTCTATTGAAAAACATGATTGTGGCTTTGTTGCCACCAATAATGAAAGTTTAAAAATGTAAAATTCTTTCTAGACTCATGAATACAATTATTTAAAAACAAAACTCTAATAATTTTATTAAACAAAAAGAATGATGTTTAGATATACATCATTCTTTATTTTTATTTGCTCTATTTTTAAAAACGTTGAAGCCTATCTGCTTCTGCCTTCGCCCATGATTTCACGAACATTATCAAACGCAATAATGTTGATGAACGAACGATCCATAGGTCCAGTGATGAAGAATGCCGTACCACGTGGAGCGGTAACGATACCTTCCTGTTCTCTAGCATTAATACCACCTGCAGATTTGTATAGTTCCAACAAATCGGCCATATCGTTAGGAGCCAACTGCAAAATCATACTATATTGACAGGCGTTAATAATAGCTGCTGACCTACGTTGAATTTCAGGCGTTCCCAAGAAGTCTTTGATATTCTGTGTAATAACTATCTGCATACCTTGATATTTACGGATACGTTTAGCCATCTCAGCCATAAAGTTCAATGCAACCGGGCTGTCTGGGTCAATGAACATGTGTGCTTCGTCGACGGCAATGACTACCTGACGTTTGATATCTTTGCCTGTTCTTTGATAATATTGTTCGTTAAAACGTTTGTTGTTGATGATTTCGTTGTTTAGATATTTGAATACCAACAACATTTGAGCATTCGCAAGTTTATTATTTTTACTAGCAAACAAAGTCTGGAAGTTGAAGGTAATCAAGTTTTCGTCTGTCAAAATTGATGTTGGACCATTCCATAAGTCGGAGTTTCTTCCCCCTGTTGCGAATTTTTGAATATATGTTTCCAAAATTAAGAGGTTGTTTCTATAGAAAGCATCTTTGACTGTCTTCAATTTTTTCTTGATCAAAGCAAACAAGTCATCGAATATAGGATAATCTTCTGCTTTTAGTTTACCGATATTTGTTTTTTCGTTGATACCCTTGCTGTTGTATAATTCTACGACCAAAGTATTCAAAGTTTCAAAAGCGTCCGAACTGATACCCTCCAAAATCGCTCTAAAGAATTGTTCCAAGAACTGCAAGTGCGTAAAGAATGTTTTGTTGCTACCCTTATCTACAAGTTCATCAATGCTCTTGTTGTCGATATCTTCCTCATCTTCGGTCGCTGCGTCCAAATCTTCCAGCGCTGCCATGATGTGGAACGGATTAAGAATACCAGATTTATTAGTACCGACGTCAATGACTTTACCTCCTAGGTTTTTCGTCATAACATCATATTCTTGTTCTGGGTCGAGGATAAACATTTTCGTTCTATCCGCAGCTAAATTCGTCAAAATCGCTTTAGTAGCATATGATTTACCCGAACCAGATTTACCAATGACCATCATGTTCGAATTGATACGCCCTTTCCTTGAGTCCCTGGTAAAGAAATCTATAAACACAGGATACCCGCTGGAAGTAGATTCTCCAATGCAGAAGCCTGCTGGGTCCTGCATAATAGAGTCAACCATTGGGAAAGATGCTGCGATAGTAGTAGAAGGCATACTTCTATAGAAATGTTTCAATGTATCTATTCTGTTCACACTAGAAGACACAAACGCATCCACCTGACGTCCAAAAAGGTCCGAATATTTGAACCCGTATTGTTTCAACACATTTCTAACTTCTTTTCTGTTTCTCTCCTCCACTCTCAAGTGGATAGATATATCGTAAAGTTGTTCGTTGTTTGTCTTCAAATCTCTAAGCAAGGTTTGCAGCGATTCAATATCCGCTTCTTTTTCAATGATCTCACTCGAACGGAAGGTCCTATCCAGTTTCGACTCTTTTTCCATCACGGCACGGTCGATAGTTTTTTCTCCCTTTTCCTTATCTACCGGCATGATGTTCATAATGACACGAGTACCCTCTTGATTGAATATTGGATAAGCCCAACCATTGCCGACTTCAAGCGGATAATTCGAAATTACCATTTGCTTGTACGGACGTTTGTCCATCTCCACACGCCCAACTTTGAACTCAATCTTCTCTGGCATTATCCAGTTGTTGACTTGGCTAGGAGCGAGCCCCTCAATATCTTTTTCGAAGAATGTAGACTGATAGTTAGATTTCAAGAAACTGATCAAATCATTTTCCATCAAAATTTCTGCACTGATCGTGTATTGCCCAGTCCCAAGATCATTGACTATACCAATAGCCGTATCTTCAAGGCTGACTTTGTCGTTACCATATATTACAAGGTAAAAATGATTTTGCAATATTGGCTCAGCTTTAATAGCGTTATTAAGTCTATCTACACGCTCTCTAAAGATAAGCGAACGTGCGTCCATTTCCGCCATTGTGTAATGCCCAGATTCGTATAATTCGTTTAATAGGCTGTATTTTTCGTCATCGTTTTTCAGGAATATATCAAAACGCATCGGTTTGACTGTCTTGATAATGCTGGCTCTTTGATATTGCGAGATACGTTTCAACGCCTTGCTGAATGTCCTAATCAACGAGTCCTGAGCAGGCTCTTGCATCAAGTCCATAGCGACAGGGTGCATCTCAATTACAATACCTGCATAGTCTCCAAAATTTATAAATTTACCCACTTCAATATTGAAGAATGGAGTCAATTTTTCCATAGGTTTATACCCACGTTTTTTCTTGTTCTTGATATATTTTTTAGGGAAGGCAGCAAAACGAATAATTAAGATAATCGAACTATATAGCCTCAAACCCTCATCAATAGGCAGGTAGAATACAACACTGATTGCAAGCCAACCTATCAATGCATACCAGCGGTAGTCTACCCCTCCTATTCTAAACAGGTTACTAGCCACAATGACGATGGCAAAAATCAAACATACTATCGCCAGAATTATGTCTCCAAAAGTTATATTTTTGAAAAATTCAGTTTTAACCCTAGTTTTACCAGGAATATATCTAATCATTTTACCCCTTTTTTATTTTGAATCTTTACTTGGTTTTTTGCTCGCCGTATTAGCCGCAACTTTCTTCATTCCGTCTGCAGTAGTCAGTTGAGCATTTACTCCTTTGTTGATACTGTCTTTTATTGATGTTAACACGTTAACCATTTGTGTAGATTGATTAGCACTAGTAAGATTATTGGTTTCCATAGCCTGCTTGATACCATCAATCAAACTATCATCTATAGAAGCAGAAATTTGTTCATTATATGTATTGCTTTTCAGGTCTTCAAAAGCAGATATCAACTGATTGCCAAGTGAATCTCTTTCTGCCACTTTTTGAGCATATTCATCTACCTTTTTGTTAATAGCAAGCATATTATCTCTTTTACTTGCATCAGTTTCAGCATTGATTTGATCTTCAGAAAATTTGTAGTTATTTTTCATCCTATATTGAGTATCCGCAGATTCAGCACTTAACATACTATTAATATCGTTTATTGCTTTTTTGAAGCCCCCTTGCGTCTTAGCTAGTGAGCCAATCGACGTCATCTCAGCTTGTACTTGAGATCCGCTTACTCCTGAATACTTATCTAAAATTTCAACTTTTCGTTGCTGCTGAGCATAAGCTGTAGTTCCCATGGTTGCTTTTGATAAAGCAGTCCTAGCAGCCGCTAATGCTGGAGCTGTTGCAACTTCTGTAGCAGCATTAACAATATCTTCTCCAAAAGTACGTGTGGCGGTTTTAACATTTTTATCATTTTCATGTCCAGACATCTTTGATTGACCTTTGGACAATGTGCTTAGTGCTTCTGCCTCCCTAATTTTAGCTTCACGTCTTTTGTTTGCTTCATCAATAAAAGTGTCTTTTGGTTTCTCGCCCCAACTTTCCATTCCCTTTTTGTAAGCGGAACTGACTGCTCCACGGAGTCCTAGACCCCAGTTTTTTGAAGCATCGTCGAGTTGTCTGCCCAAATCTCCAGCTGTCCCGCCAAGGAATCCTTTGAAGAATGATGACGCTCTTCCTTCACCTCTTGCTCTAGCATTCTTATAAGCACCAGCACCAGCACCAAATGCTCCACCAACGACCTTCGCCACTTTTTGTGCCCTTTTCTTGAAGTCAATTCTACCACGAACAGATTTAGCAAGTGAATCATCAAATGCTGTTTCTCCACCAATAAAACTATTGATCAATGTGATCAAATCTTTCACGACATACAAGCCCGCTATTGTCAACAACAGAGGTAATAGACCCATTAGGTCATTGAGCCCTGGGATCCCAATATTTTGAATCAATGGCGAAATGCAGAAGAACAAATTCATTGCCGCCACTGCAGAAAAGGCACTTAAAAATTGTTTGATGAATGACTCTTTCCAAGATTTTACCTTACTTCCATCGTCCAGCGGATACATCGCACATATTGCAGGGCTGATGATAAATAGGATCAGTATCATAATCATACGCTTGATCATCATGAAAGCAATATTTACCAATATGTACAGGATAAATATTCCGCCACCAGCCAGCAAAATATAGTTTATCCCCATTAGATCATAATATCTAGATACAGATGTATAAGTAAACGTAATATCTGGACCATTCGCCATAGCATAGACCTCGTCTATCTTGCCTGCATAATATTCTAGATTCGTGTCTCCATTCGGGTCGGATGGTAGATCAACTGATACGCCATATTGAGCGCAAAAGGCTTGGATCTCGGTCGCTTCCTCTTCACTGATAGAATCTCCATACAGATCGCCCGACCTTACCCTGTTCGCATTATACGACGATGTGATAAACAGTTGCCGAGAGAGATTCATAGTATTAGTGGCAGAGGTCGCTCCATTGATCGCCACCAACAAGATGTTCCCTAGCCATACTCCTAGTAGACACATTACAGGTATAATGAAGAAATTGGCGATACCTTTGATCGCAGAACCTAAAATCTCTTTCCATGATTTCGGCTTGTCTGCATAAATATTTTTCAAGAAAGCCATGACTGTGAATATGATAATCAACACAACAGCGAGAAGAACGATTGAATACATTGCATTTCTTACGACAGTCGAATTCAATAGATAGAATATCAACCCATTGTCGTTCACATCTCCAGTATTTCCAGAGCCTATGGTCGTTCCATCATATAAGACATCGTTGATTCCTGCGAAGGCGAAAAATATAGCCTGCAACATATCAATAAGATAAAATATAATACCGAATAATGGATAAAGTATTTGTCCAATAAACCCAAGAACTGTCTCTATCATTAAACTTCTCCTTGTGTTAAATAAATATTTATTGATATTATATACTAAAATAACAAATTAATCAAATAAAACTTACAAAATTTTCAAACTAATATTACCCCAAAACTATTACCTCAACAATGCGTAAAATAAAATTCAATTCTCCATATTAATAAAATGTCATATAAAAAATGAAAATCTAAAAAATAGGATTAAATCGAATTTTAACCCTATTTATATTTTTTTCTTTTTAACTCCAATCGGTTTCAAATTCTGCGAAGTAAAATGGTTGCTCGCTTTCAAATCTCACTGTTACATCTCCGTCCTTCCAAGTAAGGACATTATTCCCCTGCTCATCAGTGATTGATTCCAGATAAATTGAATAATCAGCCTCTTCTATCTTCAACAGTTCATATGTTGAGACGCCTTGCGATAATAGATTCAAATTTGTGGTATCAATATTTGTAAAAGTAGGTGCTGGCACAATCAAATTTTGGCTAGATTCAAATAGATAAGAATCCACTCCCTCTTCACTTTCACTCGACCATTGCGTACCCGTCAGTATGACTTGCCCGCCCGATCTAGACACATACATATTGAAATTGTCAAAATCTATATTGCTTACAATAAACGAAAAGTAATTGAAGTGCACATCAGTTTTCGGCATGAATATCATGGCAATATAATTTTCTTCAGCGATATTTTCCATCATGCTTTCGCTGTCAGCGAAGATATAATCTTTTAGATATATCTTTTCTGTCCTGATATTGTACTTTTCCTCCGTAAACAACGAACCTATGGTATCCACAATCACTTGCTCAATAGACGAATCGACTGGATTTTCCTCATCGATGGACGCATACATATCATTGTCGTTGATATAACTAGAGATTGTCTCCGCTATAGTGGTTGACAAGGTATTATCAAAGCCAAAATATTTTATCGCATCAAGTTTTTCATCAAAAGTAGTCTCCGCAATTTCTTCGGTTTGGTCATAACTATATACATCATCAACCATGAGAGTGAGTAGCCCGTACAAATCTGCATATTCGCTCGCAAAAGTGTTTTCGTCAAAATTGTTATAGTCATATTCTTCGCTAGGTAATTCGATAGTTATATCAAGGTTTGCATTGTTTTCTTCTAGCAATGTTACGGACGCCTGGACTACGCCTACATAATCTCTAACAATATCAAGCTTTGATTGTTCATCATCTGTATAGACCACCCTACACCCATAAAAATCTTCGCCATTCACGCCGAATTGAGTGGACATACCTTCGTCTCCTCCCTGATTTAGCCAACCGAACATTAAATCAAACACGGCAGCGATTGCAAGTACTATTATAAGAATAATACCAAGGAAAAACAATAGCCCCACTAAAGACGACCCTCCTGCCAGCCCGTTGCGTAAAATATTTTGCCATTTCGCCTTTATCAGTTGTTCTATGTCCGCCACATCTTTTGGATATTTTTTTCTTGCTTGGGAGATTGTCCTCCTCTCATCTATCTTTAATATAGGAAATATCGAACGTGCCACACGTCTTTTGATTCTTTTGACTTTGTTTTTTAAGACCTTTTCTTCCGCTTTTTTCTCTAGTTTAGCCTCGCCTTCCTCGTCATCATCTTCTTCGTCCTCATCATCATCGTCGTCATCGTCAGCTTCGCTATCTTCTAGATCTTCGTCCTCTGCCTCTTCATCCTCATATAACTCCTGGGAGTCAGTTGAATCGTCTGCTATATCTTCTATGTCTTGATCTTCGTTTTCATTATTTTCAGCCATACTCCCTCCTATTTAGAGTTATTATAACAAAAAAGGCATTATTTAACAAACAAATTTACAAATTACTTTGCTTTAGTTTTGTAATTCTCCTGCGTTTATTGTCCTCTAGCAAAAAGAAACACATTTTCATATAGTAAAAAAATGAGAGCATCCGCTCTCATCTCATTAAACGTTTTAACGTCAATCTTACCACCAACTATTAACGCCAGCCATTATATCACTCATATTGTAAGCCAAGTAGTAGAACAATGCTATCAAAAGACCTGTTACCACGATACCAACGATAACATAGATCAATTTTTGTTTAGCTTCATCACGTTCATTCTTCTCGTCAGCCTTAGCAAATTTGACACCTACAACTATTGCGTAGACAATACCAGCAACGGCGACCAAGATCAAAATAGGATTGATAATATTAATTATTGCGTTCAAAATAGTCTCAAGCCAACCAATACCAGTTCCAAAATCTACTAATAATGTACTCATATAACCCCCTGTTACATAAAATTCATTTTAAGTATTCTATAAATTAGAATAAATACCATAAAACAATATTTTATGCTAATTTATGACATAATAATAACAAGTTAAAAAATTAAAATCAACTA
>DVMB01000068.1 GCA_018715225.1 Candidatus Onthoplasma faecigallinarum | reverse complement strand
AAATAATGTAAACATTTAAAATAGAATACATTGTAAATTAAGGGGTCAAAATATCCATAGTTTTGTGACAAAGACAAAAAAACAGAAGTTTCATATAAAAACAACTTATATGCTTATTTTAAACTAAACAAAAAATGATGTCGCATTTGACATCATTTTTCTTTGTATTTATTTTAATCACATGATTTTTTAGATACGCTGTATTAGATACTTTCTCTTGTTGCAGATATTTTTGAAGTGTATTTTGTAACTTTGTATGTGTTTTCTGCTACAGCGACAAGGTTGTTTTCATAATCGGTGTAACCAGTGTTGGACGTATAATTTTCTTCATCGCTTGAAGCTGGATAGACTGAATCGAACAACATATCAAAATAAGTTTCATTAGTCAATGGGTTGAGTATTTTATAATACAAGTTGTTTCTACCATTGTCGTCTCTATTTGTATTTTGGATATATACTGATTCAACATCGCTATACAATACATCATAAGCATCTACTGGGTTGACATAGAACAACAAGTGGATACCATAACTTGTGATACACATATTTTCTGTACTTGCACTAGTCATATCTCCAACGTTGCCTTCAGTCATCAAGCGGACTGCTTCATCTGTGAATGCTTCTTCCATTGCGCTATAGCCATTCGTACCAACAACGTAAGGCATACCTGATGATAGTGTGGCTGTGTCGCCAGTGTATTTGAACATAAATTGAATGAAGGCATATAATCTATCATTGTAATCGCTGATCTTTAATATTTCGCTATATTCATCCATGACTTGAGATAAGGTCTTGGTTTCCTCAGTAGGCAAGCCGGTCTCTGCGTCTCTAACTGTGATTGTGGTTTGGTTCACAATTGCGTTATAAGCATTGTTATATGCTTGCTCACTAGAGAATGAATTTTTGTTAGATTCAAGAGCAGTGAGCATATCTTGTTGATCTTCGCTGAAACTAAGCAGAGTGTGGACAAAATAACCAAATTGTGTTCCATCGCTTGTTGTAGGATGATACAAAATCGTGTCTCCGTCAGTGCTTATATCTTGCATCGCTTCTTTGTAATTTTCTTCGTGGTTTCTATATTGATTGTAGTTTACATTTACTAGATATTGGAACTCTTCTATTAAGGCATCTATACTCAAATTTTCATTTTCGAGATAATAGGTCCTGATATTTTCTAGATACAAAGATTCAATTTGAGAATCAAAATTTCTTTCGAAATATCTATATAATAGGTCGCTTGTGTTCGTTGAATAGGCTTTGCCATTTTCATCTCGCAAATAGTATTCATAATCGATCAAGTCCTGAGCAAGTAATGATATGACTTTGTTGTATATAGGTTCTTGATTTTCGGTCTCTTCATTGGTTAGAGTAGAGCGGAAGTGAGACAGGTAACTATCAACAATCGCTTCAATCGTTCCGCTCTGTGTAAAATCATTTAGGTATGTGATGGAAATCAATTCGTCGTATACTGTTGGCTCTGTTTCCGTTATATAATCAATATAATAGGTTGTATCAAAATATGCTGTAGGAGTAGATGAAACAATCATCTTTGTCTCGTCTAAATAATAAGTGGTTCTAGATTTCACTTCAGCACGTTTTGAATAAGTATAATCTTCATATAGATAAGCGGTCTCTTCATCTTCTTCGGTAGAGTCTTCAGCGTCAGCAATAGGGATATTCAATATTCCTTTTGCTTCGTCAATATAGTCGCTCATCTGCTCGTCGACTGAATCAAAGATGTCTTGTATTGCTGAATTTACTTGATATGCTCTAGGTTTATAAACATCGTCATGATCCAAGGCGTACTGATACAAAAGTTCCCTGTCTATCAATAAGTCTAGGGTGCTGTTCATAGCGTCCTCAACGCTTTGACCCTCTTGAGATACGTAATAAGAATAGCCATAACTGTTATAAGCGGACAGCAGATCAAATCTCGTTATATTTGTGTCGCCCACAGTGGCTACCACCTCGTTATAGTATTTCACAGGATTTATAGAAAAAGTAGCACAGCCAGCAAGGCTACATGTTATAATCATTAAACAGCATAATAATAAAGCAGAAAATTTTTTCACATTTAACTCCGAAGTTTATAAATAATCATTGACTATTATAATATAAATTATAATAAAAAGCAAGAAATTTTTTTGGCGTTTATATATTTCTTTAACTATTAAAGAATTCAAGACAATATGTCATCGCAGTTTGAACGCTAAACTCGTTAGGCGAAAGCGAAATTGTAGGCAATGTGGTGTTTTCAAATTTGAATTTTTTGAACTTATTGACCTTGTTTATCAATTCGCTTATTGAAATGTTGTCATAATATATTATAGACATTTGATTTTTGTTGATTTTGATTTGTTTTACCTTTTGTTTTTGTGCCAATGATTTCATTAGGGTGATATTTGCTAGAGTATAGATCTCTTTTGGTAATTTTCCATATTCTATCAGGAGTTCGTTTATTATCTTTCGTGCATTGTCCCTGTTTGTTATGTTCGAAATCTTAGCAATAATTTTTAGACGTTCTGCCTCGTCTTCTATAAACGAATAAGGTATTTTTGATGTTATTGCAATATCTATCTTTATTTCTCTAACGGTATCTACTTTTTCGCCTTTTAATCGTTTTAATGTGTCGTTCAACAATTTAGTATACATGTCATAGCCTATTTTTACCATATGACCATGTTGGACTTTTCCCAATAGTTCGCCAGCTCCACGTATCTGTAGATCACGCATGGCTATTTTGAACCCACTGCCTAGGTCAGTGTTTTCTGCGATCGCCTGCAAACGGTTGGACGCCTCTTCTGTGAGAGGTTTATCTTTTGGATATGTAAAGTAGGCGTATGCCTGCTCGTTATTTCTGCCTACACGTCCACGAAGTTGATACATTTGACTCAACCCCAGGCGGTCACTATCTATGACGATCAAAGTGTTGGCTTTAGGTAGATCTATACCATTTTCAATCAATGTGGTAGATACGAAAACATTAGTCTTTCTATCATATAGGCGTTTGATGGCATTTTCGAGAGCGATTTCGCTCATCTGTCCATGGGCTATATCAAAGTGGGCATTTGGATTGTTTAGTTTTTTCTCTAGGTTGTTGGCTAGAGTGTCAAGTTTTTCAATATTGTTATACACAATCAGCACCTGTCCGTCTCGTTTTAGTTCGTCGTTTATAACATTCAATATAATTTCTTCATTGTAGCCTATTACGTATGTCTTTATCGGCAATCTATCTACTGGAGGTGTGTTTATGATGCTGATATCACGTATGTTCATCAGTGTCATGCTCAAGGTACGTGGAATAGGGGTGGCGGATAGGGTCAGTACGTCGACATTCGTTTTGATTTTTTTGATTTGTTCTTTTGCTTTGACGCCAAAACGCTGTTCTTCGTCCAGAATCAGCAGTCCTAGGTCGTGAAATTTTACATCTTTTGAGAGCAACCTATGAGTGCCACATATTACGTTGATTTTCCCAGACTCTAGATCTTCTAATATCGCTTTTTGCTCTTTTGCAGAACGGAAGCGGTTCAGCATCTCCACATTCACGCCAAAATCTTTCGTCCTTTTTTGTGCGGTCATAAAATGTTGTAGACTCAAAATGGTGGTAGGGGCGAGGATTGCTACTTGTTTTCCGTCCTCTACGGCTTTGAACATGGCTCGCATAGCCACTTCAGTTTTTCCAAACCCAACATCTCCACAGATGAGCCTGTCCATGACTTTACCTGAAATCATATCTTCCTTTACGTCTTCTATGGCTTGCAGTTGGTCTATCGTCTCTGTGTATTCAAAAGCATTTTCAAATTCGGTGTATAGATAATCGTCCTCACTATATTTGAAACCTTTTGTCGCCTTTCGTTTTGCGTACAATTCCAAAAGTTCCTTGCTCATGTCCTCAATTGATTTAATGGCCTTTAACTTTTGTTGATAAAATTCTTTTCCGCCCAATTTGTTGAGATTGACATTGTCTCCTTCAGCCATGTAAAGAGATAAGCAATCTGCGTTTTCATATGGGACGTAAAGGACATCTCCGCCTCTATAGATAATTTTGAAAAATTCTTTGTCAACTCCGCCTACATTTAGCGTGGTCGTACCTTCGCATTTACCTAGTCCGTGAGTGGAATGTATGACATACTCGCCAGCCTTTGGCAAGTACTTTATAGTTTGAGTTGTGTCCTTTGAAAATTCTTTTTTGTGAGCAAAGTTTGTAGACCCTATGTAAAATTTTTCTTCATCTTCAAAGCAAATGTTATAAGGAATGGATAGTGTGGTCAATATTATACCCGACTCATTTTTGTTTAGGCTATAGCCGATGTTGTTTTCGTTGAAAATCTTCTGTATAGCCTTTTGAGTCTCGATGCTGGACAAGCATAGATAAATTTGCTTTTTGGTGTAGTTTTTAAATTCGGTTTTTATCGCCAATAGATTTTTTAAAAAAGATGGGAATGTTTTAGTCTTAAAATCTATATTGACAAGTTCATCTTTATTAAATGAATTTTTTAAATCGGTATTGCTTAAATCAAAATTATCAAAAAATATTAATTTTTTATTAAATTTTGAATAAATTTCATCAATATTTAATATTTTTTTATTATTTTTATAAGTTTTTATAATATTTTCATCTTTAAAAATATCATAAATTTTTTCTAAATAATCATCATAATATTTTTTTATTGAATTTTCCACTTGTAGATATCCAGAAATAATTATTGGAATATTAAAATCAAAAACTGTAACTATTTTGGATGAAAAAGGATACAAAAATTCTAACGGAATTTCATTATCGTGTTCAATGTATGAATAAATATCATAAAATAAATTATTTTTTATTTTTAAATCATTAATTTTATTTAAAATTTGATTTTTTTCCTCATTTTCTAAAAATAAAAGTTTAGTGGGCAAAATGTTTTTTTCATTTATTGTTTTTGTTTTTTCAAAAGAGAGGTAATCAAACTCGTATATATTTTCAATTTTTACATCAAAAAAATCTAGCCGTGTGGGATTGTCGTCTATGATATTGAATATGTCTATTATGTCTCCACGGCGAGAAAATTCGCCCTTGTTGGTAACGGATTCTACTTTTTCATATCCTATTTTGATCAGTTGTTTTTCAATCTCCTGAATGTCGTATTCTTTATCTTTGTCGAAATTTATAATCATGGATGAAAAAGTCTCTAAGTCAGGCATGAAAGCAAAAAAAATTCTAGGGGTTGTGATTATTATTGGTTTAGATGTGGTTAGATAATACAAGGCTTTGATAATGTCATATTTGTTGTCATGGCTCGAATATTTTGAAAGGGTAAAAGGTTTGTCAAAATCATCTATTAAAACATTATCCTTGTTCAGTGCGTCCAGTTGGTTTTTCATGTTGTGTGCACTATTTAGATCTGGGCATACAAAAATACCAGACTGCATTTTAGATAGAATTGCACCCTGTTCCCCGAATCCCAAATTGCTACATAGGATGGTTGATTTGTTTAAGTTATCTGCTAGATCGTCGTATCTTGACATAGTTCTCCATTGATAAATTTTTTGATTAAATCGCATGCTACTAGATAGGTTTCGTTCAATGTCTGTTTCGATTTTTCGTCAATATTTGATAGGACATAGTCGGCTAGGTCCATAGTCGTATCTCTACCTATACCAATTCTCAAACGAGGAGTGATACCCACTTTGTTGACAATGTCCCTTAGACCATTGTGCGTGCCTGCCGAACCGAACTGTCTAAATCTAATTTTTCCTTTCGGCATATCTATATCGTCCAACACAATCAGTATATTTTCTAGAGGGACTTTGAAATATTTTTTCAATTCATATACGCTGTCGCCACTTAGATTCATATAGGTCTGCGGTTTTGCGAGTATAAAATCTTCTCCTTTTGCGAGCAACGCTCTACATTTTTGCTGGGAAAATTTTAGGTCATTTTGTTTAGCAAAAAGATCTACAACGCTGAATCCAACATTGTGATAAGTGTTATTATATTTCCCCTCAGGGTTACCTAAACCAACGATTATTTTCATAATGCTTATTATATCATAACTTTGAAAATTTACAATATATTTTCAACATATGGCTATACGAAAAATTTATTTATATAGATTTTTTGTCTAACTTTAGTATTGACAAGGTAGAGTTCGGGTGGTATGATGAAATAAAAGGTGGGTACAATGAGTTTGTTAACTAAAGTGGCAGAAGGAAAAGTTCCTTCAAAAGATGAAGAGCAACAACAGAGGTATGAATCTTTCATCATGAATGGTGGAGAGGAAAAGTTTGAAAAGAAGGTAAAAGCTGGTAGGGTAATAAAACCTTGCGGGCGTGAGTGTAGAGAATTTGGATACCTGATCATCGGGCAACTTAATCATTCGTCATTTCAAAACTTTACTAGATTGATGAATGATAGGGAATTTATTTTGGAATGTGCTTCCATGTCTCCTGACCCAAAAGAGTGTAAAAATTATTTTTATATTTATGTCAACAAGAACTTGAAAAGAGACAAAAAATTTAGATTACAATTTTTAAAAGCGATCTATTTGAACAAAAATGTGTACACGATCGAAAGTATCGATTGGTTCGTGACTGAGTTCGGTTTTCAAAAAGAAAACGAAAAGATTTTGGCAGATTTGGAATTCAAAAAGAAATTTGAAAATAGGTTGACTGAAGAATTTGACATGCCTAAATATCATTTTGATGGTAATGATAGAAGAAAATTACGTGAATACAAAATTATGCGTAATGACACAAAAATCAAAAATGCAAATCATAGGGCAGGTATTAAAAAATTGCTAGCTCTGTTTGCGAAGGAAAAACCTGCTGAATATTCTAGTTTTGACGATAGTATAGATTTTGGAGATTTTTCCTCGTTTGATGAAGAAGAGTTCCCGTTTGTTACGATTTCAAATATTGATTAATTAAAATTTTAACATTTTTATTTTGGGAAGTTTTAATTAAAAAATTTTAAAAATATTAAAAAATTAAATATTTTAAGTGTTTTAAGTGAAAAAATAATTCTATTTTTGAGATAGAATTATTTTTTGTTCAAATAATATTTAGAAGTTGATAGTTGTATTTTTTAGTTATTAAACTTTATCCAATTCTTCACTGATCTTTTTCTTGTCTATGTGTTGACCAATGAATACCAATTTTATCATGCGGTCGCCGTAAGTGTTGTCCCAATCTTTTCTAAATTTTTCATCATTTAGAAGTAGTTGTTCAATTTGATATCTAGGGAGAGTGGCATACCATGGACCATTCTCTGTGAGCACTTTTTGTTTGCCCGCTTGCTCATAGATATAGGACATGCGGTTGTTGTCGCTAAAATATACTAATCCTTTTGTCCTTATTATCTGTTTGCCATAATCTTTCTGTGTCCAATCTTCAAATTTTAATCTATCGAAAGGTTTTCTACGGAAGTATACAAATGTGCCTATGCCATATTCTTCGGTCTCTCCGCCTTCATGATGATGGTGGTGATGGTGTTTGTGATCGTGTTCATGATGATCTTCGTCCTCGTCATCCTCTTCTTCATCAT
>DVMB01000067.1 GCA_018715225.1 Candidatus Onthoplasma faecigallinarum | reverse complement strand
TTTTTTATAAAAAATAGAGATAAATATCTTTGTCGATGCACCAAAATTAATTCATTCGGCGATATAGTAACCCCTAAAAATGCTGAAAATTCAAATTGTCTTGACAATTATCATTGCTACTACAAGCAGCTCGCCCGTAAGACGCAGGAGTGCGAACTTTTGGAAACTCAATTAGAGTCTTATCATATCGGAGAACCTAAGCTCATACAACGAATTCAAGAGCTTGAGCAGGAATGCGAGGAGCTGAAAGAAGAAAACGAAGAACTAAAAGCACAGCGTGATACTTATGTTAATTTAATGAATGTTTACAAAAATATTTCTAAAGGTAGGGCAGATAGTGAAATAGTAATTGATTATATTGACAAATTAGAAAAAAAGTTAAAGATTGCAGAAGAAGCATTGAATGATATTAAAAACAGCTTTTTTGAGGACGAAGACAAGGAAATTATAACTCACGCTGAAAGCATTTATTATTACAGTAAAGCAAAAGAAGCCCTACAAAAGATGAAAGAGGTACAAAATGATTAAGGGATTTACTCTTACCACTCAAAACGGCAATAAATTAAGCGTAAGCAAAAGTGTAATAAATAAAAATCAAAAATCCTACGATGTTATGGTAAATAACGGAAAAAAATAATATTTGGTACAAGGTAGGAATAATCAGAGATATAGATAAATTGAATGAGGTGTTTAATAATGACTAAGACTTTATCAGAGCAAATATGCGAGGTCTGTGGAATTAAACCCACAATAATTGAGGATTATGACAGCAACGAATATGAAATATATCCCGATTTTGAAAATAATAATAATTTTATAAAACTTGAAGAAATAATGCTTGCAGAATTAGCAAAACATCATTTAACCGTTGTTAAGTGGGTACATTACTGGTCAGATAATACTTTAATGCACGAATATATTTTAATTACTAAAACAGGTCATAAAATAAAATTTAAGCATAATGACATTCAAGTGGATAATTGTTTTGTTGAACGTGTAAACCGAGCAGATTGTTTGATTTTATTTATTTTGTGGAAAGTTCTTCCTATTTGTGGAGAGTCAATCAAACAAGCCATCAGACAAGCAACATGGGAAGTGTAAATAATGCGCAAAACGGCTTCAAAAGTGATGTAAAACTTATGAGGATGAAACCAATGACAGATAAAGACATAAAAGATTATTGTAAGAATTGTGATGTTGAGCCTCCGGCTATGAGGTTCAAATGTCCAGAGTGTGAGCATAACCCTGATAAAGAACAGATAATAATTCACGGCGTGGACATGAACGAGTGTGATTTTTTTATAAAAAATAGAGATAAATATCTTTGTCGATGCACCAAAATTAATTCATTCGGCGATATAGTAACCCCTAAAAATGCTGAAAATTCAAATTGTCTTGACAATTATAATTGCTACTACAAGCAGCTCGCCCGCAAGACGCAAATAATAAACGAAATAGAAGAGGTTATAAAACCTTACCAAGAACCGATTGAACTTGACGCTTTGAGTTTGGTTGGTGCGATTAAAAGCATTCTTGAACGCAAGACGCAGGAGTGCGAGGAGCTGGAAAAACAGCTTGAAACCTCTGAAAAATGGCGTATTAAGGCAGAAAGCTTAAATGAAAATTTTGAATTAAAAAACACCTGCTACCGCAAGGCTCTTGAGGAGATTGAGAAATATCTCCAAACACAATTAGACGGTTTCGGCAATGATGTATATGAGATGCAAAAAAGTGCAATAAATAATATCCGAAACATCATTAGCAGGGCGAAGGAGGGATAAATGATATCATTAGATGTGTTTCGTTTGCTTGATTTGTACGGTATTAATTATTTTGAGAAAATTAAAGACGAATTATCAGACGACGATTACTGGACTATTTTACGTGCATTATGGATTGACCACGGAGTATGTAATCGACAATGGATGGATTTAATTTATTGTGACAGAAAAAGAAGCCATAAAATTATGAAAAGTTCGGACAGGCAGATATTGAGACGTTTGCCTAAAAAAGTCAAAGCTTATAGAGTGTCATATCCAGATAGCAATGATTTTTATAAATTTAACTGGACTTTAAATTTGGATTTTGCTCTGAAATACAAATACTTTCGCCCGAATGCATTTATTGAAGAAAAAATTATTGATAAACGCAATATCTTTGCTTACTTTAATTCAAGAGGTGAAAAAGAAATATTATTAAAAAGATAATGAATTAACATAGGAGAATATGACAATGAAACGTGCTAAACGTAGAGAAGATTGAGAATAAGTCAAAACTAAATAAAAAACATATATCGTTTGCTAAAAAAATTTGAATAGTTTTTATTTCTGATTTTCGGAAAAAATCGAAAATCATTTTTTTATAAAAAAGCAGATTTTCAAAAAAAATAGTCTGCAGATAAATTTTTAAGGCAAAATTTAAAATAAAAAAACAAAAAAACATAGCTCAATATAATTCAGGCTGCTTTATACATAACTTTTGTTATTGGTATGTTTCGTTTAGATATAAATTAAGACAATATATAAACTTAAACTTTTGTATTAATTGCTATATTTTCCAAGGATTTTTTAATTCTTCAAATTCGTCTTCAAATTGATGTTTTAATATCGTATAAAAATTAGTTAGCAAGGCTTTACAACCAGAGCTATGTTCAAGATTGTCTATAGCATATTCTTTTTTGAGCGGAATTTTTTTCTGAGGCAACGGAGGCGGCTGAATTATAATTTTTTTGGTTGGGTCAATCTCTTTGGCTCTTTTTATGGCAGAAGAAAAATCGTTATCTGCACTGAGTAAGAAACATTTGTCATATTCATTTTTCAGCGTTTTTTCTATTAGCATTATTGCCAGGTTAACATCAGAATTTTTTTCTTCATGTCTTATCAACTTTTTTTTGTCAGGCGTTTGAATACAGTTGACGCATTTTTCATCATTTTTACAACGATGTGTCTTTTTTTCTTTAAATTCTCCATATACCGGAATTATTCCGCGTTTTGTTAAAGCCTTTATGTAGGTTTTATGCCGAGTAACGGCTGCTGCACCTCTCCAGTGGGCAATAGCTGAAAAATAAAAAATTTCAATAGATTCTTTTTCATCTTCTTCTGATAGCCAAGATTCTATAAGACTTCTGTAATCAAGCCATTTTACACATTTATTATATTTTCTTTGATATTCTTTAAGTTTGTGATAGTAGTTAAAACCATCGATTAAAACAAGTATTCTATTTTTCATGCTCCTCACCCACTAAAAAATGATGAAAGGCGACCTAAGTCGCCTTCAACTCCGTATTAAAAAATACGGCAATTATACAAGTATTATTGTATAGCTTTTTTACATTGTCAATAATTTCATAATAAATATTATACCCATTTTTTAAGAAAAATAATCACCTATTTGTATAATATTTTACCTTTTTTGTACAAATTTTATAATAAGTAAAAAACTTATTAAGAAATTATAAATAAAATTAAAAAATTTTTTATTTTTTAAAAAAGCTTAATTTATAAGGGTTTTGTCTTGTTTTTATCGATTGAAAAAAAAACATGGTGTGTCAATTAAGTATGACAGATTTTGATTTGTCATTTATTATTTTTTTCGTCAGGGTATAATCCAAAACTTGCATATATTCAGATATTGCAAGCAAGCGCTTAGTACGTCGGAGGTGGCTCGGACAAAATTTGCCTAATAGTGTCTTTTTTTTGAAAAACTTTAGAGGAGAGAGTTTTTTATATGACTATAAGCTGCTGTAGGCGCACATTTCGAGGAACAAGTTATATAATTGCGCCGCAAAAATATCTCTATCAAGAGATGACAATTTTACAGAGATGTCCTGTATGCGGGCATTATATATTGAAGATAAAAAGGATACTCTCAACAGGAGAACTACAGGAATTAATTTTCCGCAATAAATCAGGCATGGCGATGTTTGATAAATTAAAAAAAAATATATTGTACAGACGTGGCGAATTTAAAATTTATGATAAGAGAAGTTATCTTAACTATAACGATTACGGAACAATTAAGAAATGCTTCAGTAATTTATCAACAGTGAAATTAGGACTTTTTGACAACAACATAACAAAATTTGATGATTTTTTGTTTTCCCGATTGATTTTTTAATCGGGTTTTTTCTTATGAATTTTATTATTACAAATAAGTCTCAGCTTAAGAATGTATTGACGCTTTTTTATTCGAAGTATAAAGAGAATGAGCGATATAATTTAAGTTTTGACGTTATAAAAAAAGAAGTCTCAAAAAAGCAGCGAGGCTTTATTTTTGGCGGATTATGCAAGGTTTTAAGAGCTTTTTTTTATGAAACCCAGGGAGAATTGTATGAAATCAGCGATATAAAAGAAATGCTATATCGTAAGGCAGGCGTTTATGAAGAGAAAATATTGCCTGACGGCAGTAGTTTTTATAAATATAAAGGCCTCAGTCAGATGAATATGCGGGAAGCGTCTGAATTTATTGATAAGGTTTTATTGTGGATTGATAACGAAACGGAGTGCATTTTACCGCCTTATTTACGTTATTGCTGGCTTTTACATACAACACAGCAAGATATAGATACTGCTATGAATTTCCCTATTCCTTTAAAATCACCGGATTATTTGAAGTATCAACGTAAAGAGGCTTGCTGTCTGCACTGTGGACGTGTCGGGCACAATGAAGCACATCATATTAGGGGTATTAAGCTTGATGGTCTAGCATCTAAGCCATCTGATATATATACTATTTCGCTCTGTCATAATTGTCATACGGGAGATGAGCGCTTGCAAGATATGAGACCGGCGCAATTGCAGAAGGTTATTAATACTTACGGTTTTAGTTTAGATTTATTCTGCAGATTAACTTATTTACGTTGGTTAGATCACAAGGTTTGAAGACCTTTTTTTCTCCTCGCCTTTTAGGTCTTCTGGTGCGGCAAACACGCCGCACTTCAAAAAATATGAAAAAAGTTGCAATATTAGGAAAATTACCGGGAAAGTTTAAAGCCCCTTTTTATTCTGAAGAATATGAGATATGGGGATGTAATGTCCATAAAGATATGGATAAAATACCCCGTTATGACCGTTGGTTCGATATCCACGATTCTCCGTCGAGATATCCCTTTAAAGTTGTAACAAGAGACGAACTACCTATTATTAAGTTAATTGAGTTAGTAGGAGGTAAATTTTTTAATAACAGTATTAGTTATATGATTGCTTATGCAATTTACTTAGGTTTTGATGTAATTGCTCTATATGGTGTAAAACTCAATAATGGTGAAGAGATAAGGACATTACAACGTCAGAATGTCAGAGAATTATTATTTTTTGCGATGGGACGCGGGATTAAAATTACAGTAGAGCCGGAATCTGAATTGTTAATAGAATATCCTTTGTATAAGTAATGCGACCAAAACCCAGTAAAAACAAGTATTTCAGTTTTATAGCGTCGCGGTGGGTCCTTCCTAGCAATTTTATAATGCGGGTGGGTAAATGCGCGGGAATGGGGAACAAAAAAGAAAAAAAGTTTATTTCGCATTTCTTTTTTTAAATTGCTAAAAATGATATATGTACAAGACAAAATTAGAAATATTATGCGCAGTATTGGACTTGTCAAGGCGAAGAATACAGCAGTTAGCAGAGGAGGGTATAATACCCAAGCCCCAAAAAAATGGAGATTATGACCTAGCTGCTTGTACAAGCGCTTATTTTGAATATGTTTATGCACCTAATGATAATAGCGAAGAACAACAGTTAGATGGGCGATATGAACGGGCTCGTAAAGCTAAAGCCGAAGCAGATAAACTAGAATTTAATTTATCGATTCAAAAGGGCGAATATATTAAAACTGAATTTTTAGAACAGACGCTAACATCTGTTATAATGAATTGTCGTTCGAAACTTTTATCTATACCAAATAAAGCTGCATTAGAATTGGTTGATAAGGATAAACCTCTAGAAATTCAAGAGGTTTTAAAAAGATATATTTATGAAATGTTAGATGAGTTAATGGTGCCAGATTTTGATAATAGAGGAGAAAAATGAAGAATTAATAAAAATTAAAAAAACAGTTGAAAAAGCTTTTTTATTATGGAAAAGTCCGTCAGCACGCAGCGTATCACAATGGGCAGACGATGAGCGGTTTTTAAGTTCAGAATCGTCAGCTGAGAGCGGCAGATTTCGCACATCACGAGCTGAATATCAGAGAGATATAATGGATGCTTTTTCCAATCCATATATCTGGAAAATTGTGTGCATGACCTCGGCTCAGATAGGGAAAACAGAAATATTAAATAATGTTATAGGGTCAACAATAACAGACCGGCCTTGTTCGATTATTGTATCTCAACCGACTGTCGAGCTGGTTGAAACTTGGAGTAAGCGAAGGTTAACACCGATGCTTCGCGATACTCCGGCTCTTAGAGATAAAATAAAAAAATCAAAAGAAAAAAATAAAGACAGTCAAACAATTTTAGAAAAAACTTTTCCTGGTGGTTATATAGCAATGGTAGGGGCTAATAGCCCGGTAGGTTTGTCATCTCGTCCGATAAAACTGGCTCTCGCCGATGAAATCGACAGAAATCCTTTGTCTGCGGGTGATGAGGGAGACCCTATCAATCTGTTAATAAAAAGGACCGTAACGTATTTTGATAGAAAAGTCGGGCTATTCTCCACGCCTGTTGATGCAGGTATCAGCAGGATTGAAGCGGAATATAATCTGAGCGATAAGCGCCGTTATTTTATTCCTTGCCCTCTATGCGGACGCTATCAATTATTAAAATGGCCGCAAATAAAATTTGATAAAACGTTATCCCGGCAACAACTATTAGAGTCAATATATTATGAGTGTTTATATTGCGGAGGAAAGCTTAACGACAATGATATAAATAACGGAGTAAAAATAGGAGCTTGGATTGCAGCAATTTTAGACGAATCTAATGTTTTTAATAAAAAAGTTTTTACTGAACTAGTTGCTGAAACAAAGAATCTTCAAGGGGTTGCAGGATTTCATTTAAATGAAATATATTCTCCTTGGAGGCTAATGTCCAACATTGTTGATGATTTTTTGAACACACGAAAGGACCCCGTTAAGCTCAAAACATGGGTCAATACATCGCTTGGTGAACCCTGGTCAGAACCAGGGGAAAGCATCAATGATAATGAGCTGCTACAACGCAGAGAAAAATATAATGCGACAATCCCTAAAGATGTACTTGTATTAACTGCGGGCGTTGATGTCCAAAAAGACCGCTTTGAAATAAGTCTTGAAGGCTGGGGACTTTATGAAGAAAATTGGCTTATTGATTATAAAGTCATATATTGTAATCCAGCTGATATTGAGGATTGGAAGCAATTAGAGGATTTTTTATTAAATAGCGAATTTGCTCATGAAAAAGGTATAAAAATGCGTATCAGTTCATCATGCATCGATACTGGTTTTTTAACAGAAAATGCTTATCGTTGGGGGAAAAATAAGCAGAGAAACCGGCTATTTCTAATAAAAGGGATTGGGGGGAAGGGTCGGCCCATCGTAAGCCGGGCAACAAATATATCTTTTGGAAAAACAAAACGTTCTGCTATTAAATTATTCCCTGTAGGAGTCCATGACGCTAAACAAATTATATACTCTCGCCTACGCAAACAAGAGCCAGGCGCAGGATATATGCATTTCCCTTTATCAGTAGATAAAGAATATTTTGAGATGTTAACAGCTGAAAAACTTATAAATAAAAATACAAACGGCTACATTCGTCAAGAATGGGTGAAAGTTCGCGAAAGAAATGAAGCTCTCGATTGTAAGGTATATGCTTATGCAGCTTTGAAGATTTTAAATCCTAATTTTGAAAAATTGTCAGAGCAATTTAAAAATTATGAATCAAACACTAGATTAGTCGCATTGAAGGAAAAAATTAAGAAAAAAACTCAGAAGCCAATAATCAGAGAGAACAACAGAACAAGAGGAAATTTCGCGACGTCCTGGAAAGGAGGAGGGTTTGGACAATACAGATAAAACGCATGCTCAGAAGATGCTGGAACTTGTAGAAGCAGCGCTTGAAGGGCGGCTAAAAAATGAATATAAGAGTATAAAAATTAATAACAGAGAGATAACTAAGCATTCTTTTTCCGAACTTACAGAGCTCAGGACGTATTACAGAGCTGAAGTCGCTCGTGATAAGGTGCGAAAGAGCAGAAAATTTGACATAATAGGATTCAAATTTTGATGATCGATTTTAAGAAAATTTTTAATTTTAATAAAAAAAATAAAACACAGACAAAAAATATCTTCGTCAAAAATGGATATGCAGCCGGAACCGAACAGCCCTATATTATCAGTTGGACAAGGTATAAAGAGTCATCTGACGAGATAATCGATAGGTATTATCAAAAGCTTGTCGCCCGCTCCTGCGAGCAGTGCCAGAATAATCCCTATGCTGTTAAATATCTTGAATTATTGAACAGTAATGTTATTGGGCCGATGGGCATGAAATTACAAGCGAAAGCTCGAGACACTAACGGCCAATTAGATATACAGGCGAATGAGGCGCTTGAATCAGCCTGGGAGCACTGGCAGTTATCAACCGATTGTGACGTTACCGGACGTTTAAATTTTCCTCAAATGCAGCGTCTTATCTTGCAGACAGTTGCCAGAGAAGGTAACATTTTTATTAAAATAGTTTCGACACCTCAAAAATTTTACCTGCAACTAATTGATCCGCGGCGTCTTGATTTTACGAATAATAAGAAATTGCCTAACGGCAATTTTATTCGATTCGGAATTGAATTTAATAAATATGGAAAAGTTATTGCTTATCACATCAAAAACGCTGATGATACGGCGTTAGACATGTCGACAAAAACAGAACGAATCCCCGCATCTGAGATAATACATCCTTACAGGATGTTATATGTCGGTCAAAAACTCGGTTTACCTTGGTTTTCATCAGTATTAGAAAAGATGTATATGTTATCGGGCTACGAAGAAGCCGCTGTAGCAAACGCCAGAGCCGGCGCTTGTCAAATGGGTTTTTTGAGAAATACTGACCCTGACGTAGACACAGAATCAGACAAAGACGATATACATATAGATGCTCAGCCTGCTGCATTTACAGAGCTGCCGCCTGGCTACGTGGTTGACAAATTTGACCCAAACTATCCGAGCAACGAGTTCGACCCTTTTGTAAAGGCGAATCTTAGAAGTGTTTCTGCCGGGCTAAATGTAGGCTATAACACTCTTGGAAATGATCTCACATCTGTTAATTATTCCTCCCTTAGACAGGGAGCTCTTGACGAACGCGATTCTTGGACATGCTTGCAAGAATGGTTCAAAACAGAAGTTATGTATCCTGTCTATTTTTCCTGGCTTAAGCATTCTTTATTGGCGGGTAAAATACAGGTAGGGCGTGGAGTATTGCCGGCTGAAAAGCTTGAAAAATACAAAAATGTATCGTTTAGGGCTCGTCGGTGGGCTTGGGTTGACCCGGTTAAAGACGTAAGTTCTGCAACCGCTAGTGTTTCTAACGGTTTTCGTTCTAGAAGCGATGTAATAAGAGAGCAGGGTAGAGACCCGGAAGAAGTTTGGACGGAAATAGCAAAAGAAAACGAATTTTTAATTAAAAACGGCCTTGCCGTCGAGCTTATGAATATAAAGGACAAAAAAGATGAAGAGTAAAGAAAACAATAGATTTTGGTCTTTTAGTCGGACCGATGATGTCGCTGAGTTATATATATACGGCTCTATTGGTGATAATTTTGGCGAAACAGGAATAACAGAGAAAGAATTTCTAGAGGATCTCAAAAAAATTGAAAATTGTTCAAAAATTGACTTGCATATAAATTCTCAAGGAGGTAGTGTCACAACGGCTACGGCAATAAATTCACTACTTGTTAAGAGCGGAAAATTAATCGATGTCTATATCGACGGTTTAGCCGCGAGTATGGCTTCTGTGCTGGCAATGCTCGGCAAAAGCATATATATGCCGTCCAACACAATGATGATGATTCATAATCCATGGAGCGGAATCTATGGAAACGCCGACGAGTTAAGGAAAGAAGCTAAAATCTTGGATAAAATCAAAGAAACAATGATTGATTCGTATGCGGCGAAAAGCAAGTTGAGCAGGGAAGAAATATCTAAAATTATGGATGAAGAAACGTGGCTGACGGCACAAGAAGCCTTTGAACTCGGTTTTTGTACGGATGTAACGGCCCCGTTGAACATCCACGCATCAATTGATAACAGTAATTTGAATCTTAACGGAATAACCATAGAGCAATCGAGATATAAAAATTTTAAAATGGAATATATAGAAAACTTCAGAAATATGGATATAGCTGACAAGGCGGGAGCTAAACAGCCTGAAGAACAATATATTTTAAATAAAAAATTTGTAAATCAAAAAAACAGAAAGGACAAAAAAACAATGGATTTGAATTTATTATGTACAAAAGTTGCATTGAACTACGACTCATTGGTCGAAGAAGGAAAGACTGCAGAAGAAATCTATTCTTTAGCTCTATCAAAGATTAATAACGATAACGAAAACAAGCAGAAAATAAAAGCAATGCTATCTCTTGGAGAACAATACGGAGCAGTTGATAAAGCCGTCGAATTTATCAAAAATGGTAAAGACTTAGAAGCTTTTAAGACTGAACTTCTTGATATGCAAGCTAAAAAAGCCCTTAATGCCAATGGAAAATATGGACAAATAGGGATTGAAACAAAAGAAGCAAGAAATTTCAGCTTTTCTCGACTCATCAATGCCGTTGTTAATCCTAATGACAGAACGGCGCAAAACGCAGCAGCTTTTGAATTTGAAGCTTGTAACGAGGCGGCTAAAAAATACGGACGAACTCAAAGTGAAAATGGAAATGGGCTGAGAATACCTTTTGAGGCTCTTTCCGCCCCTCTTGTAGGCCGAAACGCCTCTAATGAATTGACAACTACTGACGGTGATGCCTTAATACAGACTACACTGCTTTCTAGCTCGTTTATCGAGCTTTTAAGAAACAAATGTTATGCGCTGCAGCTGGGATATCCGATTCCGGGTTTACAGGGTAATCTCTCAATACCCAAACAAACAGCCGGGGCATCAGGTTATTGGGTTGGTGAAAAGGAAGCGCCTACAGTCAGTAAGGCTGGATTTGCCACTGTAGACTTTGCCATGAAAACAGTTGGAGGGCTCTCTTATGTCACACGTCAAATGGTCAAACAATCATCGATAGGGATAGAAGCTCTTATTCGCAACGATTTAGCAACTGCCCTGGCCCTTGCAATAGATAAAGCCGTATTTTATGGCGCTGCAGCTAATAATAAAGAGCCAAAGGGGTTAAAAAATATTACCGGGGTTAATGTTGTCGAATTTGCCGGAGAAAATCCGACTTTTGGCGAATTAGTCGATATGGAAACAAAAATCGCTATCGCTAACGCTGATGTATCTAACATGCATTATATTGTTAACCCGGCAATGAGAGGTTATGCGAAACAAACACTCAAATTTACAAATTCGACAAATGCAGGGGGCACCATCTGGGAACCGGGCAACACACTAAATGGTTACAGCGCTTATGTAACAAACCAGATTACTGCAGGAGATGTTTTCTTTGGCAATTTTTCAGATCTGCTTATAGGTATGTGGGGCGGAATCGAACTGCTTGTCAACCCATATGCTGAATCGAAACAGCGCCTTATTGAGATTACTGCATTTCAGGATATTGACATCAATGTTCGCAATGCTCAGTCATTCTGCTACGGAGCTAAAAAATCATCTACATAATGCTAAAACCTAAAAACTATTTTTTTGAGGGGGCTCTCTCCCCTCAAATTTTTTTGGAGGAATGATGAAATTAAAAATAAAACAATCTATCATTGTTGATGGAATTATTCGAAAAATCGGAGATATCATAGATGTGACTCCGGAACAAACTGCTTATTCTTTGATTTCGGCAAATCAGGCAGAGATTGTTAAAAACATTACTTATGACTCAATATCTATTGTTCAACCGGAAGAAAAAACTTTAAACAAAGAATTGCCAATAACCGCCGCTGATACGGAAAACCAAAAAATAGACAACTCGCACTGTGGCATAACACTTGAAGAGCTAAAAATAATTGCAGCTGAACTTAATGAGGACATCCCTGAAGATATCTCTTATATTGCCTTGGAAGAGAGATTATATTCTCTTATTGTATCAATGGCTCAGGATTTGGACATTATGACTGAAGGTAAAGAACTGAAGGAATTATATCTGAAGATAAAAGAGAAGCTGAATAATGAATGATGAGGATAATCGTCTATTTATCAATGTTTTTGGCCGAAACATTAAATTTCTGTTGAAAAATAAAGGCTCTCTCGACGTTGGTAGCGATGGAGAACCGCTCAAAGGTATTTTTGACATACCTTTTTTAAATGTTGAAATCGGTGAATTTGAGATTGGTTCTTCAACTCCGCGTTTGACTTGCATATCTGCTGATGTTGTTGACGTAAAAAAACATGATGTTGTCATTATCGATAATATCGAATATAACGTGGTTTCAGACCCTCAACCAGATGGTGAGGGAATGTCAATCGTAGAATTGGGGAATAAAGCGCAATGAGTAAGCCTGTTATTTATATATCAGTCCATGATGCGGAAATCACACGTGTTAACAAAGATTTGAAACTTGAAGGGCAGACCCTTCGAAGAATTGAAGAAAAAGCTTTTAATCAGGCAGGGAAAAAATTTTTAAAATTTGCTGTCGAAAATCTGAGCAAAAAATACTCTTTTACAAAACGAGTGCTCAAAGACAGAATTAAACTTTATATGCTCAATGCGCTAAAAATAAAGGTTTTTGGAGGTCTTTGGCGGTTGGGGCTGACAAGATGGAAGGCAAAAAAAACAAAAAAAGGCGTCACTTATGGTGCAAGCGGGCGACGGCAATTAAGAGAACACGCTTTTATTGTTAAGGCCTCAAAAAAATCAAATTCAAAAGTCGCTTTTAAGCGGACAGGAGAATTTTCCATCGCATCAAAAGGTAGATATGCCGGTAAAAAAAGAGAAAAACTTGAAAAACAATATGCAGATATCGACGATTTATTTATTAAAGAGCTTGATGATTTAAGCGGCCAGTTTTTTGGAATTTTTGAAAGAGAATTTAATAATTTAGGACGATTATGGGTACAAAGCCGGCTATAAATTTTTTAGACTTAATGGAGTCAATCAAAAATACCCTTCAGGAAGCTTTTCCCGAGTTTGAGGTATTAAACTATGATGACGATGCAAAACTCACCGTAAAAACGATTCTCGTAGCGCTTGACAGTTTTGAAAGGCCTGAGAACCCGGTTCCTGAATTTTTCACGTTGAGTTGTGAGTTTTCCGCATATATTTTTATTCCGTTTGCCCTTGAATCATCAACGGAAATAAAACAAAAAGCTGTAGAACTTGCTTATGTCATTGACGGTAATAATTTTGGAAATTCTAATATTTTTAAAAAATCAAAATTTTTGGCGGCAGAGCCTGACCCGTTTAACGAAAAAACCGACGATGCTGAAATATGGCGTGTACATTGGAATACAGACATAAAACAGAAAGGATAAAAAACAATGCCAGAAGAAAAAAATGTTATTACTCTCGGAGTTAAGGATTTAAAAATCTCTAAACTGCTTAAAGACGACTCAACAGGGGTTAAATATGATACTCCTCATGATGTTCCAGGGGTTAAAACTATCGAGATTACTATTACTACTGAGGACAAAGAGCTTACGGGTGACGGAGTGTTGCTCGCATCCTCCTCTAAAAAGAAAGGCTATGATGTAACATTCTCCAATGCGCAGCTTAATCCGCAGGTTATGGCAATAATTAACGGCTCTAAGGTGACAGAGGGCGGAGAGCTAGACAATGAAACCATTACAATATCTGATGACGCTGATGATAAGCCGAACTATTTTGCTTTGGAATTTATTCCGGAAGAGACAGACGGGGCGGGCGAATATCATAGAACATTATACAAAGTAAAGGGTAATGCTGAATTACAATATACAGAATCTGACTACTCTGTCTATTCTTTTACCGGGAAAGGCGTTGCGCGTGATTATGATAAAAAATTCGGAAAAACCGATTTGTATACAAATGAGACGCCAATCGCTCAAATTCCGGAAATTAAAGCACAGTCAACATAGAGGAGGCTGATACATGACCATAGATTCGCTTATACCGGAAGAATTGGAAATTGAACTTTTTGGGAAAAAAAGAAAAGTGCAATTTTTGATTAGGAATTTTGCTGCCGCAAAACAAAAATTCAAAAAAAACGAGTACGACCTCATAAATAAAGCACTTGAAGGAGACATGGAAAGCTGGATAATGCTTATCTGGGCTGGAACTCTTGTTTTTGACGATTTTGACCCCGCAAATCCCCTCAAAATAAAAGAAGAAGTTGACTTAGAGAAATTATATACTCTTGATTATAAGAAAGCTAGAGAGATATCAATTAAGGTGACTCAATCACTTCTCCAATCTCTGCCGAGCGGTAACGATACAAAAAAAAAGATAAACCCCGTAAAAAAGGCTCTAAACTATCTGATAACTCAGCTCAAGGGATAGATTATGTTCTCCTCCTCTTTATCTGGGTAAGTGTTCTCGGATTTTCGGAGGAGACTTTTTTTTATTCGACATATCGCAAAATAATTGCACTGATTGATAAAAGAAACAATTATATGGGTCTGGAAGGTCCGTCAATCAATGATAAAAACCAAACAGCAATGCTTAATAAATTTTTTAGTTAGGTAAAAAATGGCTCAAAAAAAGAAAATCAATATCTATATGGGGCTGGATGATAAAGAATTGAGACAAAAACTTGATTCAGCCAATTCTTATTTGTCAAAAACGCTAAAAACCATGGGAGGCACACTGGGCGGACTTGCTCTCGGTATTAGCGCAAAAGAAATTGCCGACTTTGCTGTCAATGCGGCAAGTTCACTGGAACAAACAAATGTATCCTTTGGAGTAATGCTCGGAAACGAAGAAAAAGCGAAAAAACTCGTCCAGGACTTACAGACAATGGCAAGCACTACACCGCTTGAGACAGCTGATCTGGCTGATTCATCAAAATTATTGCTTAATTTTGGGGAGGAACTCGAAAATCTGCTGCCAATGCTAAGAATGCTTGGAGACGTGTCAGGCGGTAATGCCGAAAAAATGATGAGTCTTTCCCGCGCATTCGGAAAAACTCTCGGAAATGGGCGTTTGATGGGTGAAGAGCTCAATATGATGATTGATGCGGGGTTCAACCCCCTTGAAACAATGTCGGAGCGTACCGGAAAGAGTGTAGCAAAATTGCGCGATGAAATGTCCAGAGGAAAAATCAGCGTTGATATGGTTCGTCAATCATTTGTTGATGCGACATCCGAGGGCGGACGTTTTTATCAAATGATGGAAAAACAATCACAAACGCTTGAGGGGATGAAATCAACAAAAAGTGACAATTTAACTTTATGGGCTCAAAATATAACAAATCATGCAATGCCGGCGCTGAAAGAGTTTGAGCAGGTACAAATCGACGCTATTGCCGTTGCTGACGCTCAAACAACTAAATTGTTCGAGTGGATGGATGTAAATAAACAGACAACAGGTGCTATTCAAGACGCTGCCGTTGCCCTTGCTGCTCTTGCAGTCGGCATCCCCGCAACAAATGCGGCAATCACAACAATAATAGCATCAGTCCGTTCTCTCGGAGTTGTAACCGCCAATACAACAGCTTTTCAGATGGCGTTTAATTCACTGTTGAGAGGTGATTCGCTGCTTGCACTGACCCAATACAGAGCAGGTATGGCAGCACTTGGAGTACAAATCAGAGCTACAACCGCTGCAATGCTGGCTTGTCCGATTACATGGGTTACTCTCGCCCTTGGTACAGGTGCAGCAGCCTGGTATAATTACTCACAGGCATCTCAGGAAGGTGCACGAGCTGTAGAAAGCCTTAATAATGCGCATGAACAGCAAATTAATAAAACATCCGACGCCATCAGTACAATAAAAGAACTGGTTGGCCAGAAAAATCTTGATTATGCTCAAACCCAGAAACTTGAAGGCGCTATAGATTATCTTACGGAAAAATATCCTGAATATGCCGGAGAATTGATAAAAGAATTAAAGCTCAAAAAAGAAATTACAAAAGAAACTCTGCGTATGATGGCCGCAGATGCTTTAGCCGCAAAAACAAAAGGCTTGGATGAGGCAGCAGCTAAAATTGAAAATGATTGGTTATATAAAGCCGCTCTTGGCATAAAAAAAATTATTCCCGGGATAGAAATAAACACAGCTGCAGATAAATGGATTATCGAACCTAGGTTAAATTCTTTAGATAAAATATATTCGGAAAAACTTGAGCTCACACAAAACTATAAACGAGACCTTGAAGCGCTCGAAAAAACGCTTGAAAAAACTTTTGGGGGCGATGGAAAAAATGGCAAGGGAAAAACAGACACAGGAGATGATAAAGCAGTAGAAAAAGCCCGAAAAGAAGCTCTCAATCTCAGACTGGCCATGCTGGATGCAGAACTGCTCAAAACTCGCAATAACGCAGAAGAAGAATACAAAATTGAACTCCAAAAAATTAATGCAAAATTGCAGGCAGAAAAACAGGGTACTGCTGCTTATCAGAATTTGTTGAACGAAAGAACAAGACTTGAGCAGAAATATCAATCAGACCTTGCTCAGATGGATTTGAACAGAATAAACAGAAAAACAGAGCTAGAAAATCTGTCAATTGAGAGAGAAAAATCACAACTTGAGGCTCAAAGAAATGACGGACTTGTCTCGGATGAGGATTATTATGAAAAATTGCAGGAGTTTGAAGACCGTAAATACTCGTTGAAGCGTCAAAGTCTTGAAAAACAAGAGCTCTTGTACCGGTGGGATGTACAGAAATTGGAGGAAATAGAACATGAAAAATTGATGCTGACTGCTGAATATGAGCTTCGAAAACAGGAGCTCTCAACCGAGAGGATAAAAGAAGAAGCTGAAGAATGGAAAAAACTCACTGAATCACTCAGAGAGTCATTCAGAGATTCTTTGAGCGAATTTTTTGAGGGCAATCAAAGTCTGAAAGAAAGCTTTTTGAGTGTTTTTGCCGATATCAAAGCCGCATTTGCTCAAATGATTGCGTCAATGATTATAGAGCAGACAAAACTTGCTCTCATCGGTAATAATGGGTTGTTACCGACTCTTGCTTCAAACAGCAAGGGAGGATTTTGGGGAACGCTTTTGCAAAAAGGGTTAAATCTTTTGAATTTTGATACGGGAGGAATCGTCCCCGGAAACTATTCAACACCGGTTCCGATTGTTGCTCATGGCTCTGAAATGGTTCTCAATCCCATGCAACAGGAAGACCTCTGGAATTTAATACAAAATGCCGGAAATGTCAGAACGTTGCAAACACCTCAAAATTCAAACAGCGGCAATGTTTTTGTATTCAACCAGAGTTTTCAATCTCTTGACCCGGCGCAGGGGCAGAAACTCTTCCAGCAGTGGATGAACCAGTCAGGGCTTTCTATGGTCAGAGGTGCTATCAAAGACAACAAACAGGGAATGAGAGATACTATCAGAAATGTCTAGTTTAATGATTTTCTTTTTGACCATGGGATTTTTCGCCCTTTTTCCGTATATCTATAGTCACCTATCCAATGACCTAAAAATTTTCCATCTCTATCAAAACTATATCCCTCTTGGTCTGAAACATGAAAAATAACAGCTTTTAATTCTCCGGTTGGTGTATATGCTGCTTCTTTTATCGGATATTTTTGAGTTTTTTTAGTTATTATATCAATTCGGAGTAGGGTTCCATTCCTGGAATAATAATATGTATGATATGGCTCTCTTTTATAAACTATTGCATAAGTAGTTAATATTCCAAAAGTATAAAAGCCTCCTAATCTCCTAGGTTCACCATAACTGGCATCTAAGTAATATATACCTCTTTCAATACAGGACTGATTTGTTAAAGTATATAGGTCTTTTAAATATTCTTTGTAGGGACTCATATCAATCTTTGTCGCAACACCATCGAACGCAGCAGCTCTGGCGGTCTCAACAGTGTATGTCACTCCGCCCTCAAGAGTCAATGCGCCCGATGGCTGTATTATCAGAAACAGAAAAAATAAAAGAATAATAATTCTTTTCATGTCTTAGTTACTCTCCAAGTAATTAGACACCGCTTCATCTAATAGTTTATTGATACTGGTACCTCTTTGTTTTGCTTTTTTAGCAATTTTATAATGTTTTTCAGGGGTTGTTCTATACGGTATTTTCCCTTTAAAATCAACAGGTTTTAGAGGTTCAGGGATAGAGTCGTTATATTCCAATGATGCATCGATATAAGAAGCAAGTGCATCTTTGATATTTTTAAGAGCCTCTTCGCAAGTTTCTCCATCGGCTATGCATCCTTTTAATTCCGCAACTGTCGCTATATAGCAATTGTCTACATCGTCCCACTCGAGAAGATATGTCCAATTTAAACTCATATAATAATTAAAATCTTTAATCATTTTTTGTTATAGCCTCCTTTATTGCTTTTATCAGATATTTTTTTAAAGGTTTTTGAGTTTTGACCAAGACAATTTTTTCAGATTCGGAGCGGCGAAACGTTATATGCGAGCTTCCGCTTCTCGGAGCCTTAGGGACATAGCCATAAGAAATTAACACTTTTTCCGCCTCTTCATAAGAAATATCTTTATTATCGATTATTTTTTGAATCAATTTATCATATTTGCTCATGATATTATGATATCATATATAATATCATTATTCAACCCTTTTATTACAAAACATGAAGAAAATTTATGACACTGCCTGTTTTTAGCATACCTTACGATGATTCTTATACCTCATCTATTGAGTTTAAGACTCAAATCAATGAGAAGATGAAGGGGAAAGAACAGAGATATCCTGTCTGGACCTATCCAAAAAGAACTTTTGCGCTCAAATTTGACAAAAATTTCAGAGGCAGAAAAGAGCTGGAAGATTTCTTTATTTCTGTTATGGGGCAGGCCGGTAAGTTCCGTTTTATCTGGGACGAGGAAAAAGGAGGCAACGGTCAGGAATATATATGTACTTTTGAATCTGACAGCCTGAAGCAGAATATTAAAGACTTTGGGTTTTGTGAAACTGAATTAAAACTTGTCTGTATTGACAGAACACCTTTTGAGGACCCGGGGGAGTTTGATTTCTGGCATGATGCGGAATGCGAGAACAGTATCGATTTTTACACTCTTGTAGATAAAGTTTTTACAGCTCAAAACAACAAAAAAAGCTGGTGGGATGCGCCTAAAAAGAGCTGGACTCTGTCTTTTGACAAGACTCCTGAAATAAGAAAAAAACTCGAAAACTTTTTTATCGCCAAAAGAGGGCGTTTCAGAACTTTTAACTGGACGTGGGAAAAAGACAGAGGAGGCGATGGAAAGACCTATCCGGTCAGATTTGACAGTGACATATTAAATTCTGAAATTGCTGAATACGGTTTCGGGACGCTGCAAGTAAAGTTAAAAGAGGTCTTTAAAACTGAAAATCCTCAACAAGAGATAGAAAAAGATGAAATAATACCTCGCAGATTGTTGAATGTCGAGATTGAAGGAGGCCCGGTCCATATCCTTGATAATGAAACGCTTGAATTTTTAATGTACGACAATGTTGAGTATATCGGCGCTTCGCTGAGTCTTGGGGATATGACAAGAGACGATAACAGCAGCGTAGCCAAAAGAAGTGTGGCGCTGTCAAATGTTGATTTAAGTTTTTCTGGAATCATCGGAAATCGCGGAGATGTAATCACTAATGCACCTGCTGTTATATCTCTTGTTTTTTTAGATGTCAATACAAATACTCTGCTCTCTGATTATCAGAGAGTTGAATGGGCTGGAAAATGCAACAATTTAAAGCTTAATCATGAAGATGTATCTTTTGATATAGAAACTCCTCTGGGAGGTTATGAGATACAAGCACCTGTTATGAAGTATAGAGCGACATGTCAGGTCCGGAGATTCAAGGATTGCCGATGCGGTTACAAAGGTGAAGAAGAAAAGTGCGACAGGACTTTTACACGATGCAAAGAACTGGGCAATCATGCTAATTTCCGTGGTTTCCCGACAATGTACAAAGAACAGGTTATCAAGGTATAGTTATTTATTTTGATACTTATCCTGTAAACGCAGTCTTATGAAGCAAGCAGGATACCATTTCAATGACGGATAAAATTAAATGCCCTATGCTAAATAATCGAGGTTAATATGTCAATGAACAGCAAAATATCAGCCCTTTTAAGAGAAATAGGGCGCCCGTATCAAATGTATAACGATGATGGAACTTATCAAGGGTGTTTTTATCCGGTCCAGTTTATTTATAGGGACAAACCGTGCTACAAGCTGCAAGGGAATGACAGTGATCAAAACTATTATTACGGTCTCAGGTGCATCAGGGAGCATTGTACGCCAATATCCCCAAGTGAGCTGGAACCTGGTGATATTATCGCTACAAGATTTAAAAATGAATTGCATGTAGCGGTTTACTACCAATTCGGAAAGGTTATAGAAGTCTTTAGAGGACACTCTCTCCAGATTGGGAGTCTGAAGAAATACAAAAAAATTATTTGCTTTCGGGTCATAAAATAAAATGGCAGTTTTTACAGCATTAGCAGGCTTAATAACTTCAGCTTTTTTTAGTGTAGCAGGTGCGCTTGGTGCAACTCTGGCAACTGCGGGGCTTGCCGCAATCGGAACGGCAATCGGATATATTGGTGCCGCTTTTATTTACGGAGGAATAGCCCTAGGATTATCATCTATAACAACGAAAAAAGCTGACTTTGGGTCAAATTCTCCGACTTATGGGTCAGGAGTGCTGCAAACACAGACCAATCAAGATTTACCAGTACCACTTTTATATGGCCGCTGCAAGCTTGCAGGAAACCGCATCTGGCAGGATGAGAACTACGATAAGGCCATAAAAAGGATTGTAGCTTTTGCAGAGGGGGAAATTACGGCGTATGAGGATATCAGACTCAATGATATCAAGATGAGCGAGATATCAGGGATCAGTGTTAAGCAGTATTATGGCACTTCAACACAAAATGTCGATGAAATCGTCGGCGGCAGCAGTCAACAAGAAAGAGCGGAAAAAGTCGGAAGTTTGAGAAATATCGCTTATCTTGCGATTTCAGTTCCCAAGAATGAGAAGATAGACATTAATTATAACCTGACAGCTATTGTTAAAGGGCGAAAAGTCAGAGTTTATACGACTCCTGATGCTTATGAAATAAAATACAGCGAAAATCCGGCATGGTGCCTTTTAGATTTTCTAATCTGTTATAATGGCCTAGGTTTGGGCTTAAACAATGATGGAACAATCAGCGAAGAAAAAATAAATAAAATATTTGATATTTATTCGTTTATTGAATCTGCAGCTTTTTGCGACGAAGAAGTGGAAACAAACGGAAAAAAGGCACCTCGCTTTACTTTCAACATGATTTTCGATTCCCAGACCTCTGCGCGCTCGCTGCTGGATGAGATATATCGTTCATGCCGCGGCGGATTATTCACGAAAAACGGAAAATTGCAGTTTAAAATAGACAAAGCCGGGCCTGTGTGTCAGCACATAGACGGAGATGCAATAGTCAAAGGCTCTGAGACATTTGAATCTCTTCCATCTGAGGAACACTATGACATTTTAAAATGCGTGTATATTTCGCCGGAACACGAATGGCAGAAGGTTGAAGCTTATGCAGAACTTCCTGAATACAGAGACGGAGTGCCTATAGAACACAGTGTCAATATTTACTCCTGTACAAACTTCGAGCAGGCAAGCCGTTTAGCTTGGTATTACATAAATTCAAAAATTTTACAGCCTTATTTTGGGAGTTTTCAAACAGACTATCGCGTCTACGACCGCGAAGTCGGCGATATTATTACATTTGACAGTTTGCTTATGGGGCTCAAAAAATATCCCGTAAAAATTACATCAATTGTTGATGATGGAGCCGGAACGTTTACAGTCAATTGGCGTCACTACGACGAGCGCCTATACAGCGACGAGCTCGGCTCAAAAGAGCCTCATATACTTGTCAGTGATCTCTCTGATTTAGTTGTAATTCCGCCTGATGTTGAGAATTTCAATGTTATTCAATCTTCGACACTTTTTAATTTTGTCTGGAAAAGCTGCGGAGAAGGGATTTCTTATGAGATAAGAGAAGGCGAAAGTTGGGAAAACTCATCGCTGGTAAAAAGAGAGATATATGGTACTACAACAAGTCTCAATATTGACAGACGGGGGCTGTATAAATTCTGGATTAAGGCTTTTAACGGTTATAATTACTCGAAAAATGCGACTCTTGATGTGATATCTGTCAGTGATATTCCTAATGTAGATGAATTTGTCTATCTCGACATTCTCAAGGATTTGGGCGGGAATTTTGATAATACCAAAAAAATTGTTATCGCTGATAAATACGACATTAGGGATGGGACGGCGAAAAACGCTATAACACTAAAAGTTAATAATGTTCTGTGGCAAAATTTGGCAAAATATTGGCTCTCAGCAGCAGAAAAGATAGAAGATGATTACTACAATAACGGACGCTGGTGGGGCGCTGACGTCATTTCAAGCGGATCTTATGAGAGCCAGATATATGACATAGGTCGTCTTATCAATTGCATTGTGTCTTTTGATGTAAAAACGGTCCGGGTACATTCCAGGAGCAACATAACGATAGAATGGTGTTATTCGAACGACGGAAAGACATTTACACCTTGGCTTTTTGCAAATTCCGGAGAGTACACATTCCGTTATTGTAAGTTTAGAGCGCTTTTTAGCCCTATTGATAATACACCTCTCATATTAACGGCATTTAAGGTTAATATTGATGTCCCCGAAATAGAGATAAAGCTGGAGACGGTCATAACTGATGCAGAAAAAGGCGCAGTAGTTGAGTTTGATTTTATTCATGTGCCTACAATAGTAGCTACTGTTAACGATTCAATTGATGCTTATGCTGTAGTAGTCGAAAAAACGAATAAATATGCAAAAATACTGGCTTATAAAAATGACGGGACGCCTACCACATGCACCGTCAATATTATTGCGAAAGGATATTAACTTATTATGAGTGATGCTGAAGTCTATACCTGGCACGATAACCCGACATTGAGCGGCATTTCTGAATGCGATACAAACGTATTAAACGAATGCTTGATGCACTTGAAGTATTGCCAGAGCGAAAATCTTACAACAGAAGAGTTTATAACGACGCAAAACCAAAAAGAATTTGTTTTGTCCAAAGAAATATTGAGTAAAACAAAAGTTGTCAGTGTTAATATCAACAATCATAATATTTTGCCCTCAAAATATGAAATAGATGACGCTGCGAATAGCCTTATATTGATTAATCCTCTTGAAGAAGGGTGCGAGGTAGCTATCACATATCTTGCTGGGCGTATAGTCGCTAATGATGCGGTGTTAACGAACAGTTATCGGCATGACCAGCTTGAAGAAACACAAGAAATTCGTATTAAACATAATCTTGGACGATACCCTCAGGTATCAATAGCTGATATCGAAGGTAATATCGTTGAAGCAGATGTCAAATATATTGATGACAGAAATATTCAGATACTTTTTACTCCGGCATTTAAAGGACATGTATATCTGATATAGGAGATAATATGGCAAAAAAAATTTATACAAATCTTGATTTACAAGGTAATAATCTTGTAAATGCTGTTTTTGAAAATCTGAGCGTTGTACCTGCGTCCCCAAAAGAAGGGCAGATTTATTTTGATGTTGGAGACAAAAAGGATAAAATCTTCGACGGGACGAAGTGGATAGACCGAGCGACAACACAGGAACTAAACTCGGGACTAGACAAAAAGGTTGATAAAGTTGTAGGAAAGCAGTTGTCAACGAATGATTTTACGAATGATTATAAATCTCAGGTGGACTCAAACACTCAAAACAGGCACAATCACGCAAACAAAACCATCCTTGATGGAACAGAACAGAGTTTTACAACGGATTTGAAGTCAAAACTTGACGGCATAGCCTCGGGTGCTCAGGTAAATGTCATTGAAACCATTGAAGTGAACGGAACGGCGCAGCCTGTCACATCAAAGACCGTTGATATTTCAGTTCCCACAAAGACAAGTGAGTTGCAAAATGACAGCGACTTTGCAACAAACTCTTCTCTCACCTCGGGGCTGAACACAAAGGTTGATAAGGTAACTGGAAAGCAGCTCTCAACGAATGATTTTTCGAATGATTATAAATCAAAAGTTGATTCGAACACCTCTGCAAGACATACCCACACGAATAAGACCATACTTGACGCTACAACGGCGAGTTTCACAATCTCAGATGAGAGCAAACTCAACGGGATAGCCTCAGGCGCGCAGGTCAACGTGATTGAGTCAGTAAAGGTAAACGGAGCCGCTCAGCCTGTAACCTCAAAATCTGTCAACATCTCAGTTCCGACAAAGACATCACAGCTCCAGAATGACAGCGAATTTGTCACCCTCTCTGACCTCGACGACTCGGAAGCTGGTATTATCACGGGGCTTGAGAACAAGGTGGACAAGATAGAGGGTAAGGGATTGAGCACCAATGATTTTACGGACTCATATCAATCTCAGGTTAATTCCAACACAACGGCAAGGCATACTCATTCAAACAAAGCAATTCTGGACGCAACAACAGCCAGTTTCACAACGGCAATCAACAACACAATCAACTCGAAAGCAAACGCATCAGAGGTTGTGAAATTGACAGGAAATCAGACAATCAAAGATACAAAAACATTTGAAGAGCTGATTGTTGGCGATTTACAAGGCAATTCCGATTCTGCGACTGTCACGAAATACTCAGGAGTGGGGGAATTACCCGCACAAGGCACAGTCGGAAATAGTTATCCTGTTGGTTTATCAGTGTTTAGAGTTGAGAGTGGAACGGCAAATAAACCGGATGGTCTGCTATATGGACATGTAATTAATATACGTGGGAAAGGTAATGCAGACGGGCAATTAATTTTGACGTGGACAGGTGATGACACAACACCTAACCTTTATTATCGTTCTCATCGAGAGTCACCGGCGACAGGTTGGACACCATGGCGGAAGATTGCTTATATTGATGATACGGTAGCAAGAGCCACAGCAGACGGGAACGGGAATAATATAGCCGCTACTTATGCAACAAAGGCTGAGATAGGAGGCTCATCAGTAAAAAAGCAAACGTACAAAAACCCTGCTCTCACTCCATCAGGCGGTGTTGTCACGTGGACTGTAACTCACACGCTAAACTCTCAGGATGTATGTGCAACGCTCCGTAGAGTGTCAGACAATGCGCAGATATTTGCTGAGATTATATTTTCGTCCACGACTCAGGTTGTAGTGAAGATGAACGCAGATTCAAATGTCGCTGCTAATGCGTATAAGTTAGTGTTGATAGGATAGGAGATACAAAAATGACAAGCACGTTAAAATTAGGTTCTAAAATTCCGATATCGGAGATTGAGGGCGATATTGCAACCAATGACGATTTATCCCTGAAAGCAAACACGAGTATGAATAATATTCCTGCGGCGGGCAAAGAGGAAGTTAACGCTTGGGGGATGCCTGATTTAACAAGGGGTGTAAATAAAACCTGGAACACCTCAAATACTGCTGAATGTGACGGATGGATATACGGAACGGTAGTTATTGACTTTCAAACAGGCGGATTTTGTCAGGTTTATTTGTATATTAA
>DVMB01000066.1 GCA_018715225.1 Candidatus Onthoplasma faecigallinarum | reverse complement strand
TTTCTGTTGCACTTTCCTTCTAGTTGCCTAGACTTGCCGTTAGCAAGCACCCTGCTCTATGAAGCTCGGACTTTCCTCAAATTAAGCATAACACCTAACTTGCGACCATCTGACCAAGCTGACGATAACATTATAACATCAAAAAGATATTTGTCAATACCCAATTGCAAAAAAACTTGAAATTAACTGTCATAAAATGACAGAAAAGGACAAATCAATATATAGTCTTATTCGATAAATCTATGTCAATATATAGTATTTTAAATTTGTATTATAGATTGCGTCACAAATAAAAAACATTAAATATGAAAAAATTTTTTAGCGTTTTCGTCAGTCGTCTCAATTAGTTTTTCTTCATCGGCATCTCTTAATTTTGCCACTGCTTTGGCTATATCAAACACATTTGCCGGTTCGTTGCGTTTGCCCCTGTTTGGCTCAGGAGTGAGATACGGGCTATCCGTCTCGAAAAAGAAACTATCCAATGGTATATTTTTCGCTACTTCCTGTAAATTTGTTGCATTTTTGAAAGTTACGCTTCCTGTAAATGAGATCTTTAGCCCCAGTTTTATTATCTCTTTTGCATACTCTAGACTTCCGCTATAGCAATGCATGACCGCCCCATATCTAAATGGTGCATATTTTTTCAATATAGTCAGCATGTCGCCAAAAGCCTCTCTACAATGAATAATGATAGGTAATTTGTATTTGTTTGCCAAACTGATTTGGCTCTCAAACACTTCCATTTGTCTAAATTTGTTTTCCTTATTGTGGTAATAGTCCAATCCAATTTCGCCAACCGCCACCAATTTGTTTGACTTCAATCTAAGCAAATCTTCCATCTCAAACGGATTGTAATCATCACATTCATCAGGATGCACTCCCACGGCGTAATACACATTTTCGTTCAAGTCCGCTATCTCTCTTGCCTTCACGCTAGATTTAAAATCCCAACCGACACAGACAACAGACTCAACCCCAGATGACGTAAATCTATCTATGACCAAATCTACGTCATTATCAAATTTTGCATCGTTGAGATGACAATGAGTATCTATCAAGATTTTCTCCTTTTAAACCCAAAATTGTTTTAATATTTGATTACTTTTAATTTACTGGTTAGCCATTACTTGATGTGTTTTCTTCTGTCGAAATCTCTTTTTGAGTGATATTTTCTATCTCAGCAGTCGTCTCTACTGTATCTTTTTTCTTTTTCTTGTTTGCAATGCCTTTCAGCATAGCCCACAATTCAGTCTTGTTCTCTTTACCTGTGAACAATTTTTTAATGTTTGAGTGATGTGCATACAATACTAGAATTAAAATCAAACTGATAAATATATAGTTTACCCAGTTTGCAGGATCGCATAGGCAGATTTCGACAATAGACATTGCTATAACAAAGCCCATTGTGAAAATGGATGCATATTTTATAAACAACATTCCAATGATCATGACGGCGAATACGATCAATGCTACCCACCAGTTTGCGACCAAAAATACACCTATTGAGGTGGCAATACCTTTTCCTCCCTTGAATTTGAATATGACAGGGAATATATGCCCCAACACAACTGCAAAGCCAGCAACGTATAGAGCGATTTCAGGATTGCAACCAATATAGCCAAAAGTAAGATAAGCGACCAGAGTTGGCACCAACCCCTTAACTGCGTCTAACAAAAACGTAAAAACTCCCGGCCAAAAACCAAACGCACGCCATACATTTAAAGTGCCAGGATTACCACTTCCTTGTTTCGTTACATCGCCATGATTGATTTTAGATATTACTCTCGCCCAGTTGATATTTCCAATAAAATAACTTATTAATCCTAATAGTACATAATATAAATATTGCATAGATAACCCTTTTCAATTCTTCTTTACCAATGTATCATAACATTATTGTTAAAATAAATCAATTAAATTTACATTATTGACAAAATTATATAGTTTATGTGCAAATACAAATAATACAAAACTTTTTTCGATAACACATAATTCATAGTCATTATTTAACTTAAAACAAATTCACTCACAATAAACAAAACCTACAATAAAAAACCACCATAATAAAATGGTGATTTTTAAATAAATATATAAAAAGTAATTTAATGCAGATAAAGTTATACATTTGTTCCATTTGACAATGGCCCCATTACATCTGCTACAATGTGCTTTACGGGTCTAACTTTTTCTGTTCTTTCTATGTCTTCTTGTGTCCTCTCAACACCACGAAGTGTTACCATTTGTTGTGCTAGTTGATAGTCATCTTGGGCTGTCTCCTCTATAGCAGTTACGAATTTCACACTATCAGCGTATTCCATAGGAGTTGTATAATCTCTTACCATATGTGCTTGTGCTGGATTTTTAATTCTTTTTGCTAATTGGTTGCACTTTTCATAGCCAAGCACTCTTACCAAAACTTTCATCTGCTCTGGTGTAGCATCTTCTAAAACTTGTGTCAACTCAGCATCTCTTTCAGTACGCATGGAACCTAAAACATCTTTTATTACATGTGGAACTTTTACTCCAGTTGCTTCTTTTGCCTCTACCATTTTAGCCAATTTTTCATACCCTACAGCACGTGCCAATTTCATTTTTGATTCAAAAGATTTTTCATCAAGAATCGAAATAATTACCATATCAATATCATACGAATTCATATTTTCACCTCTAAATTTATATTATCATACTCGATTGTATTTGTCAATAACTATACTAATATAAATTGCTATATAAAATAGTTTAAACGATATAATATAATATTATTAAGGTTAATTTTTTATTTTAATATATTTATATTTACATTTTTA
>DVMB01000065.1 GCA_018715225.1 Candidatus Onthoplasma faecigallinarum | reverse complement strand
TTATATATAAGCTGTCTGTAAAGGCATTGTGGGGGCATAGCTCAGCTGGTAGAGCACCTGCCCTGCAAGCAGGGGGTCAGCGGTTCGAATCCGCTTGCCTCCACCACAACAAAATTACGCGCTTACTAAGGCGTAAGATTGCCGAAACACACAGTAAAGGATTGTAGCTCAGTCGGTTAGAGCACCACCCTGATAAGGTGGGGGTCGGTGGTTCGAGTCCACTCAATCCTACCAGTCTAAAACCCCGATTTTATCGGGGTTTTTATTATGATTTTATAACGAAATTTTGTCCGAAAAACTGTTGCAAATAAAATCAAAATTTGTAGCAAATAATTTTTATCTATAAAATAGGCAAAAAAAATGACCGAAAGTTAAAAATCCTAACTTTCGGTCAAATTCTTTCTAAAACCGCCTAAAACTATGCTATTTGCAACAAATTGCAACAGTAGATTATAATTCTAAATTTGGAACATTTTCTTTATCAGCATAATCAAGTGGATTTATATCTTTAATTGCATGCCTTACATCAGCAACTTGAGCTATATCTTTTCTTGCGATTGTTTGAGATAATTTAGCACCCGTTCCAATTTTTGTTATTTTTAATATGTTGCTACCTAAAAGATTGTTAAAATAATCTTCCATTTCTTCTACATAGCCGAGAACATGTTCTATCGCATAATTTTTTATTGTTATGCTAATAAATTCTTCTTCTGACTTTGAAATTGTAGCAGAACAATCTTTAAACTTCCTTTGAATATTTTTTACCCCTTTGCTTGTCAAGCCAGCAATTTCACCATCAATGTATTGAGCAAAATTTAAAAAGCACTCATCAGGTTTTGTATCTAAAAGCATTTCCGCAAATTGCTTAATGCTAAACTCCGCCACTCGTCTAAGTCTTTGTGTGACAGTTGTGTGCTCAAGTTTCTTTATTTCTTCACTTGGCAGTCCAGAACGCGCACAAACTTCTTCCCACGAAATTTCTTTTGCACCTTCAAAATCACCAGTATATATAAATCCGGCATTACTGTTATTATTTATTCTAATCGGATATGGTCTAAACACACAATATTTTCTCACCTGCGAACTTAAGTCGGCGGCATGAATATCTTTTAGTGCCTGTGCAGGAGTGCAATCTCTTGAAGTTGTGTTTGGATAATTTGCACTGTTGTTTAAGCCCAAAGCATCACCCTGCGAAAGTTCAACAAGGATGTTTTCGCTTCCCTTAAAAGGCGGAAAGCCATTATATATCATTGGGAAAAAGGTTTTTGAATTGACAATCTTAATTAGTCCTTCTTCTTGTAGTTGCGAAAACCTTTTATCATCACACACCAAAACATCTTTCCGCATAATTTTATCAACAAGTGCAGCGCCCGCACCACTAAATGTGCTTCCTGATTTGATTGTTTCCTCTTCCTGATGTTTATGTTTGTCCGATATTACTGCGGCTGTGTCGGCAATATAAATTTGCCTGCCATTTAATATGTCTTTATATTGTGTCAATTCTAACAAAAATCTATCAAAATCAATTATCGCACTTTCACCAATTACTAAATATGGAATATTTTTATTCACGAAACCAATAGGAATATGTTTTGTTACCACTTTTCTTCCATCATCAAAAACAAAACTATGCCCAGCGTTTGGAGCGTTGTTATTAACACAAACTTGAATATTTAGTTTCTGGTCTAGTGCAAGTTCTCCACAAAACTTGCCCTTTCCACAAGAACCCCACATTCCATCATAAACTATATGAATTTTTCCATTAAATTTCGTTTTCATAGTAAAATTATATCATAATCTACCTTGTAAGTCAATATTGGCTTCGCTTTACAATTTTCACATCTCAAAATCTTTTTGTTTTTTCTTTCTTTTCGCAATTTGTTTTTTGATGCAATGTTATCAATAAAAGCATGTATCTTAGGTCGAAAATAGACTAAGGTATAGATAAAATATCCTAATAGGCAAAATGCTATACACAAAGGCACCATGACATAAGTTTCTTCAAAATTCAAAACCGAAAATATGATAGTAACAACAAATGCGACTAGCGTCAACACGCCAAAAAGGATAGCCACCCATGGTCTCGGTGTCTTTATTTTTGATAATGCCGTTTTAATTTTTGCCCACCATGATTTTTCCATTTTATTCCTTTTTTAGTTTTACAGTAAAAGTACTACCTTTTCCTAGTTCACTTTCGACTGAAATCTCTCCTCCTAGTTTGTCTATAACCTGTTTTACGAGTGCTAGACCCAATCCATTTCCTTCTATTGAATGAGAGGTATCCCCCTGATAAAATTTATCAAAGATATTTTTACCAGTCTCCTCGTCAATTCCGCAACCAGTATCTGTTACTTTAAATATAACATAGTTCGAATCTTGTTTTAAACTTATATTTATTTCTCCCTTAGGTTCGGTAAATTTTATAGCATTGGACAATAGGTTATTAAACACAATTTCTAGCGAACTTGGAGACGTAAATAACTTTATATCTAAAATTTCGCAGTTATAATTCAACTCTTTTTTCTCAAATAAATTTTCGTAAGAAATTACAACTTCTCTTAGCAATTTCCCTACATCTACATCTTGGAAATCGATGATCTGTTGGTTTTCAAGTTTGTTTAACTTTAATATGTTGGTAATTAGGTCGCTGAGCCTCCTACTAGCTTGCCCTAGAGACTTGGCATATTTTTGACAAGTCTCTTCGTCTAAATTTTTATTTTGCAATGCAGAGACATAACTCTGTATGACCGCTAGTGGCGTCTTTATTTCATGTGAGACATTCGATATAAAATCTAATTTCAACATCTCATTTTTCCTAAGTTCCTCCACCATCAAATTCAAATTTTCTTTGATCTTATCGTACTGATCATTTTTTTCGAATGTGTGATTAGGTATTAGTTTTACATTAAAATCGCCGTTCGCTATTTTTTGTGTCGCTTCCAAAATTTGTTCTGTTGGATCATCTACCATTCGGCTCCGCCCAAACAATTAACTATTTGTTAAATTTTTGTAAAACCTACACTTTGATTGTACAAAACAAATTTTGTTTGTTATAATAAAGAAACGGAGCAAAAATATGGACGATATGCTTGAAAATCTTTTCAAAAATGCGAAAGTTGATTTTAAAAAACTCGTTAAATACGGCTTTGTTAAAGAAAACGATCACTATTCATTTTCAACCGACATAATAGACAATCAATTCACTCTAAAAATTTGGCTTGACAAAAATGGTAAAATCTCTACAAAAATATTTGACAAAAGTACAGAGGACGAATACATACTTCATCTGTTGCCAGATATCAGTGGTGCATTCGTCGGCAGAGTAAAAAAAGAATATGAAGATACTCTAGTAGACATAAAAGAAAAATGCTTTGAAAAACACATCTTTAAAAATCAACAGACGCAAGACGTTATCAAATATATAAAAGATAAATACGATGATGAATTTGAATTTTTGTGGGAAAAATCTCCAAACAACGCAATCAGCAGAAGAAAAGATAACAAAAAATGGTACATTGCACTCCTCACGATTCCTGGAAACAAATTAAACATAGACACAGAAGGCGATATTGAAATTGTTGATATACGTGCTGATGAAAACGTTTCAACACTTGTAGATAACAAAACCATCTTCCCAGGATACCATATGAACAAAAAACACTGGATAACTATTGTCCTTGACTACTCAATCCCAAATGAAAAATTATTCAATCTAATAGATGAAAGTTACATCTTAGCAAATAAATCCAAATAAGTTTGTAGCTTTTGAAAAATTATATTTTTTTTAAGAATTGTCATTTTATATTAAAATATAGTTTATTTATTATAAACATTTATGATATCTATTATTTTCATCAATTTATTTGTTATTATTCTTGGTAGGAGAAATTTTATTATTACAAAAAACACGGGAACATTGCCCGTGTTTTTGCTCTATTACACTCTACGCTTCCTATTTAAAATTTTGTCAGTATTTGATAAATATTTATCTACTTGCATCCTCATTTCTTCTATGACATCCAAAAGTTTTTCCTTAGACATACTCCCACCTCCACTGAATATTTAGAACCAAACAATTTTTTTATAGAAAACTTATCTCTATCTAATGGTTCGCTAAGAGTATCATAAAAGATGGCAGTTGTCAATAGTCATTTTGTAATATTTTTTAAGTTTTTTATTAAATTTCATTAAAAATGATATAAAAAAATTACGCTTTTTGCGTAATTTCCCACAAATTTATTTTATTTTTTGCAAATCATTTAAAATCGTTTTAGTGTCTTCATTAAACAAAACCGTCTTATCTCTTATCCTCTCGCTACATATTGCATAATCTTTATTTATTCTAATTAATGTTGTATTTTTATTTTGATAGGTCATACGTTCGAACGGGTATTTGATAATTGCTGGAGTGTTGAACCCTACTCCAATTTCAATCAATACCAAATTTTTACCTTCTGCTTTGTCTAGAAAATCATGATACAATTTTGCATGCTCATACCAACCGTCATCTTGTACGAATCTATCATCCGCACGCAAATTCATTTCCATATCTTTCCCGCAAACTGGACATTTTGGCACCAAAGCGGACGGAATCTTGCAATCTTTTTGCGACTTGACCATTTTGATTATCAACTCTTGATTGTCATAAGTTTTGTTATGGCAAGGAACTGAACACTGGAATAGTCCATAATCACCTTGTGTATAAAACAACCTAGTTTTATCAAAACCTGCGAAAAAAATGCTATAAACATTGTAAAACTTAAATTATATTTCAAATATTCCAATGCATTCAAATAAAAAAGCCTGTCGAGATTTACATTTCTCTTCTAGACGACAGGGCTTTTGACAATGTTATCGAATCAGTATACTCAAGTTCACTTCCCATAGCCATACCTTGAGCAAGACGGCTGACCTTTACTCCTAGCGGTTTTAGTAAATTCGCTATATACATAGCCGTTGCTTCTCCTTCGACATCAGGGTTTGTTGCGACAATCACTTCTTGAATATGTTCATTCCTCACTCTATCCAAAAGTGAGCGAATATTTATATCATTTGGACCTTTCCCCTCTAGTGGGTTGATTACCCCATGCAATACATGGTAACTACCCTTAAAGTCTTTTACCTTTTCAAGAGCGGTAACATCTTTTGGCTCTTTTACGACGCAGATAATGGGTTCTTTATTAGGTCTACTGCACACATCACATATCTCTTTGTCTGTAAAATTGGCACACACTTTGCAATAATGTATATTTTCTTTAGCCGACACCATAGCGTCTGCAAAATCTTTCACATCTTCGTCCTTCATAGTCAGCAAAAAATACGCATACCTCTGTGCCGTCTTTTTCCCTACAGAAGGTAATTTTGTAAACTCGTTTATTAATCTCTCTAGTGAATCAATTTGTGCCATTACATCAAGCCACCTAGTCCACCCATAGGACCCATTTTCTCTTTTGACAATTCTTCTGCTTTGGTATTAGCATCTTTTATTGCGACCAAAATCAAGTCTTCTAGCATCTCGACATCGTCCGGATCAACCGCTGATTTATCTAGTTTGATTGATTTTATCTCCTTTTTGCCATTCATCACAACGACAACCATATCTCCGCCTGCTTTACCTGTTACTTCGGCGTTCTCTAGTTCTTCCTGTGCTTTCATCATCTGTTCTTGCATCTTTTTGGCTTGTTGCATCAAAGCACCCATATTCATTCCGCCACCAAAGCCACCATGACCATATCCCATAAATTACTCCTTAAATTTTATTCTTGATTTAAATACATCTTTTAAATTATCTTTTATGTCCTGAGTGGAAGCATTATTCTTATCATATTCAACTTCCACACCGACAATGCTATCGTCAAATAATTTAACTAGTTTTAATAATACATCAATTCTTTCCTTGTTGTCAATTGTTTCAAAACTACTCAAATCATTTGTATGCACTATTAATTTATGTGCAATTTCTTCCACTTTGTTTACATTCGTCAATGCATTTGAAAATGCGAACATATTATTTTCTTTAACCCTCAAAAGCACATTGCCCCATATCTTTTCGATTTCTGTCTGCTCACGCTTTTGTACGTCCTCCTTTGGTGCAGTTGGGCTAGGTATTGAAACATTGACTGGTTCATTCGCTCCTTTTGGTTCCTGCCCGTTTGACAAAAGTTCTAAGCATGCCGACTCAAATAAGTTTTCTGGATTCAAACTATATTTCAAATCTAATTCAATTTTTGCAAATTTGCTGAAAGCGGATTTCAAATAATTTACATTAAACAAATTGGCAATTTCCGCATATTTATTGAAGTCTCCCGGCAAAATATCCAACACTGTATAATCTGTAACTCCCACCTTTATCATGATGAGATTTTTTATAAAATCTGCCATCTCTTTGCACAAAACTTGAATATTCTTCCCAGCACCGATTGCCTCCTTTATCGATATAAACAAACTATTTATATCATTGTTCGCAATAGCCAGCAAAATATTTTTGATATTTTCTCTATTTGATAGCCCTATGACCTTCTCTGCAGATTGATAATCAATTTTGTTATCACAAAAAGACGCTACACTATCCGCAATCGAGAGCATGTCTCTCACGCTGCCTTCTCCCGCTTTTGCAATGAGGTAAAGACTCTTTTCATCGTATGTTATATTTCTTTTGTCAAACACATTTTTTAGGTGTGTAGATAGCGTATTTACATCCAACAATTTAAAATCAAATCTAGTACACCTCGATAAAATTGTTGCAGGAAGTTTGTGGATTTCCGTAGTAGCCAAAATGAATATCACATGTTTTGGTGGCTCCTCCAGCGTCTTTAGCAAGGCGTTGAAAGCACTTTCGGTAAGCATGTGTACTTCATCAATGATATACACTTTGTATTTGCCAATGAGTGGAGGGAAGTTCACTTTTTCACGTAGATCACGAATCTCTTCCACCCTGTTATTTGACGCAGCATCAATCTCAATGATGTCGGTATTTGGCTCACTCAATGCGACACATTCAGCACACAATCCGCACGGATTACCATCGGTTGAATGAGTGCAGTTTACCGCCTTTGCGAAAATCTTTGCCGTACTTGTCTTTCCCGTACCTCGTGGTCCACAAAATAGATATGCGTGCGTTAATCTATTTGTCTTTATTTGATTTTTCAGCGTTTTGATGACATAATCTTGACCGATCACTTCATCAAAATTTTTTGGTCTAAACTCTCTATATAACGCTAAATTCATTGGATTTCTCCTTTTATTGTCCTCAATTTTCTTTTTATTGCTTGAATGGTATTGTCTATCTTTTTTATCGTTGTGTTGTTTGCATTGGCCATATGTTCATATGTGTCTCCGTTCAAAAACATCTTTAGAATTTTGAATTGCTGTGGAGTAAGGATGCCCTTAACCTTACTTATCATTATAGAATTCATCTCTTTGTCAATATAATTTTGTTCTATATCACTCGTGTCATCTACCACAACCAATTTATTGACTTTTTCTTCATCTTGCCCTGTGCCGTCGTAATATTTAATAGGTAAATATGAATTCAGCGGTGCGTTCTTTTTCCTGTTGGCATTCTTGACTGCATTCTGTAATTGCCTGTGTATACAAAGGGATGCAAAAGCACTAAAATTATGATTTTTGTTGACATCATAGATATTTATTGCCTTGTATAGACCAATCATGCCCTCCTGAATCAAATCGTCAAAATCTGCTCCCAACAAGAAATATTCTCGTGAAATAGCGATTACTTTTGGTTTGAAACTCCTAAGTAATTCCTCCATAGCCTGATCATCTTGTTTTTGAGCTTTTGCGATCCGTTCTACTAATTGTTTTTCTTCCAAATTATTTGCTCCTTTGTCTAACGACCTCATATATTGCTATTGCGGCGGCGTTTGAGGCATTTAAACTATTTACTTTCCCATACATATTCAATGATAATATTTCATCACAATTGTCTCTAACCAGTCTGGAGACTCCCTTGCCCTCGCTTCCAACAACCAATGCGGTAGGATATTTGAAATCGGCAGAATAAATGTTCTTGTTCCCTGCCTCAAGAGCGTAAACCCACACCCTTTCTTTTTTCAACTGCTGGATACATCTGGTAAGGTTAGTTACCAACGCCACTTTCATATGCGTTACTGCACCCGCACTTGTTTTATACACTGTACCATTTATCTCACATGCCCTGTTCTCAGGTATGATTACTCCATGCACGCCCGCACATTCGCATGTCCTGATGATAGCACCTAAATTATGAGGATCGACTATCCCGTCCAAAATGACTATAAACGGATTCTCTCCTTTCCTCTTTGCCTCCAATAGAATATCTTCAATTTCAACATATTTGAAATTAGGGATGAATGCTATCACGCCCTGCGTCTTAGTCCCTGCTATTTTGTCCAATGTCTTTACATCTACCTGCTCAACTTTTATTCCTTGCCTGTTTGCTTTGTCCAAAATTTTAATGATATCTTCATTCTTTCTATTGGAAACCAATATTTTTTCAATCTTTTGGCTAGAGTTCAACAGCTCATTTATTATATTTTTACCTTCAACTATCATAATCTCTCCTTAATAAAGTTATCAAATAGATATTTCAATCTCTCCTCATTTCCATTGAGACACCAAAAGCCTACCAACGCCTCCAACTGTGTAGCCAAACTATATTCGTGTAACGAACTATTTTTTGCCTTGCTGTTGATGTGAGCATTTCTTGCCCGCATAACAATATCTTGTTCTTCATTCGATAAATTATCAAGTTTTTGCATGATTTCGGCCTGCGTCTTGGCACAAAGCACTGAGTTAGCCATCTTATTGAGTTGATTGGTCTTTAATTGATAATTTTCCACCAGATATTTTTTCACTAAAAAACTAAAAACGCTGTCTCCCAAGTACGCCAACACTTTGACATTTTTTAAATAAGCATCATTTTTGCTTGAATTTTCCATATAAAAAATATAGCACAATACATTAAAATTGTAAAGAAAGTATATAAAAATCTTTGACAAAATATCAGTTTTAGTTTAATATTATTTTGACAGGAGATTTTTATGGACTTCATAAAAAGAATGAAGAAACGTGAGTTTATTGAGATGACTTTGAAGACAATTTGTGCCATTTTGGGTGCTTTTGTCGCTATAGTCCTTATGGAAGGAATGATCTATAGCATTGAGATGAACGCACTTAAGACTAATGGTTCGGCCGCCTCATCATCGACAGATTTGACAATCGCCTACTGTATTGAAGTTGATGACGACCAATATTTTGTCGTATATTATAATGAAGGTATGCCTAGCGAATGGTCTGCCGTGGGTTCGGATATAAAAACTCGTGCAGAATGTGAAAACATCGCCGCTAGAGAGATTGTATTCCATGCACCTAACGCTTTTGATTTTTCTATTACGCCTGTTCATTATGTAATTATGTCTGCATTCATGCTGATAGTCATTGGTTTCTTTGTATATAGATTTATTGTGTTGAAAAAGGAATACGATAATATAGAAGACAACTTCAAAAAGACAGGCAGTATAGAAATTGAGAATATATAATAAAATAAAAAAGACCAAGCAAAATGGTCTTTTTTCATATAATTTACAATATTGTGCACAATAATTGTATGTCTTATTACAACTATCACGCAATGGCAAAACGACTGATCAACACCAATCATTGCATAGGTGCCAGTCTGTTTAGTTCATATCATCATATATATCCAGCATTGGTGCTGTATTTTGATAATCACAAACCGATTCCCATTCGAGAACACATGTGGGAAGATTATTTAGATCTATTGAAAGAACAAAACATTCATATAAACAACGATGAAAATATCCCTCTATCCTAACTCTCCCGTATTGATTGAATAAATGAACACATGCTCAACTTTTTTCCCATAAGCACTTTCGACAGCCATTTTATAAATGTTTAATTGCTCTTGATATTTTTGCTTCAAACTTTCAATTGATAGATGAGAAAATTTATAATCTACAATTGTGATACTGTCCTCATATTCTATTATCAGGTCGCACACACCTTGAATCAAGATTTTATCATCAATATCTCCGCTAACGATTTTGTTATACGGCACATACATCATAAAATCTGCCTCTTTTTTTATATTGACGCAACCTTTTGCCAATTTTGATATGACGTCATGTGCTCTTTTGATCTTAGCATAATCAACATCATCAAATTCAGTATTTTTCTCATGTTCTTTTGAAAAATCTAGTTGCTCTAGTGCCATATGATAATGCGTACCAATTAGAGCTCTATCTTCTTGCACATCATATTGCATAGTTGGGTTTAGCCATTTTTTAGCTTCAAATCTATTCTGTTGGGACAATTCGCTGTTTAACCCTGTTACAGTGTTTTTTAATGGAATTGAAAATTTTTCACTATTGCTGTAATCAAAGTTTGTATATAGCTTCTCTACTTGCCTGTTATAATGTTCCTTTTTCAAAGGTTTTGCCAAATCGACGTCGACGAAATCAATGATACAATTTTCTCTTTCGTTCGTGCCCTCTTCTAGATTTTGGAAACATGACAAAATCATGTTCATAAAATTTGTATTTTTTATCTTTTTATCTTTAAACAAACCATTAGAATACTGACCAGTTATGATCAATTTGTTTTTTGCCCTTGTCATAGCCACATACAAAAGTCTTAATTCTTCTTTGTACCCTTTTAGTGCATTCTTCTTTTTGATAGCATACTTTACTAACCCCTCTTGCTTGGTTCTGTTTGCCATGTCAAAATAGTCGACACCAAGTCCAAGATCAGCATTGAATGTGATACTATCATTTTCACGCAGATAGGAAAACATTTTAGATGAATTATATAGTATCACGACTGGATATTCTAGACCCTTACTTTTATGAATCGTTTGAAAGACTACGCTATCTTCCCTGTCGACATTCAAAAAATCGCTTCCTTTACTTATATTGCTTTCAATCATGTCTATGAATTCAGCCAGTCCCAAATTATCTTCAACTGGTGAAATCTTATTTAAAAATTCTTCAACTAGGTTCAACTCTTTAGTGCCATTTTCCATTCGTAAAACATAATATTTCAATTTGCAATCATTCAATATGTAACGAATCAAATCTCTATTAGACGAGATATACGATTTTGTTTGAATATCCTCTAGGAGTTTAAAACCTGAAGAAATTTTTATTTCATCCAAATTCTCAATTAAATTTTCATATAATGATTTATTCTTGTCTCTAATTTTTACGACATCATTTATATCCATATCTGTCATAGCCATAAAGGTCGCCAAATAATCTACATCATCAGCCTCATGTATAACGCATTTTAAGATAGACAATATCAGTTTTATCGTTTCGCTGTTCTCGACATCTACGCTGTTCGTTACATTCACAGGAATTCCAGCCTGTTTTAACATATCTATAAGTATCAGCGAGTTTTCATCTTTTTGTGAATGAGTGAGGATCGCAATATCACTATATGTTAATGTTCGCTTTTGTTTTAGATTGGCGTCATAAAAACTTGACCCTATCAACTCTGTTATAGTCTTGACCACCAAATAACTTTCCAAATCTTTTGAAGTAACATTTTCATCACGTGGACTATTTTTTACACTATATATTCCTGACGCAATATTGTCTTCTCCTTTATCGCAACACAGCATGATTTTTACTTTATCGTCTACTATGTCTGTTCGCTTTGCGTCAATCATGCAATCATGCAAATAATCGATATCCGCCGTCTCTTTGGTCATCAATTTTGAAAATATTTCATTGACAAAATTCAGCACTTTTGGATTGGAACGAAAGTTGATATTCATGTCAAAGGCTTTGCCTTGATCCACCTTTTTCTTATAGTTGTTGTATTTATTTAAAAACCATTCTGGACTGGCACCCCTAAATCCATATATAGATTGCTTCACATCTCCTACAGTAAAAAGGGAAGTGTCTTTGTCCACCAATTTTGACATCAAACTATCTTGAAGCGGGTTGACATCTTGATACTCGTCAATAAATATATATTTATATTTTTGATTGAGTTCTTGCCTTATATTTTCATTGTCCAATAATTTTAGCATTAACCTATTGAGGTCATTAAAATCAATTAAATTATTTTTTTCTTTTAATTTAGTGTAATTATTTATAAATTTTTTTAATATTTCGATAAAATATTTGAAATAAATTATAATTTTTTCATTAATTTTATCAAAATTTTCATCAATTCCATTATTTTTTAGGTCTTTCTTCAAATCATTAAATTCGTTTATTAATTCATTTATTTCTTTTAATTCTGGATTATTTTTTACTTCTTTTATTGAAAAGGATGATATATTTATTTTTTCTAAATTCATTAAATTTGTTTTTAAACTTAAATTTATATTAAATATATCTAAAATATTTAAATAATTTTTTAATTTTTCTTGTATGTCAACCTGTACAGATGAATAATTGTCCCTTATAGTCCTTTTCAATCTATCAATATAATTTGATATATATTTATTGACAACAGCTTCACTTTTTATGCTGTCAATATATTCGTTGACCGAATCATCTAAAAATTTTTCATAATCTTCAATATTTATAACATTCAAGTAGCAAGACAGCACCATTGACTTGATGTTTTCCAAATTTCTTCTGTTGCCTCCAAAAAGGTCTATCAGCATGTTGATTTTTTCACTATCTTTTGAATAATCGTCCAAAGTTTTTTTCATAGCTTTTGATAGATAATAATCACGTGTCGCATCTGTAATTATTTCAATATTTGGAGATATGTTTAATTCATAAAAATATTTTTTGATTGTCTTAGAACTGAACCCATCTATTGTATCTATGCTTGCAGTTTTTATATCTTCAATGAGTGCTAATATAGCATCTTTATCCTCACTTATATTTAGTTCACTGACCAATTTTGCTTGCAGTCTTTCTTTCATCTCTTCAGCCGCCAGAACTGTGAAAGTAACGACCAACAGGTTCTCAACCGGCACTTTGTCTTTTATGAGCAAGTTAGCAATCTTTTCTATCATTACGGTCGTCTTGCCGCTCCCTGCCCCCGCACTCACCAGTTGATTTTTATTGGTAGCATTTAAAATATCAAGTTGTATTTTTTCAAAATTCTTCATACATTAATCCTTATCAAAACTATCTATTGTTACTTTGTTTGAAGGTCTAAATTTTATATCATTACTTTTACGCATGCATACATGAACATATGGGCAAAATTCGCAAGGTTTACTCACAGCACTTGGCGTCGGTTCAATATATCCAGACTTAATCTCATCTACCGCTTGTTCGCTGACAATAGTTGAATAGTTTTTTAATTTTTCCAACTCTTCTGCCCTTAACTCCTTGTTGCCAATCGTTCTATAAGCAAGCCCGTCCTTATTCATTCGAACATTTACTATATCGCTTTTTTCTCCAGGACTAAGTCTCTTATCCAGTGCATGTACTATATTCGTCTCATTTTCATAGAAGCCCTTTAGAGCATATGTGTTGGCGACATCTCTTGTAAAGACATTATGAAGCGGTAAATAAAATCCACCTACCGCTCGTTCTTTCAAACTATTTTCCATAGCCCTGCAATACAAAAATAGTTGCAATTTGTTGCCATAATATAATTCTTTCAATCCGCTATCAACTCGACCTGATTTGTAATCAATTATTCGCAAATTTGAGTCGAACTCATCTATTCTGTCCACCTTACCTATGACATCTATATTTCGCAGTTTCAAAGAATCTTTACCGCTGAAATCATATTCAAAATATCTCGGCTCAAACAAGGAGTTTTCATCTATGTAATTCAAGCCGTTGATCACCCTTACCGACTCGTCAATTAGATTTATCAAAGTAGGGCTATCACTGTTTATTTTTAGCCGCTCGTTTTTATCAATATATTTAAAAACTTCTTTTACACAGAAATCGTATACATCTCCTACATTTTTGTTCCGCCTATAATACTCATACATGATTTGATGGATAATATTTCCCACATCCAAAGACTGAATCTCATCATCAAGACGAACTTTTATTTTCAAAACATTGTTCAAAAAATAATAAAATGGACATTTAAAATATGCTTCCAATTGAGACGCAGATATAGTTTTCATGTCGGCATAAATTTTTAAATTTTCGTTGCTTAAATTTCTAAAATCTTTAATTTTTATAAGTTTTTCATGTAATAATTCGCTATCACACTGATATTTTGACAAAAATTCGATATAGTCCCACATACTGAGAGCCATATATTTATCAAATTCAAATTTTGTGAAAGGTTGTAAATTATACTTTTTCCCATCAACACTCACTTGAATTTTTGTTAGTATCTCTTTTATCAAAATACTTGGATTATACGAATATGTTATATTCAAACTATCCTTGTACAACAATGCAGTATTGTATAATCTCAATTTTGAAAGACTATTGATGTGTTTAATTGTAGGACTTAATTTATACGAAAAATTTAATTCAGCGATCTCGCTATCCAAGATTATTCCGCAATCATTTTTTAGACTTGGAGCATTTTCGTACGTGCAATTTATTATGTATAGATCATCGAAAATCTCCATGAAATTGTTTGCGTCCAGCACTTTTACAGCATCTAACGTCAATGGTAAATTATTTATTTTGACCACTTCTCCAATATGAGAAAAAATATCAAATATTGTATTTATATTAGCCAAAGGATAAAATTTTTGTATGTCGTCTAAGACATTTAAAATAGTTTCCTTTGATTTGCTGAGCAAAATCTTGTCCTGCAAGTTCGCTTCTTTTGCCAATTCATCTAAAACCGCATCAAAATCTAACGCACTAGACAAATCTTCAATCATATGTATAAATGAAGATATGTCCATATCTTTTTTAAAAGTAATTAGGGATAAAAAATTTGAGAATTGTCTACTTTCATCCGCCAGTTCATCTCCAAAATCGAATTTATTTGAAATGTGCACTCTGTTTTTTACAAACAAAAGCTTATCTATCATCAAAACTTTTTTATCTCTATCCATTTTAAAAAATGGTGAATTGATCAAATCTATTACATGTACCACATTTAAATTTTCAAAATTGAATTTGAACACACTGCACAAAAATTTATACAAAATGCTTTTATTTAGATAAAATTCACTATCAATATAATAGTTTATTTCATATTTTGAAAAAATTTCTTTGATTTTATTTTCATTGCTTTCTAGATCATAGATTGCAACTCCATTATGATTATACTTTCCGCCATCTAAAATCTTTCGTCTAATATCACGGGCGACATATTCTATTTCGCTCAAAACTCCGTTCCCGCTATAAACTTTTACAACCTCATTTGACAATGTATATTTATCTTGAGTATGAGAAAATAGATTTTTTTCCAAAAAACTTTTTAAGTCCTGTGTAGCAGTAACACCCGCATCTTCTTCTACAACAAAATTCAATTCATTGATACGAGCAATGTTATAGAGTTGAGTATAAACCTCATCATTATATATACTCCTATTAGTAGATTTTGAATGATAATTAAATACATTGACTTCACATACTTTCGCCAATTCTTCAATTATTCCATATTCTATAGCAGTAAAATCATCAAACCCAATGAAATACAATGTTTTGTCCTCTTTCCCATTTTTTACAAAAAAGGTGGACATCAAAAACACGTCAGCCGAATCTAAAAGACCTGCTTTGCCATTTTCGTATTCTTCGTATATTATCGCTAAATCATGAATTTTATTTTCTAAATTTGTATTGCCTGATTGGAACGACTTCATTTCTTCGCTTGTGATTTTCGAAGATTTTAATTGACTGATAGTTTTGAAGATCTCTTCCGCATACGGAAACGAATAAAAATTGTTTTTCAAAATAGTGAATTTATCTACATTTTCATTCAATATCTTGTGAATCAACACAATACTAGCAAATTTTGAAATCTGCTTTTCTTTATCAATCACTAACCCTTTTTTAGCAAATCTGTTGAATGTGCTAACTTTTATATTAAAACTTGCAGATATGTGCAATTGTTCAAACAAAAACCTTTCCATAAAAAGACTCAACTTATCTGGAACGATCACTTCTATCTCACCGCTTAAATTCTTTCCCACCCTTTCAATTAAACCAATCATTGCGGAGTATAGAGATGGGACATTGATTAATTTTATCATAAGATTATTTTAACATATGCAAACATTTTTTGCAATCATATGAAATTTTTCACTCCATGAATAATCAAACAAATTCTCCACATAATACTAGTGGAGGTGCTAGATGTCTAAAAGTAAACAATGGAAACCTGGTGAAACTGTTCCAGAGTCAGCTACTTATGTAGCATTCGACGCACAGGGACATGATGGTGGTAGCCTTTACCTTGAAAAAGGTAAAAGATTCCCTGCTACTCAACATTCAGGTAGTTATTACCGTTTAGGTGAATAGACCTTACCTTTGCATTAGCAAAGAAAAAAATATCTGTAACTATAAATTACAGATATTTTTTGATAAAGATATTTTACCTTGTAATACATTTTCTAATTAAAGATATTTTCTTTTATATACATTTTGATAATTAATAAATATATAAGATAGTTAGCAAATAAGCATGAATTTATAAAAAGTTAAAAAATTAAAATAGAATTTAACAATTTAAACGTTGACAAAGCATAATAATTTTGATATACTTAAAATGTTTTCGACGAATAAATAATGGAGAGTTACTCAAGAGGTCGAAGAGGCGTCCCTGCTAAGGATGTAGGCGTAGAAATGCGCGCGAGGGTTCAAATCCCTCACTCTCCGCCAAGAGGAGGCTGATGGACGAAATTGTCTATTTCAGCCTCTTTTTCTTTTAAAATTTTATCATTTTCACAAAAATGGGAGTTCGAATTTTCAGAACCCCCATTTTTATTTTCAAAATCATTTTCACTTATCTCTTTTTTCTCAAATTTTTCTAAAATTCTTTTTGCGTAAAGTTCGTCGTTGTTTATGGCAAGTTCATTTTCAGCACCCTTGCTACCTCGCATAATCACAATAATTTTATCATTGAATAAAAGCACCTTTTTGATAAATCGGTTGAAAAACTCATTGCGTTCAAACACGTCGTCATAGTTTTTGCTGGCAAACAGTGATATAAAATTTCTGACATCTTCAAAGTTTAGTGGCTTATCAAACTTGCTCTTTTCTTCGGCAATTTTAAGCTGAATGTCCGCCCTGTCATTTTCAAGTTTGTAAAGCGTTTCACGAAGGGTGAGTGAAACTATACCCTGCTCCATATTCTTCACTAAGCTATTTATTTTGTTATTTATCTGCCTGAGTTCCTTTTCAAGGCATTTAAGCACTACGTTGTTTGAAATCTCGGAGTTGTATCTGTCCACAACCATATGTGCAATCTCTTCAATTTTGCTTGGAGTTAAAATATATTTTTTAGTCTTGTCAATAATGAGTTGTTCAAGTTCATGCTTGCGATAATTTCTAAGCAAACACGCCTTGCCCTTGACCTTTTTCGTGTGGCACTTGTAGTATTTGTATCTCGTTCCCATATGACTGGAACCCGCCTCAGCAATCACACTTTCACCGCAGTATCCACAGAAGATTTTTCCCGTCAAAAAGTATGGGTCGTATTTATCCTTTTTGTAGTTCCTTCGAAAGTGCTCCATCATACCATTCACAACTTGCCACAACTTTTCTTCAACTATCGGCGGAATTACATCGGTGAAAATCTCACCGCCAAACTTTTCTATGCCCATATATCGTTGGTTGTGTAGCATCTTGGAAACCGCATTGCCATTCCACTTTTTACCAGTTGACGTCCTTGAGCCTTGTGCGTTTAAGTGGTCTGCAATTTCGGTCGCCTTCTCGCCAACAGCATATTTATTAAACGCTTGCCGAACAAACTCTGCGTGCTCTTCATCAATTTTCCATCGTTTATCTTCAACCTTGTAGCCATAGGTGACCTGCCCACCTGTGTAATAACCTTTAATCAAACTTTCACGCACCCCACGCTTGACCTTTTGGCTAAGCTCGGCAGAATAATACTCCGCCATACCTTCAAGCACGCTTTCCATCAAAATTCCGCTGGCATCATCTGAAATATTTTCTCTTGCCGACAGCACGCGAACTCCATTCTTTTTAAGTTTCATTTTGTAGTTCGCACTGTCATATCTGTTCCTCGCAAACCTGTCCAGCTGATACACCAGCACATACTCAAACTCTTTCTTCTTGCTGTCCTCAATCATCTGCAAAAAGGCAGGCCTTCTGTCGGTCGTCCCTGAAAGCGCCCTGTCGATATACTCGTGAACAACCACATAATCATTTCTCTCTGCATACTCATGACATACTCGAAGTTGCCCCTCGATAGACTGCTCCGTTTGCCTATCACTAGAATATCTAGCATAAATTACAATTTTCTTCATCTTTTCTCCTATAATTTATTTTTTGTATTTTTGAGTATCTTTCATCACAAACACATACCACAAACTTTTTCATAAGTCCAGCGCAAACCTGAAAGTTTTTAATATTTCCAGACTGTAGAAAAACCAGCGAGACAAGGCTCGGAAAATATTCCAAAGCAAGAGTTTAGTTGCCCCTAAATGACTGTTTTGGGATATTTTACAGTTAACGCAGTAAATAAATTTGTTTGCAAATCTATGGTCGCGAAGTTTTTCTACTGTCTGGCTTTTTATATGAAAACATACTTCTCGGTGTTAGATTCTTTAAATCTCTCTTTTCTCTTAAGCCTACCAATAATTTTTCCACTAATCGTGAAACCGCCTCGGCGCAAACCTCTTCGTCAATCTCTATTTGTGGGTCATTTAACACCTTCTTTGAAACTCTATCAATCACAATTACATTGTTTAAATTTTGTTCATTCATAATTATTCTCCTCATCACAATTAGAGAGGCAATGAGTTAAATAATTTTGGTTTAAAAATTCTATTGTATATTTGTTCAAATTGGGTCTTAAAAAGTATTACCTGCTAAGCTTTTTGGGCTAATGAAAAGCCAACTTGGATTAAACGAATTCTATAAATTAAAAATTCCTAACCGCTAACAACCCTCTAAAAATGAAAGTGGGTTTCCCACTTCTCGGCTAAACGTAGGTGGCGCAAAGTGCGTCAGCACTAATAGGTGGTGCGTCAAAATATGTCCTTATTTCCTTGGCTTTTTGGCATATTTTCAGCACTGTGAGCCACCTCTTTTCCTGCTTCCATAATTTTAACAATCAATTTACCTTATTTCTTTCAATTCCCAGCCCAATCATTAGCCACTTGCTTACTTTGCACTATACCCATTACTCGCCCAATTTTCTTAAAACAGCCCTGTCCTTTACACTTTCTCCGTTACTCTTCTATCTCGCCAAACACCGCCCATTTTCGCCGTCACCCCCTCTTTTATTTTTTAATCTAAATAAATATTATTAGAATTTGTTCTTATAATGAGATTATAAAGATAAAGATATTAAAAGCGCTTTAACACATTTTTCAACTCCGCTATCAACTTTAATATTAAGAACAAATCTAAATATCTTTCTTGTTTTTACAATACTAATTGCTCATCCTATTTCCATTGAACACCTCCATTTATATTTGCCCTCTTTCTGCTCAACAACCTTTAATAAACCATTAGCTCCTAGTCCCGTTACAAGTATTTTCTCATAACAAAACTACCTGTTTCGTTATTCAAATGAAGGTAAAAATAATAGATTTTTTAACTTAAATAAAAAAAGCCTCTCTATATAAGGCACTCTTGTTGCGTAAAAATTCCCCAATTTTAAGCCAATTCAACCCCTTTAACACATCTCCGCCACCATTATTCAACACTCTTTCCAATCATCCAAAACCCAGCAATCGATTATTTTATAAGTCTTTTCACCGTCCCTATAAAATTATTTCAACTTTTTATTCCCTTCATCCTGCTTTCCCACATTTTGTTGCACAAAAAAGCCACACCTCGCAGTGTGGCCTATTCCCACTCCCATTTCTTTTATCTCAAAAAGAGAGGCAATGAGTTTATCTCTTTAACCTTTTTCGAATTTTTTGCATATGTCTTCTTTTTATTAAATTTACATTTTCATCCTTACCAAATATTTTTTCACATTTATTTACATATGTAATAAAGTTCCCCCATTTATTTTCACTATTTGGTATAGCTCCATTTTTTGAATATAGAGCATATAAATTATTACAAGAAATAGGATTTCCATATTTAGAAACAAAATTGTGCTTTACTATAGTTTTAATTTTTCTATAAACTTTATTGTAATATTTGGATATTGTCTTATCTCGTAAAGATACCTTTTTGCCGTCAAATGAAAAACCTAAATAATTTAATTTCTTGGATTTTGTTTCTACCCCATTCAATACATTTTGTAATGGTAAAATGGTTTGATTTTCATATGAAAATAATTGTGTTTTGTCAGATTGTAACATTAGTTTTGCATCTTTAACTTCTTCCAACAACTTATCATACGTTTTCTCTAAAACTTCTTTTTCTAGATATGGGACTATGATAATAAAATCATCAGAATATCTTACATATTTACCATTCATTTTCTCAAGAAATAAAGATATTCTACTATCAAATTCTATCATATAAATATTTGCCAAAACAGCACTTATAGATGAACCCTGTGGTATGCCTATTTTTTTATTATGGTCAACACATCTATTAACATTGTTCTTAAACTGACTACGGTTTAATATAATTCTACCATATCTTATATCATCTTCATTTAACTTTGGATCTTCTTCTTTTCTTATCTTAAAAATATCTTCTATATTCCATTTAGAATATCTAGTAATGTTTTTATAAACTGCATACATGTCCGCAGGCAAACTTGTTACATTTAATAATTGTTTAAGTCTTTCTTTCAAATATTTATGATCTAAATTATCAAAAAAACTTTTAAAATCTCCCACAATTATTCCACATTTATTCGTTCCTTTTATAAAATCAAATACTTCCTCAGCAAAATCTATATTTGTTTTACCAGGAAGATTTGTTCTATAAGCCTTAGAGCACTTATCAATAAGTGTGTTTTTTACATAATTATTATAATCTTGATTTAATTTAAAAGAATAGTATTGATATATACAACGATCTAAATGCGCTGCATAACAAATTGGTCTATAAGTTTTTTCAAACCTTCCGTTTTTTGGTGGTTTTTCTGTATGCACCTTTAACTTTGGCCTACTATCAAGAATAAATGGATAGAAAGAATGGGTAGCCACATTTTGGGGGTTAAATATATAATCACAAACCTCATCTAGTTTCACTCTAATATCAAAATGTGAATAAGAACGATAGTAATCGTTTTTTACAATATCTTCAAAAGTCTTATTATTTCTCATAAATGCAAAAAGCCTCTTAACCCTATAGTATGACGTCATTAGGTTAACAGGCTTCACACAACTACGTCTAATCAAAAATTATTTGTTTCTTTACTTAATTAACTTTTAATTACACGGCCATAAATTTGCTCAATACTGTATTATGGTATAATACATATAGGAGGTGTTTTCGAAATGTTCAAACACTTAAAGAAAATATTAAATCTTATCTGTTTCTTTAACATTCTCAAACAACTTTTGTCAATCAACACTATTTGTTTAGAATTGTTGACAGAAATGTCCTGCCCATGTACCCATGCGTACAAGGTATTATTATAATATCATACTTTTAATAATTAGTCAAGTCAAAACACTATTTTAACTCATCGAATACAAAATTATTTTAAGAGTTTTAAAAGCATATAACTTTAAAAAATTTTATGTAATTAAACTCTTATAAAATTTGTTAAAAAATATAAATTTGAATCGGCAAAGATCTTAAAACTAGAAAACTAATTATTCAAGGTTTGTCAAGAGACAAATGGTTTAACTGCTTTAATTTTACTCTAGAAATAGGCTGACTTTATTCACTTAAAATTAAACTAATAATTTTAAACATTAACCAATAACCATTTCATATACTTTATCATTTTAAATGAATTTAGAGTTTAAGATTCAATTTTCCCAAATAACGTATCAAATAAAACTTGATTTCTTAATTCAGCATCTCTCTTCAGTTTATTATAACTTATAACCTGAACAAACGTTTTGTATTCTTGACTATAACCAAAAAAACCATCGTCTGAAGGAAGTCTACTCAAATTAGCCATCTTGCATTGTTTTTCCAACGAAGGTGTTATATCAGCAATAATATAACTATATATCGGCATATTTTTTAAATCTCCCTGTAAAGGTCTCCCTCTTCTATCCATTTTTCTGCCAGACCTAATTTCTTCAATATATCCATAAACTTGCTCTATTGGGTTACTATCATCAGAGTAATTGTCTCGCATTGGTTTCTTAAACTCTATAATTGTCAAAGATATATATCCTTTACTTTCAATTGTGTCATTAAATAGTAGTGGATTATTGTAGATAGCAATATCTGTTTCTTTATTCGACAAATCCCCTTCTACTAATTGTGATTTCATTGTCTTATCAGATGCTAAGTAATAATGATATGCCAATTTTTCATCAATAAGCCATAAATTCATATCATTATAATTCAATTGTTCTGAGGTTGCTCTTAATGGACAAATTAATGAATGAACAGCCTCCTCCAACGAATATTTTTCATTTTCATCTTTCGAAATGTAATTATCCAACATGTCTAGAATAGATTTTCTCTTGACTATATATTCTGCTAAACAATCTTTACCATATTGCGAGATATTGATTAGATATTCCCTTTTGAGCTCATCTAACTTATCAATATCCATAAATTTTGCTTTTTTCTTAATTAATTTATATTGTTCATCAATCTCTTTATCCCATTCCATTTTTTCCTTGTATAAGGCCAATTCCAATTTA